>NZ_CP091913.1:546666-890833 GCF_022063185.1 Nostoc sp. UHCC 0870 | reverse complement strand
AGAAGTTCTTAAAGGGCCATCACCAACCATTAACAACTTACTACCCGCCGCCATATTGGCTTGCTTCCAGGCTCTCAGCAGTGATTCTACATTTTTTTCTGGGGCTAGTCTTCCTTGATAAACAAATAAACGTTCTGCTTTAAATTCTGCTTTAACTGTAGAATGTCCAGGAGAATATCTATCAATATCTACACCGTTGGGAATAACTGCGATTTTTTTGTCTCGCACACCCATATTAGCTAACAATTCTCGCTGAATTTGAGAAAACACAATTACCCGATGGTAGTTATCTAAAAAAGGTGCATAGAGTTGATAAGCCAAAAGTTGTGTTCCTGAGATTAGCTTTGCACCTTTACCTGCAAATGGTGTGTGAAATGTCGCAATGAGGGGCAAATTTAATTGGTCACAAATTTCTGGTAGAAAAAAGTCAAGGGGAGATAAAGTCAAAGAAGCGTGGACAATATCTGGTTTAATTTCCCTGAGTGACTCAGTTAATACCTTTGTGGCTGTGAAAGTGGGTATGGTGTAAACCTGTGACTTATAAAGGAAGGGTAAGGAAACTTCCTGACAATTTGGCCAATTGTGGGCTTCAGAGTCTTCTTGAGCAAAGTGGAGAAAGCTAACTTGATGCCCTCTATCTAACAAGGCGTTGGTAATTTCTCTACTGTAAGTGACGTTGCCACAAAAGGGTGATTTTTTTCCAATCCAGGCTATACGCATTCTTTATTAGCTATCAGAAGATCGGGGTTGATTATTTATTTTAGATTTTGGTTTGTGCTATCTTGTTTTTACTTGCTGGTTGTTTACTTAGTATATGTTTTCACTATAAATTAGCTATAAAGCAAAACTTTAGGTTTACTAAAGCAGATCATTTATAGCCTTATTTATTGTGTTTCTCAGTTGTACAGGAAAGTACATTGCTAACAAAGTTTTCTGGCTAATATTAAACTCATAACCAGCAAGTTTATCATCAGATTTTCCTGAGATAAGTTTAGCATGAAAGCTTTCGCTTTCAGTTAATGCGCGATCGCCTTTAACTTCAGCTTTTCACTGGTGCATCACTTTGGCTAAGTATCTGATATTAATCGCGGGAGTTATACCAAGTCAAAATACCGCCAGAAATGACGATCGCAGATAATCCCATAAACACGGCTCTTAAACCAACAAAGGTTTCTGCTACCCCTGCTAATGCTAAGGGTAGAGACAAGGCAATATTAACGACATTATTTTGTAAACCAAAGACTTTACCACGCATTTCGGGCAAGGTTTCGGTTTGAATAGCGGTCTGCATGGGGATACCTACCAAAGCCCCAAATACACCCAGTAGTGCTACCAAAAGTAACACAGCCCATAGTTGGGTCGTAAACAGCGATAGACCCAACAAAGATGCTGCCATCCCAATACAACCAAATAAACTCAGTTGACTATAAGAAAAGCGTTGACCGAACTGACCAATTATTGTAGCTCCCACAGCAATTCCCACACCGCCAGCAGCTAGTAAAAAGCCGAACTGAGAAGCTTTTAAGTTAGGAATAATTTCTGCCATGCGAACAGCTAAAACTGTTAAGGCTGCAAACACAGAAAATAAAATCATTAATTGTAGTAAAGCATTACGGACACGAGAATTTTCTTTGAGATAGCGCAAACCATCTTGCAAGTCAGAAAATACGTGAGGAAATTCAGTTTCAGGCGCGTGGGTTTTTTCGTTAGTTGCTAACAGTAGCAGAATAATACTAGCGATCGCATAACTACCACCAACTAAAAGTTCTTTCCCAAATCCATTATTACCACCCAGTTGTGCCCAAATACTATCCGCCACGGCTAATAGCGGTTCTCCCACCGCAAACCCTACGATTACCGATGCCATCATCGTTGTCGTATATAAGGAATTAGCTGAAAGTAAATCCTGTTCCTTCACCACCAGAGGAATTGCTGCTTGTTCTGCTGGGGCAAAAAATTGGGTTAATGTAGATACTAAAAAAGTTACGCCTAAAATGATGGCAAAGCCTACAGGTATTATGCCTATGGGTTGCCAATCATGAGTCAACCACAACAGTAAGGGAATCACTAACACCAAAATACCGCGCCAAGCATTGGTAGCTACTAACACAGCTTTTTTTGACCACCGATCTACAAATACACCCGCCACCGAACCAAACAGCACGGCGGGGATAGTAAAAGCCATCATCAATGCTGACACCCAACCACTGATACTTTGATTACTGCCTTGAAACTCAGAGTTAATCAAAGCAATCATCAGTACCAAATAAACTTTGTCGGCGAGTTGGCAAAAAACCTGACCACCCCAAAGCGCAAGGAAATTGGGGTTTTTGAACACAGCTGCAAACCCCTGCTGTTCAGTAGTTCCTCCTGATGTTGCTTCCCCACCACCACCAGAATTATCTGCACTAGTGGACACTGGCTTACTATATCCATTCCTTTGGCTACCAGCATCATCTGATTCAATATCAGTTAATGACTCTGGTAAATCAGTTTTTGGGATTTCCGATGTCCAACTTTTATCTTGTGTAGAAATGTCTGGTGAAGACTTCTCTTGGTTATTAGTGTGACTAGGAAGAGAATGAGGAACAACACTCAAATAATTTGGCGCAGTTGGAGCTGATGCCCTATTCTGTGTTCTGGCGTGAGTGGGTGACAACGGCAGAATCTTCTTATCAAAATCAGACGGTTGCATCATGATGGTTGGCAGCAAAATAAGAATCGATTAGAGTAGCGGAGCGAATAGGGCGACCTAAATGATACTGAGCATACTGGCGCAAAATCTGCTCCACAGATAACCAGCTTTCATCTCTGGTGGTGCTAATTTGCATTATCTCTGGTTGTGAGAGCTGTTGGAGCATATTAAGTTCAATAGAATTTAAACGCACAGAAATTACTGGGATTTCTTGGCGATGTATAACTGTTTGGTAGTCAGGTTTTGGGGGTTGGGGATTGGGGATTGGGGATTGGGGATTGGGGATTGGGGATTGGGGACTGGGGATTGGGGACTGGGGATTGGGGATTGGGGATTGGGTCAAAGTTCTTCTTCTTTGCTCCCCTGCTCCTCTGCTCCCCTGCTCCTCTGCTCCCCTACTCCTCTGCTCCCCTGCTTCCCTTGCTCTCCTGTTTGCTTCTTTTCGCAAATTGTCCCAAGCTTCTAAACAAATAATTCCACCCGTGGGGATGCTAAAACCTACCTGCCAATTGGGATTTGTTAGGTCTGGAGTCAGGGAGCGTTGAGTTAAACAACAGGCTTGAACTTGTGGGGGGAGTCCTGCTAATGCTAGGAGGTGAAAAACTGCATGAGCTAGGCTGGCGAGGATGCTAGATGGCTGTGTTTTAGGTAAAGCCTCCAAACGCTGGAGATGTTCATTAAGTAATTCATATAGTTCTTCTTGGGGATGTTCACTCAATGCCTGACAAAGAACTATTTCTGCTAGATACTGGCTAGCAGCTAATTTTCCCAAATCTTGGGACAAACCTGGATAAGTTTTTACTGTTTGTGCTTGAGTGATTCTATCGAGCGATCGCCCTTTGGAAATCAGTAGTTCATTAACTACAAACATCCCACTTCTACCACCAAGACTAGAATTGTGCTTACGTGAGCCTGGGGCAACTGCTCGAATCAAACCGAATTCTCGTGTCAATATTGTCACTATTCTATCTGATTCGCCCAGCACCTGGGTTTTGAGATTAATCCCCGTTGCTTTATAGGTTCTACTCATTATTTATTGATGATTTAGTCATTTGTCATGAGTGAAGACAAAAAACAAATGACAGAAGAACAACAGCATGAACTATCCACCTTTTCCCATGCGATTGCGCTGGTGGATCAAATCGACACTACGGGATGTGCCTAATCTAGTAGCACCCGCTAATATTAAGTCTAAAGCTTGCTCAACCGTACTAATCCCCCCAGAGGCTTTAATTCCTACTCTGTCTCGTGCTATTTCCTTCAACAGCCGCACATCTGCTACAGTCGCTCCACCACTCCAACCGGTACTGGTTTTTAAGAATGCTGCTCCTGCATCCATCGCGATTTCGGCTGCAAGTTTTTTTTCCGCATCCGTCAGGAGGTTAGTTTCCAAAATTACCTTCACTGTCTGTCCTGTCGCTTCACAAATTTCGGCAATTTCTCGGTGAATTGCCTCAGTGTTCCCAATTTTTACCCAACCTAAATTGATCACTACATCTAACTCTGTAGCCCCATTTTCCGCAGCTTCTTGCGCCTCATACAACTTGACAGCCGCAGTTGTTGCTCCCGTGGGAAAACCAATTACCGTACAAACGTTAGTTTTTTTGCCATGCAGAAGTTCTGCGGCTTGTTTTACATAAACGGGATAAACACAAACTGACGCAAAATTAAATCTGTCTGCTTGTTCACACCATTGCTCAACCTGCTCTGGAGTTGCTGTTGGGTCTAACAGGGCATGATCGATCAATGGCGCAATATCAATGTCTGGATAGTCTGCTGCCATCGTATTTTTTACCAATGAAGATTATAAACGTTTATAAAAAACAAGATTCTTCTTTTGACACTCCCCAGCCTAAAGGCGTGGGGATTCTACATTCACAGACTCGCCGTTAGACGACAGGCCGCGGCCAATCGCCCAAGAGGGCAAATCTCCTGTAGCGTAAGTTCCGGTATGCCCTACCGTACTGAGTCCTAATCTCAAAATGTTGATTGCTGCATTGATATCTCTGTCTTCCACATATCCGCAATGTGGACAAACATGAGTCCTTGTAGACAGAGATTTCTGCACTTTCTCGCCACAGTTAGAGCAATTTTGACTCGTATTATAGGGAGGAACAGCAACTGTTACTTTCCCATATTTCTGACCAAAATATTCTAACCACAGGCGGAAAGTTGACCAACCAGCATCACTAATTGATTTAGCTAGATGTCGATTACGTACCAACCCTTTGACATTTAAATCTTCATAGGCTACCAAATCGTTAGATTGGATGACGGAGTATGCTAATCTCTTGCAATACTCATTTCGTTGCCTACTTACTCTTAAATGCTTACGAGCATATCTATTTCTAGCTTTGTGGTAATTGTTGGATTGCCGTTGTGATCGTTTCTTTTTGTCTTTGCTGAACTTCTGAGACTTTTTGCGGTTAGCACGATTTAACTGTTTTTCTGATTGGCGGTAGAACTGGGGGGATGGTTCTACATTGCCTTTATTGTCAGCAATGAAATACTTCAATCCCAAGTCAATACCCACTAATTGATGTGAGAGTTGAGTTTCTATCCTAACATCAGCGTCAATTGCAAATTGAGCATAGTACCCATCAGCACGACGTACCAAACGGACACGCTTAATCTGCTTGATGTCGTAGTAATTAAGGTCGTAAGTCCCTTTTAGCTTCAGAGTACCAATCCCTTTCTTATCTGAGAAAGTTATCGACTTACGATTAAGAGTTAGCTTCCATCCCGTTGATTTGTATTCAACTGAACGGCAGTTTTTCTTAAATTTAGGAAACCCCTTTTTACCTTTGACCTTCTTTTTACAGTTGTCGTAAAACCGAGAAATCGCACTCCAAGAACGTTCAGCAGCAGATTGTCTAGCCATTGAGTTGAGTTTGTCAGCAAAAGGAAATTCCGCAGCTAATACAGCACAATATTTATTCAAAGCATACTTATCTACCTTTGAATCCTTGTTATCCATCCAATAGCACAAGCACTTATTTTGAATGAATTGGCTGGTACGAATTGCTTCGTTGATTGCCTGATATTGCTTTTCTTTACCCTTAACCTTAAACTCGTAAACAATCATGGCTTTCCCCTGGCAAAGATATTACGCAACGCTACCGCGAACTACAAAGTGGTACGACCAATTAACCACATTATGCTACCACAAAAGGATAAAGCCGTCGTAGAACGACGGGGTTTTCAACCCAAATTTTCGATAAATTAAATCACATCTATTTCGAGTGTAGCCTGAAAACTGACAAAGGGCTGAGTCCTATGGCAATCCTATTTAATTTGTGAGAATTGCGAAAATTCAGAACCCCGGTTATTAGATATAGAAAATTCTTGAGTATTACAGTAAAAATTCAGTATTTTAATTAACATTCAACCGAAGTGATTTTAGTAACCTCCAGAGGCTAAAAAATCAAAAATTGTTTGAGCTAACGCTTTCGATGCCAAATATGGCACACCATTACCTATAGTTTTAAACATATTCGTAAGTGACATATTTTCTGGCAGAACAAAATTTTCAGGTAAAGATTGTATTGCTAAAGCTTCCGCCACAGAAATTCGCCTGGCTTTATATGGATGTAGATGGACTTCATTATTGCCATAACAAGCAGTAGGAGAATAACGCCATCTATGTAACCGTTTAAAAGATTTCTTAGAATCATCTCCTTCGGCAATACTGGTAAATCTTTTCATTCCTGCTCTTGGTTGAAAGTAATGCTTCGCGTTAGGATGCTCTGAAACATTATTTTTTCTAAACCAATATTCAACTGTAAGTTTTTGAGGAATACCATCAGGACAAGGAATTACAGAATCCTCTTGAAATGGTTCATATTGACTCCAAGGGTAAGCAAAAATTTTTTCTTTAGGATATACAATTTGACTTGTCCAAGGAAAATACACTTCCGATAATCCAGAATAATTACTAATTTTTATACCTATATTTTTTATAAACCCTTTTTTAAAGCCTAATAAAATAATTCTGGATCTATCTTGAGGTACACCATATTCAATAGCATTAATTAACCGTTCTGTTAATACATAATTTGCATCTTGTAACTGTAGTTTCAGTGATTCAAAAAACAAACGATGTTTCTTTGTTCGCCACAAACCTTTAACATTCTCAAATAAAAAGAAATCTGGTGAATTCTGACAGATTAATTCTACATAAGCTGCCGAAAGCTTGCCATTTTCTCCTAAATAGCCCCGATTTTTCCCCCCAATAGAAAAATCAGGACAAGGTGGACCACCAATAAATCCCACAATATTATTTAACTTACGACAATCCTGCACTAATTCCCCAAGACGCTGTGCTTCTAACCCATCAATAAGTTTATTTACATCTGCTGTTTCTCCATGATGATATCCGTATTCTGGCAATGGTGATTTCAGCACCTCCCGTGAATAACGATATGCTGCCATGAATGGGGAAAATATTTCATTGACATAAACGATATTAAAACCACTAGTTTCAAAACCTAAATCTAGAAACCCTGAACCAGAGAAGAAGGAAAAAATACAAGGAGAAAAACTCATTTTTATATTTTATATGAATAATAAAAGTTATTAATTAACTAGAAATCGTGCAGTAAAAATAGTTCGCAGGTATTCAAAAAATCATGGACTATAATCTTACAGTATTAACAAAAGCACGGTAATTTAAGTGTTTTGGCAATCTCCAATGATTTACATAAGTTCTTTTGATGATAGCAGAGATGTTGATTAATGGTAAGATTTGGAGAATTAAGAGCTTGTTTTTGAGAATCTTAGAATTAGTTCAATCTCTTGCTTTAGATACCCAAGATCACATATTCTTAATAAATAGCAAAGTGAAGCCCCGAAAGTAATGTATGTGTCCAGAAAATCTTCTTAGGTTGCTCAATTAGTACCGAAAAAAGGCACTCCCTTTCGTACTCTTGATACTCTTTTCCTGCAAAAATAATTACGCTCTACCCTTACTCAACAGATAATACCCGTGTTAGAAGCTTTTATATTCGCCACAATATTATGCGGATTTTTCGGCATCATTCTTAAAAAGAACCTGTTGATGAAGATTATCTCAATGGATGTCATGAGTACCGGGGTTATCGCCTATTACGTGCTGATTGCATCACGAGATGGTTTGTTTTCCCCGATTGTTGGCAAAGTTGCAAATGCTGCGTACTCTGATCCAGTTCCCCAGGCGGTGATTTTGACAGCGATCGTCATTGGCTTTTCAATTCAAGCATTAATGCTGGTCGGTGTTATGAAGCTGGCGCGGGATAATCCCACATTGGAAACCAACGAGATTGAGAAGAATAATACGCCATGACTGCCATTACGATCGCCTGGATTGCACTACCATTTTTTCTGGGGTTCTTGATTTTTCTAGTCCCCAAACTCAACCGCCATTTGACACTGTGGGGGTCTATTGCTTCCGCCGCCTATGCGTTGCAGTTGTTTGTCGAGCCAACACCCCTCACACTGAAGTTACTCGATAATTTTGGTGTGACGTTGGAAGTAGATCAATTAAGCGGCTACTTTATCTTAACCAATGCCATAGTGACGGCTGCGGTAATTATCTACTGTTGGCGCAGTGATAAGAAGGCTTTTTTTTATGCCCAGATGATTATTGTGCATGGTAGCCTGAATGCAGCCTTTGTCTGTGCGGACTTTATTAGTTTATACGTAGCCTTAGAGGTAAGCGGGATTGCAGCTTTTCTGTTAATTGCTTATCCCCGCAGCGATCGCTCAATTTGGGTGGGTTTACGTTATCTGTTTGTCAGCAACACAGCCATGCTGTTTTATCTGGTAGGCGCGGTACTGGTTTATCAAACACATCATTCTTTTGCTTATGCAGGTTTAAAAGACTCACCACCAGAAGCGATCGCCCTCATATTTTTAGGACTATTGGGGAAAGCTGGGATATTTGTCTCAGGATTGTGGCTACCCTTAACTCACTCTGAATCCGACACCCCAGTATCAGCTTTACTGTCGGGAGTTGTCGTCAAAGCCAGCGTTTTACCATTATTGCGCTGCGCTGCTATTTCCCCAGAAATTGATACCATAGTCAGAATTTTCGGTGTAGGGACGGCTTTGATGGGAGTATCCTTTGCCGTCTTAGAAAAGGATAGCAAGCGGATGCTAGCAATGAGTACGATATCGCAATTGGGCTGGATACTCGCCGCACCAGAAGTAGGTGGTTTTTATACATTAACCCACGGACTGGTTAAATCCTCACTTTTCCTAACAGCAGGTGCTTTACCCAGTCGCAACTTTAAGGAACTGCAACAAAAGCCAATCGATACCAAAATCTGGATCATCTTAGTCATAGCCAGCCTCTCCATTTCCGGCTTGCCCTTATTATGTGGCTTTGGGGCGAAGGTGTTAACCATGAAGAATCTGCTACCCTGGCAAGCGATCGCCATGAATGTAGCAGCAGTAGGAACAGCCATCACCTTTGCCAAATTCATCTTCCTACCCCATACCCAACAGGGGGAACAACTGGTAAAACCTGGTTTTTGGCCAGCAGTGGCATTGTTGATTACTGGGCTAGTTGCAGCTAATGTCATCTACCTACAGGCATATAACATTGCTGACATTACCAAAGCGATCGCCATCATTGGCGGAGGCTGGTTAGCTTATACTTTCATTTTTCAACGGGTAGCAGTATCTCTACCTCGTGTACTTGAGCAATTCGACCATCTCATTGGCATGATGAGTCTGATTTTAATCCTACTGTTTTGGATGGCGTTAGCATGATTGGGCATTTCATCTTACGAATGGTAATTTGGCTTCTACTCACCGCTAATGTGAGTTTGACAAATATTCTCATCGGTGTAGCCATTGCCCTGTTACTACCACGCGGTTACACATCTCCTGAAAAATTGAAAGATTGGCTACAGGTATTAGTTAAAACCATTGTGGCGATTCCAGTGGCTTATATTGAAGCCTTTGAAATCATGTTCCGTCCCCATAAACAGGAAGATATGATTCTGGAACGAGTCAAGCCCAAGCGATCGCCGAATCTCATCTTTTTGGATATCTTCATCATTACCTTTACACCCAAAACCATTGTCGTGAATTACCGCGAAGATGCTTGGTACGAAGTCCACCAGATTCAACGGAGGAAGAAAAAACCATGAACCTGGAAATAGTCATAATTGCCATGATTGTGGCCTTACTCATCCCCATCTATGAAACCTGGAAGAGTGATGATATCTGGCAGATCATGTTGGCTTTTGGCAGCATCTCCAGCAAGATAGCCATCATGATCTTGTTCGTATCTGTTCTCCGCGATGATTGGATGATTGGGGTGGTAGCGGTGATTATTTTGAGTGTGGGTAATGCTGGCTTAATGCTACTAGCGCAAATACTGAAACGATTGAGTGACGTATGATCAACATTCTTAGTTATACCTGTATATTCATCGGTCTGATTTTCTGGTTTTGGGGAACTACTCATCTAATTAGCGATCGCTCAGTCTTATACAAACTGCATGGTCTTTCCGTCGCTGACACTCTCGGCTCAATGCTGATGATCGTGGGATTGCTGCTGAAGATACCCAGTGAATGGCCGTTGCTCATCCTTGGCATTATCTCCTTAGCAGTCTGGAATACCATGTTGGGTTACGTATTGGCGCACTGTTCCTATGAAGAGGGTGAACATGAATGATAGCTATATCTATATAATTATTGCCCTACTGCCCTTAGCTGGTGGGATGTTGGTAACTCAAACTAATCCATACCATGCTTTAGTCATTCGTGGCGTATTGGGTGCAGTCGCCGCCTTAGTAGATGCGATTTTAGGCGCGGCAGATGTGGCTTTAACTGAAGCCTTGATGGGGAGTATGCTAGCAACTACCCTCTATGCAGTGGCGGTACGTTCATCAATGGTGATGCGTCTGGGGGTGATCCAAGATGAGTCAATTGAGGCACAAGATAGAGATTGTGAAAAAATCATCGATAATCTACGTACCGTTGTTAACAAACACTATCTGCGTTTAGAAATCGTTCCTTACACGAATACCCAAGCTTTGCAGAGGGCGTTAATCGATCAAGAAGTTCACGCTACTTGTATTTCTACAGCACAAAGTCAGCAGAACGGCGTAGGAGATGGGGAAAAAATGCAACCCTATCACACAACAACCAGAATCCAACGCCTTTATGACATCATGCAAACCGAACTTTCTACACCACAAACAATCCTGTCCTATGTAAACGTTTCAGACTTACAGGAGCAGCATTCATGAAATGGATCTACATCGTAGCGGGGATAGCACTGTACGTCAAAATTCTGGTTCTACCCCATCCTGATATCGATTCGTCACAGATTTCTATTGTCGAATTGGTCGTCAAAGATAGTGGTGTTCCCAATGCAGTCTCAGGGATTATTTTCCGCAATCGCTTATACGACACCATCTTTGAAGTCGTTGTATTTTCGATCGCCATCTTGGGTGTAAACTTTCTTCTGGCCAATGAGAGTCCGTCCTGCACAATGTATCAGTTCAAAGACCAACCATCTATTGTTCTGGCGCGTTTGGGTGCAACAATCACCGCCTTAGTGGGTATTGAACTAGCGATTCGCGGACATCTCAGTCCTGGCGGTGGTTTTGCGGCTGGGGTAGCAGGTGGAACTGCGATCGGACTAATAGCCATAACCTCATCTTACCCCTGGATGCAGGAAATCTACCAACGTTGGCACGCCGCCACCTGGGAGAAGGTTTCGGTATTAGTTTTTATAGTTCTCTCGGTAATTACTCTAGCAGGATACGAGTTACCACATGGAGAATTAGGGGCTTTGTTTAGTGGTGGTATTCTCCCCATATTAAATATCATCGTCGCCATCAAAGTCGCCTTGGGTTCTTGGGCGGTAGTTTTGATTTTTATCCGTTATCGAGGATTGTTGTAAAAGGCTGGGAAATTATCACTACCATGTGTTGACATTGTATATACAATAGTCTAGATTAAATATTAGGCGTTGCCAAAGTGAACTTGCTCAATTAGGCAATCCCAAGCAGCGTGACATAAACATGGATAGAGAAACAATGGTTTCCCGTTCTAAAATGGATAACCTTGGTCGTAACCAAGTAATTAATATTAGAGTTCAAGAACAACAACGGGATTTAATTGATTATGCCGCATCTATTCTTGGCAAGAGCCGTTCTGACTTTATGTTAGAAGTAGCCTGTCGAGAAGCGGAGAATGTCATTTGTGGCAACACCTTCTTTGCCTTAGACGAAGAAAAATATCAAGAATTCCTGGCGATTTTGGATTCACCACCTCAAGCGGATAAAGAACTTCGTAAATTCTTATCGACTAAATCGCCTTGGGATTAATGATTAAACAAACCAAAACTATTAATCCTCCTCAGCTAATTACTAATGAGCATAATGTATTAGATTTTAATTCTAAATCAGAAGCTCTGAATCAATGGCTGAAGGAAAAAGCTTTAAAAAATGAGGGAGACACAGCCAGAACTTATGTAGTTACTATTAAAAATCAAGTAATCGGCTATTACTGTTTAGCAACTTCCTCTGTAGCTCATGTAATAGCTACTAGCAAAGCGAAAAGAAATGCACCAGACCCTATACCTTGTATGCTTATTGGTAGATTAGCTGTAGACATAAAATGGGAAGGTCGAGGCATAGGTTCTGGCTTATTACGAGATGCTATTTTTCGGATTTTAAAAGTAACTGAAATAGTTGGTATTAGATGTATTTTGGTTCATGCTAAAGATGAAGAAGCCAAAAATTTTTATTTAAAACATAGATTTCAAGCATCACCAATAGAACCATTAACCCTAATGATAACTATAAAAGATATTCAAGCCAGTCTTAAAGATTAACTACTCATATAATTTTTACTTATACTTAATTCAGAGCTTTACATAACAACATTTTCTGTTGCCTGTAAAACTCTCTTGCGTCTTATTATTCTGATCTAATTTGTAATGTCTAACCAGAACTCAGGTTATTAAGCAAAGGCGTAAAGTTTCTCTTTGCGTCTTTGCGCCTTTGCGCGAAATTATCCCACAACTTCTGGTACTAACCGCTTCATTCCTTGCTTCACAAAACCTTGCAGAAAAGCTAACTGCTGATTTTGTTGGAAGACATTTTGCAAGGTTTGACGCAATTTATCTAAGTTCAGACTATTACCAGAATCTAAAGCAATTTCCTGTTGCTCAAAATAGGTAACTAAACTCAAACCAGCTACTCTAGTTAGATAAGCAGCACTCACACCCTGCACTAAACCACCAGCAACAAAGGTGACAGCATTACTTTTGAGAACAGTGCTAATAGCTTTAGTAGAAAGTTCCACTAAACCCAATTTCAGCATCAAACTTCCCATTGTTCCCGCTACAGTTTGCGCTTGTTCCAGGGAAAACTTCTGCTGATAGATATTACCTAAATCCATCACCATTTGAGCATTAATCGCCGCCGTGGCCAAAATATCGAGTGCGGGAACTGGGTTAGCAAAAGCAGCAGCCGCAGCTATCCATTGATATTGTTCAATAATTGGCGTAGCGCGATCGCATCTTACCCTATTCAAACAATTTTTCGCCTCAGCTTTCAACAAAAATGCCTGTCTGGTGGTAGTTGTCCACACCAACGGTTGACTTTGCTGCACCAAAATTTCATTTAATTGCTGCGTCAACTGCTGTATATCTGGTGCTGGCTGTTCCATCCACTCTTGCACAGTACCATCAGCCTGATGTTTCCGCACTTTTACAACCACGGGAGAAGCTGCAACAGCGATTACATTATCTTGCATTCGCTGTTTTAATGACTGCAAGATGCTAGCACGTTCATCTGGCAAATATTGGTCTTGTTTGTTGAAAACTAAGACTTGTGGCTGATTGACTGCTTTTAATTGCTGCAAGGCTTGAAATTCTGAATCAGTCAAATCACCGTTGGTTAAGAACAGAACCAAATCTGATTTTGTTACTTCTGTGAGAATAGCAGCATCAGAGTGTTCTATTTCTCGCAATAAAGGTGCTGTTTCTTGCAATGTGACTTTTTGCTGTGTTTCTTGCCAATTGCTAGACTGTAGCACCTGAATTAAGGTACTTTTACCAACGGATTTACCACCAGTGACAGCTAATCTCAAATCTTGTCTGTCTAACTCTAGAGGTAGTTCGGCTAACTTTGTTTTCAGTGTCTCTAAAGCTGGATGGTTCTCTGCTTCTTGCGCTAACTGGTTAATTACTGTTTCAGTTTTAGCGATCGCACTAACTGCTGCTTCCCGATCTGTAATCATACCACTTGGCTGTTCGGCAATTTCTTGCGGGAACTTGCGCTTCCACAGCCACAAACCACCACCAACCGCTAAGAGACTTAATAAACTTAGCTCACCTACCTGCATAATTGAATGATGCCAACTTTGCACCATCCATAAGGAAAAGGATATACCCAATCCTCCGACTAAAATTGGTCGCTGTAACTTCACAACCATGATTCTCCGCGCTTTTTGGAAGATCCCAACTCAAGAATAGATCAAAACCCTGCTTCACCGAATTGTACAGGTGAAAAGACAAAACTTTCTTTATCTACAGCCTGTAAGATTAACTCCCAAGCCTCACGATATTTTGCTGAACGAGGTTTACGCTGTCGTTTTTCAGTTTCAACAAGGTGTATTTCGCTACCATATCCGATAAACACATCTACCGGGAAGACATAAAATATATCAAGTGGTTCTATGTAGGCTAGGGCAAAATCAAAGTCTGATGGCTGATATGCTGCTCTCAGCATGAGTCGGCGATTTGTTTTAGTGCGGCGATTGTCTACAACATAATTACCAGATGCCTCATGCAACCAAGCATATTTTACTTGGATTTTAATTAGAATTCCCTCTATATCAAATACCAAATCGTATGCTAACCGATCTCCAATTGGTCTTAAGACACCCCAGCCACGCTTTAAGGCATTAAGAACAGCAGCTTGTTCTGCTATGTCTCCCCTCAGTTTTGTGTCCATTCGTTAGACGAGATAGCTTATATCAGCATAAAACAAAACCCTATAATCTTTAAAAATTACAGGGTTTTATTTTTCATTTGGTGGCGGGAAGTGGATTTGAACCACTGACCTTCGGGTTATGCTTACCATCTACAACTTTCGTTGCCCAGATTAACTGGTTTGTGGTCTGGACTGTCCCTTCACCCTCGGCATTATCGTTAGGGTGCCTGCCTTCCAGTCTCTACACCTTCTCTGTTTCCAGAGCTTGGTTCGGGATTACCGCGCTAGTGGCTTCCCCGAGTTTGACAGGTAATCGCACATGAGTTTCTCCATGTACCGCCCACTGCAAAACAAACTAATAAGCGCGTAATCAGTTTTGCCAGTTGAGCCCGACGAGCTACCAGGCTGCTCTATCCCGCGTCGCTCTTCGACTTCTTTACTATAACGCGAAATCTCAAGTTTGGCAACTATAAAAACGATAATTCTCCAACAACCTCTAGACGCGTGTATTTGCCTGGGTTCATAAACTTTTCTGCCAAGCTTTCGGCCGCGCTGGGAGTAATCCAGCCCATCTGTTGCAGCAAGTGAATCGCGACGGCATATTTGGCTCGTTTAGAACCATCCATAACTTTAATTGCCAATCCCATGCCTTCACCGAGTCTGCCAATACACTGAACTCCTTCTGCGCCAGATTTACTTACCAGTTCTCCTGGGGTGAGACGCATCAGTTCTGTATCAAATTCGCCATCACCTGCCACCATTGATGGATGGTGGGTCATAGCGCGGATAATACGCTCCATATCTAAGTTAGTGCTAGAGGCTAACAACGCATATAAGGAAGCTATTTGACCTAGTTGCATTAGATAGGTGGGTGCGCCGCAATCGTCATGTGCGCTGATAAATTCTTCGGCGGGCATCCGCAGCAATTCAGCGACCTTACCGACAATTAATTGCTGGATTGGGTGCTTGCGTTCCAAGTAATTATTCAAAGGCCAGTGACGTTGTTGACAAACAGCCAACATCCCAGCGTGTTTACCAGAACAGTTATATTCTAGAGGACTGCGCTTGTCTTTGGGGATGGGACACTGGAGGGCAGAGGGGTCAAGATCGGCTCGCCACAGGATGTTAAATACCTGTCGTACTTGTTCGATACTTGCCTTATGAGAACTGGTAATGATAGCCAAGTCGCGATCGCTTAACTCATAACGTTCCAGTGTGCCTGTAGTGGTGACAGCCAGTGCTTGAAATGGTTTTAGTGCTGAACGGACAAAGGTAGCTGTTTCTGCATTGCCAGCAACAGTTAGCACTCGTCCCCGTTCGTCGCATACAACCGCCTGGACTATATGCCTCGATTCAATAATACCTTCCCGCAACAACCGGACTTCCAGTGCTGCTGCTTGAGTTCGTTTTCCCATTGTCATGGGTTAAATCTATCACTTTTTAGTTATTAGTTAGTCGTCATTAGTCCCTAGTCATTAGCTAGTGACTAATGACTATTTAAAACAAATGCCAAACTATACTACCAGTAAGAAACATTCCCGCCAAGCCAGCAAAGGTAAATTGTAACCGTTGGAGAATAGGTTTGATTTCATAGGTGACAATCAAGCGATCGCGGTTCAGAACTTCCTGTGGCTTGAGCCAAGTTTGACCGTCGTACCAACCTGATTCTTCATAGAATACAGTCGTACTGTGTAGGCGATCGCGTACATATAGCCAGCCTAGATACAAACGTACTAATCCCAAAATTACCCCCACACTGGCCCCAGCTGCACCACACAGCAGAAAATGAGCTAGCTGTTTGGTTGGGGGAAAGCTAGCTGCGGCTACTGGCCCAGCTATCAACCATGATAAAGCCCAAATCCAAACCAGTTTTTTGATATACTGCTGCTCATTTAAGGTGCAGTCACGAAATAGCCAAGAGGTTTTTAGCTCTTCGTACTCATTTAGCGGCTGTTGTTCTGTAGGTACTGGGCAATTTGCCAGTGAGGAATTCATCATAGGGGACTATCACCACCTTCTTGCGAGTTGGGAAGGGAAATACGTTCTGCATGAATCCAGAATGCTTCTAAATTATAAAATTCCCGTTCCTTTGGCATCATAATATGTACAATTACGTCGCCGTAATCTTGTAATACCCAGCTACCTTCAGCTTTACCTTCTGTCCGCAAAGGACGGCGGTGACACTCACTTTCGACTTCTGCTTCAATTGCTTGAGCGATCGCCCTCACTTGCACTTTAGAATAGCCAGTTATCATCACAAAATAATCTGCTAGGTACGAGACCTCTCCTACCTTCAGCACTAAAATGTCACCAGCTTTGCGATCTGATGCAGCATCGGCGATCGTGAGAGCAAGCTTTCCACTCTCATCATTTTCACCTACTGAACTTTTGACTGCACTCTTAGTGGCAGAGACGGATTGTAATGGTAAATTTCCTTGGAAATAATCAGACATTAAACCTCAGGTACTTTATCCCTTTTGTTACGTTTTTTGAGAATTACTGACAAACCACAACCAAGCGATAATTGTGTATGTTGGTTTTTTTGAATACTAACAAAAAAACAGGTGTTTATGGGATTGGCTCATATATTGCAACACTGATGAGAGCCTTTTACAGATGGGATTTTTGTGGCGTTCCATCCACCAAAGGCTACCTATCAAACCGATCCAATCATCCAGAAGTAATACTTGGGTGGCGATGTCTTTTTTAAGACAAATAACAGACTCATCAAGCGAAGAATAAATCACTATCACTGCTGCTTAATTCTATAAAATCTGCTAAAAACAGTATATAGCATAACTGACTTGAACAGATTCAGCCTCAAGTATGATTTATACTTGCTTGTGGAGTACCTTGCTCTCTCAAAAGACGATAGCAACTATCGACAGCGTGAGTTTGCCTTTAGTCACACGCAAAACAGGACATAGGAAATCAACAAGTTCTGATCCATATGCCCTAAAGGAATATTATTTTTGCTGATGTAGGCAATAAGTAAAGCTACTTGAAAAACTTAGACTTCTTGCTTAGAAACTACTTTTGATTCCACTGTTTGAGTGTCCGCAGTTACGGAGTAGAATAAATTCTCGTATTGATTTAAAGCCTGCTCAAAAGCATATTGCTCCGTAGCATATTTCCGGCTGTTATAACCCAATGTTTTGGCTTTTTCTGGATGTTTGTATAGGTCTAAAGTTGCCATTGCTAAAGCTTCATGGTCTTCGGGGGGAACGACAATACCGCCGCCACTTTGTCTAACTGCTTTGGCAGCTGTCCCATTTTTGGGTACAGAAGCAATCATTGCTCTGCCACTAGCCAGTAAAACTTGAATTTTCGATGGCATATTGAAGGAAATCACGTTTTTCTTCTGCACTACCAAACCAACATCTGCGGCTGCTAACATCTGTGGTAGATATTCACGTGGCTGGAACGGTAGTAATAAGACGTTATCCGCACCGCAATCTAAGCAATACTTTTGTAGTCTCTGCAAGCCTTTGGCTTCACCAACTATCACAAAGGCTATTTCTGGAACGTCGCGTAACATCGCCGCCGCTTTAATTACAGTTTCTAAGCCTTGCGTTAAAGCGATGTTCCCTGAATACAACACTACAAATTTGTCTTTGAGGTTGTGTGTAGCGCGGAAAGAGTTGTTTTCTTTAGGTAAGGGGCGAATAAAATTTACATCAACCCAATTAGGTATTTGCTCTATTTTTTGTTGTGGTACGCCTTTAGAAAGTAAATTTTCTACGAACCCATCAGCAATCACGCTAACTTTAGTCGCACTGCGGTAAGCAAATTTTTCTAAGACGGAAAAGATTTTGATCAGCCACTTGTTTTTTAGTAATCCGACGTGGATAGCTGCTTCCGGTAAGATGTCTTGAAGATTTAAGACTACAGGACAACCACGCAGCCATCCTAACAGTGCAGCCGGCACACAGACGGGTAGTGATGGCGATGTTGACAGGATGACATCAGGCCGCCAGCCAAAAAGAGCAGGCCAAAAGCTAGTCGTCACAAAACTAGCATCAAGTAACACTCGATCTATCAGCTTAGGTTGTGGGCGAATCCAAACAAAACTACGTTGGATTTGAACACCATTTTTGGACTCATTGACGTAAAATTTACCCCGGTATCCTTCGTAAATTTGCCGCTCAGGATAGTTAGGCATGGCAGTGACTACACGAACTTGGTGTCCGCGTTTAACCAGTCCCTCTGCTAATTCCGTCATCAGTGGGGCAATCCCAATTGGTTCTGGATAGTAATTGTAAGAGTAGATTAAAATCCGCATAACAAATTAGTCAGAAGTCCCTGGCTATTTTTACATCATGAAAAATTTTGTCTTTAATGGCGATCGCTCTTTGCTTGAAAGCGTCTGTTAAGACATCTATATTTAATTTTGTCTTTACCTTCTTTTTTTGTCAGTATTTTTCTTTAAAGATTCGGTAAATATTGTTGTTGATCGCTTAAGTAAGTGATGATGTAATTATTACTTTTATTATGAAATAATTACTTATATTAACTTACCTTAAGATACAAGCATAAACTCTCTTGTAATTAATTAAAGTTTTGAGCATAAATTAGCAGATATTTGTAAAGTTTACGTAAAATTAAGTGAATTCCCTAAATCAATGAATAAGTTGACGGCGAAGGCACAAATAATGTTTCTCAGTGCTTTTTCCTGATTATCTCTTACTTAACTCCAGTGAAACTAGTTCTAATTTCGGAAATTGTGAGTAAGCAGGGAATTAAAACGCAGAGGGGCGCGAAGTGAAGCGCAAAGTAGCGCGGAGGTTTAGAGAATTTGTGAGAGAAATTTGCGGGTTCGTTCTTCTTGTGGGTTGGTGAAAAAGTTGTCGGGGGTGGCGGATTCGACTAAGTAGCCACTATCCATTAAGACTACTCTGTCGGCGACTTCACGGGCAAATCCGACTTCATGGGTGACTACTACCATTGTCATTCCTTCGCTGGCTAGGTTTCGCATGACATCTAAAACTTCTCTGACCATTTCTGGATCTAGTGCGGACGTGGGTTCGTCGAATAGCATAATTTTAGGTTGCATGGCTAAAGCGCGGGCGATCGCTACCCGTTGCTGCTGTCCACCGGATAGTTGTCCTGGGTATTTGTGCGCTTGGGCTAAGATTCCGACTCTTTCTAATAGCTGCATTGCTAATTCTTCGGCTTTGGCTTTTTTGCAGCGACGTACCCAAATAGGAGCTAAGGTAATATTTTGCAGCACTGTTAAATGGGGAAATAAATTAAACTGCTGAAATACCATCCCTACTTCTCGCCTAATTGCATCAATATTTCGCAAGTCATGGCTGAGGGTAATTCCATCAATGTTAATTTTGCCTTTTTGATATTCTTCTAAAGCGTTAAATGTGCGGATAAATGTTGATTTTCCTGAACCAGAAGGCCCCATCAATACTACAACTTCTCCGCGATAGACTGTTAAACTCACACCTTGGAGAGCATGAAATTTTCCGTACCATTTATGAACATCTTCAGCAATAATTACGGGTATTTGTTCGCTCATAGCTTTTAACCTTAAATTTTCTTAGGGAATGCGGAGTGTAGGCAAGAATAACTAATGACTAATAACTATTGACTCAACTGTTTCTCTAAACGTCGAGAAGCCAGTGATATAGAATAGCAGAACAGCCAGTAAATCAAACCAATAAATAAATATACTTCTGCATAACGACCAATAAATTGAGGCTGTGCCAATATGGAACGGGCAATACCTGTAAGTTCTACTAAGCCAACAAGAGATAGTAGAGAAGTGTCTTTAAATAAGCCGATAAATTGCCCTACAATGGCGGGAATGACTGCGCGTAAAGCTTGGGGTAAAACGATAAATATAACTACTAGAAGTGTATTTAATCCTAGTGCTTTGGCTGCTTCTACTTGTCCACGGGAAACAGCCTGGAGTCCACCGCGCACATTTTCCGCCATGTAAGCAGCACTGAACAATACCAAACCAGCGATCGCTCTTAATACCCGATCTAAACGCACGTCTGCTGAGAGAAATAAGGGTAACATGACTTGGGCGAGGAATAGAATCCCAATGAGGGGAACGCCTCGAACGATTTCAATATATAAGATAGAAAACCAACGGACTACAGGTAAATTGCTAGTTCTTCCTAAAGCAAGTAAAACGCCAATGGGAAAGGAAAGCACAATACTAACTGCGGCCATGAGTAAGGTAAGTAGCAATCCATTCCATAAATTACTAGAGACGGATTGCAAACCAAATCCACCGCCAATTAACCATAAAATAATGGGGAAAGATAGCAACCATATAAAAGAAAGCCAAGGTGCTATGAGTTTAGCAATAGGAAACTTTTTTTTACCAATAAATACACCCGCAGTTATAGCACCTAAAGTAGCATTAATTCCTAAGACAATCCAAATGCGCCAATATTGGCTTTGGGGATATCTACCAACTAAAAATAAATGTAAATTTGCTTGAATTACTGCCCATTGTGCTTGAGTAGTTGCCCAAATTAGGACTCCCTGCACTACCCAAAATAGCAATACTAAACAGACAACTGTTAATAAACTGTTATACCAATTGCTAAATAGATTTTTACGTAGCCAAGTTAGTTGTTTAATCATTATTTATTAGTCATTGGTCATTAGTCATTAGTCATTAGTCATTAGTCATTGGTGACTCTCTACCTTCCAGTCCCCAATCCCCAGTCCCCAATCCCCGTTACCTCTCTCTAATCTGGACTCTGCGATTGAATAAATTCATCATCAGGGAGATAGTCAAACTGAGGGTGAGATAGGTAAGGGTCATTAGTAACATGACTTCTACTGCTTTCCCGGTTTGGTTAAAGGTGGTAGAAGCGACAAAATATAGATCAGGGTAGCCGATCGCGATCGCTAAACTGGAATTCTTGGTGAGATTGAGATACTGACTGGTAAGTGGGGGAATAATTACTCGCAAGGCTTGGGGTAAAATTACCAAGCGCATGATCGAACTGGGTTTTAATCCTAGCGATCGCGCTGCTTCCCATTGTCCTTTAGAGACTGACCCAATCCCACCCCGCACAATTTCTGCAATGAACGCACCAGTGTAAAAGGTTAACCCCAAAAGTAAAGCCGCGAATTCTGGAGATAGGTTAAACCAGGGTAATTCTATGCCATTTTGACTTACTCCTAAAAATCCCCACAGAGTAATTTTATTTTCTATTCTGGGAAAACTCAAAAAAACAGCGAAGTACCAAAATAGCAACTGCAACAGTAATGGCGTATTGCGGAAAATCTCGACGTAAACTAACATGATGTTCCGCACTAGCCAGTTATCGGAAAGCCTACCAATCCCAGCCATGACACCAATAATGGTTGTGAAGATGATTCCTAACACTGCTACTCGCAATGAGTTAATCAGTCCTACCCATAAGGCTTGACTATAAGTATCAGTTGGTCGATAAGAAATTAGCGTTTCACCAATATCAAAAGATGCTTGTTGGTTGAGAAATCCGAATCCAAATTGAATGCCTAATTGTTGTAAGTTGCGATTAAGGTTTCCCCATAGTATCGCCACTATAGCTAATGCTAAAAGTACAGCAATTACTTGCCCAGTAATCTGCCAAAAGCGATCATCACGCCATAAAGGGGGTTTGGAATTAGTCAAGTCGCTTCGCTCCAATTCAAAATTCAAAATTCAAAATTCAAAATTGAATAACTTCTACCCCACCCTGCGAGTTCCGCGAAGCGGTACTGCTCCCCCTGCTCCCCCTGCTCTTCTGTCACCTGTCACCTCTCACCTGTCACCTAAACGGTGGAGAATACAAAAGTCCCCCTTTTGCTGACTGTTGATTTAGACCGCGAGGTAAGTTGAGTTTTGTTTGAGGGCCGAGATTGCGATCGTAAACTTCACCGTAATTACCAACGTGTTTGATCACTTTGGCTGCAAAGTCTTTGGGTAAGCCTAGCCCCTCGCCTAAATTACCTTCAGTTCCCAAAAATCGCTTGATGTCTGGGTCTTCACTGCTAGCGAATTGTTCTACATTCTGGGAATTAATACCCAACTCCTCGGCTTTGATTAAGGTATAAACTACCCAGGTGAGAGTATCACGCCATTTGCTATTTCCTTTAGCAACTGCTGGCGCAAGGGGTTCGGAAGAAATTACTTCATCTAAAATGACGTTATCGTCTGGTTTGGGGAGAGTTGTACGCCGAGAAACTAAAGCGGAGCGATCGGCGGTGACGGCTTCACAACGACCTTCAGCATAGGTGGCAAAGGTAACGTTAATATCTTCAAATACGACTGGTTTGTAGGTAATACCTCGTTTCCGCATTTGGTCTGCTAGGTTCTGCTCGGTGGTAGTACCTGTTTGTACACAGATGGCTTTGTCTTTGAGGTTTGCTAAAGATGTAATGCCACTATTTTTGCGAACCATAATCCCTTGACCATCATAAAAGACTACAGGCGCAAATTCTAAACCTACTGACGTGGCGCGGCTCAGTGTCCAAGTTGTATTGCGGCTGAGGATATCTACGTCCCCTGCTTGTAAAGTTGTAAATCGTTCTTTGGCGTTGAGGTTACGGAACTCTACTGCATCTGGATTATCAAATAAAGCTGCGGCTACGGCGCGACAGACATCTACATCAATGCCATTATATTTGCCGTCAGTTCCGACAAAACTAAACCCTGGTACTTCGCCACTGACACCGCAAATCAACTGACCACGGCTTTTAACGGTTTCCAAGCGATCACCTACGGTGGGGCGAGCATCGTCGCTTGCTGATGTACTACTTGCATTGGTTGATTGTACTGTGTTTCCACCACAGGCAGTAGTAGCAAAAATTAAGGATGCCCCCAAGATTAAAGCTGATTTCCTCATACTTCAAAGATTATTGCTGCTAAAAATGTATTTGTGAATACCATACTTGTATTAAAACAAATATATTCCTGTAATATAAAACTTTTTTAGCACTTAATGTTGCACTTTCATGCAGAGAAAAAATATTTATAGTTTTCTATATTTATATTTTTATTTTCAATACCAATATATAAATATCAAAAGTGCCGATTTTATTATTAGTCAATAAAATTTTATAAATTTGAAAATACAAGTGATGTCACGATATTTTATTTGTTTGATAGTAGCATTCCATTCGGAACAGCAAAAGTCATAGATCCCCGACTTATTAAATAAGCCGGGAATCTTGTTTTTCATTAATTCAACCTGAGCGATCGCCACTAAGGGGTTAAACTAGTTCTGGTGAAAGATGCTCCACCGTTAATTAAAGAGGCTTTTATGGGAGCTAACCTCAAGCAGATTGCTAATTACTTAGACAAACTAGGCTGGGACTACCGTCTTGATGAAGGTGAAGATAGGATTATCACAGGTGTAGAAGCGGATAACTTAGAAGATTTTCTCATAGTTGTCCAATTAGATGAAGGGGGCAAATTTTTTCGGTTATTTGCGCCTCAAGTCCTCCCAGGAGTACAAGATCATCCCTATAAAGGAGCAATCTTACAGACGATGTTGGCTATTTCTTGGGAAACAAAAATGCTGCAATGGGAATATGATCCATCTGATGGTGAAATCCGTGCCATTATTGAATTTCCTTTGGAAGACTCAATTCTCACAGAAAGACAATTTCATCGTTGTCTGAGTGGATTAATCCAAATCGTTGACAATGTAGCCATCCCCCGTTTGCAAGAGGTCATGGCCACAGGAGACGATCCGGGGAATATAGAACTTGGGGAAAGAATTTTACTGAGTATCCAGGAAGAAGCACCGGGATTACTGGAATTGCTAGCAAAAGCTATGGAAGCGAGGAAGAGACGAGGAAGTTTTCCTACAGAGTGAGACGAAACATCACTTAAATAGCTATACTCCAAAGTGATACCCTCACTATATACTGAAATTTTCTAGGGCTGGATTTTATGACATCCTATGCAACCTCCTCAGCCAAAGCGGAAATGAGTGAACTCCGGCGGTTAAAAGGCTTACTACCGCCAGAATTGCAGAGTTGGGTCACGGTTGAAGGCACAACTGAGGTCAATCCACCCCTGATCCGCAGCGAAGAAATTGGTAAAGACCAGGTAGAGATTCAAATTGACTTGGTGAAATGGGACGCTCTAGCAATGGATCAGCGTAATTTGCTGTTCTGGCATGAAGTCGCCCGGATTCAAAATGACACAATTCCCAAAGATGGTTGGGAAATGGCAGCCTTAGCCATCGGTTTAGGTGGTGCTGTAGGTGAGTTGTGGGTGCAGGATGGATTATTGTTAGTGTTAGCTTTGGCACTGTGTGGCGTGTCAGGCTGGCGGCTATATCAAAAGAACAATGGCGAAAAGCAAATGAGAGAATTGCTGGATGCGGATGAGAAAGCGATCGCTCTAGCAACTCGTTTTGGTTATAGTCTCCCTAATGCCTACAAGAGTCTAGGCAGTGCCTTAAAAACCATGATCGATAATACACCTGGCAAGCGTCAACGCTCTCGCTATGAAGCCAGATTGTCTGCTCTCAAGCGCAGTGCTAACAAAGCCAAAGCTAAATCTAGAACCACAGATGAAGGCGGAATGTAGTTTGCAAAATTCACTTGGGTGGACAATACCCACCCCATGATTTAAATCAGTGAACAGTGAACAGTGAACAGTGAACAGTTATCAATGCGTATCGGCGTAGGTTTAAACCCGCCACCAACGCCGACCACCAATTGGTGTGGTGTTTCACCAACGATAAACACATCACTCTTGACTGATAACTGATAACTGATAACTGATAACTGATAACTGTTAAAGCTGATTGAGCATTTTATGTGTCTGAGGTACGACGCGAACGTGTTTTAAAACCCGCCTCATCAAAGCTTGCCAAGTTAAAACCTGTTCTGGAGTAGGAGCAAGGATAGGGGTTTTGGTTAATTGCTCAGACTCAGCTAAAGGTGTAACAGGTTGTAAAAATACGGGAATATCAGGACTGACATCTGCCACTAACAAAGCAGCCTGTTCCAATTCAGCCACATCTGTATGCTGAGAGACGATTATTTTAATAAAAGTTTCTAGATGTGGATAACAAATTTGTAGAAACTTCATATGTTCTTGCCAATAGGATTCACCACTGACACTGGGCAATTTTAAATCCATACCTACAGAATCTAAGTAGGGTAATATCATTGCCAATTGTTCTGGGCGATGTCCGCCAGATTCTAAGTATATGGGTAGACCAGTAAGCGATCGCAGTTGGGGCAGAAATTCCTTTAAGAAACCTGCATGAAGAAGAGGTTCTCCTCCAGTTAAGCTAATGCTATCGTGTAGAGAAGGTAAATTTTGCCGTTCAATCCATGCCAATAAGATTGGGAGTGGAACAGGGTTAGGGTGAGTTTCAAAATCTCGGAATCCGGGCGATCGCTCTATCCTACAATTATCAGGTGCATTCCAAGTATGGACACTATCACAAAAGTGGCAACGTAAGTCACAAAAAGCAAAGCGAATAAAAATCTGACGTGTCCCGACATTCAGTCCTTCCCCTTGAATAGCAGAAAAGACCTCAATCAGACGTGCAGTAGGTTCGGCCGTAGTATTAGCAGTCATAGGATAGTAGCAACGCGATCGCGCTGCATCAGTGCAACAACAAGTATATTTTTCACTTCTTGTTCTATTGTGAATGGTGCAGGCAATCTCTAACTCATCCTATAAAACTTACTATGAGTCATTATGACTGCTTATTTAACATGAGGTTAGGTGATTTTCTAGGACAGAATAAAGTTTGGCAGATTAAATTTATATGGCAACGAAAGTGCAGAGCTTCATGACTAGCCAACCCAATGAGGTAAATTTTCTAGTTACTTCCCTAAATGAAACGGTTATAGTGCAGGTATCTGCGCGGTTAAGCGTGCTTGAGGCTGTTAGCTTTAAGCAAACCTGCCAAGATTTAACCAAAGAAAATACCCATCCCCAGCAAATCATTATTGATTTTCAGCAAACTACTTTCATGGATAGTAGTGGTTTAGGGGCTTTAGTGAGTAGTTATAAAACTACCCAAGAAAAAGGAATTGCAATGATCCTGCGGAATGTTACCCCCCAGGTTATGGCGGTGCTAAACCTCACAGGATTAGATAAGGTTTTCTCTATTGAGTCTAATAGCGAAGCATTACCAATAGAAGCTGATAATACCACAGACAAGCAGAAGGGATCTGCTCGCAAAGTAGAGCAACTACCAACGACTCATCCATCTGTCGCATCTTGGATGAAACGATTTATAGATATTATTGGTGCTTTGGTGGGTTTGGTAATTACAGGCATTTTATTTATCCCTATTGTAGTGGCTATCCAAATCGATGATCCCGGCCCCATTTTCTTTGGACAAATTCGCTGTGGTTGGATGGGAAAACGCTTTAAAATTTGGAAATTTCGCTCTATGTGTGTTGATGCAGAGGCGAAAAAATCTCAAGTTAAAAATCAAGTACAGGGTGCTTTTTTCAAAAATGAAAATGACCCCAGAATTACGCGGGTAGGTAGGTTTTTACGTCGCACTAGCCTAGATGAATTCCCGCAATTTTGGAACGTCTTGCAAGGAGACATGAGTTTGGTAGGGACTAGACCACCCACACCCGATGAAGTAGAACGCTATGAAGTTCCAGAGTGGCAGCGTTTGGATGTTAAACCCGGTATGACTGGAGAATGGCAAGTTAACGGTAGGTCTAAAGTCAGCAGTTTTGAAGATGTAATTCGCTTAGATTTGCAATATCAAAAAAACTGGAGTTTAATGTATGATTTGCAGTTAATTTTCAAGACTGTTACTATTCTATTTAATAGAAATAGTGGTGCTTGTTAACCAATTATTTGCATTGGTAATTTTGTTATAGTTTGTAACTACCAATAAAAATTTATCTATAATTATGCCCAAGCTGATTGTAAGTTCGGGCATATTTTTTGATGTTCTATTAATCAAATATCTTCATTTAATATCAGTCTTTTGGTGGATGCCAACCAGCAATTACCCAATAACTACGCACTTCTAAAGCATCAGGATCATTACTCAAATGTAAAGCTACAACCGTCGCTCTACCCGTTGATGTTTTACCGACAATACGCAAGCCATCTTCACTCCAATAGAAATGCTCAGACCAAACTTGAGTACGGGGGTTAAATAATCTTACTGTTTCACCTGTTTCTGGATCTACCCCTGTAGTTTTATTACTTTTGTAGGCATTGCATAATGGACAAGCTAGCCATAAGTTTGACTCTTCATTGCTACCACCTTTAGAAATAGGAATAATGTGTTCAATTTCTAAACGAGCCATGACTAAATGTTGGGGACTCAGGCAGTAGCCACAGCGATTCCGAGCAGCTTTACGGACACGACGTTCTATCTCTACAGGAATATAAAAGCTAGCCATTGCCGTCAGTTAAGTGGAGGTTTCAAACCACGTTCAACAGCTACTTTTAGAGCTTTGGCTTTACTTACCAAGCCGCGTCTGTAAACTTGCATGAGTTCATCCAGTTGAATAACTTCTGAATTAGTTAACTGTCCCTCTCGTTGACGTGCTAATAAATCACTGAAAATTTCTTGTTGCTCAGATTCCATTTGCATATCACACAAAGCCAAAACCTGCTCATCAGGTAGTGATTCCACAGGTAGTTCAGTAATGGCGCGGTTAATCCATTCTAGTAATACATCTTCTAAACGCCGATGTGTGAAAGCGGCGATCGCCTTGGCTTTTTGTGCCAATGTCTCAGAAAGTTGAAGAGTGACAATTTCTGCCATGTGCTGCTAGATGAGACGTTTAATTTTGATTGTATCTGTATTTAGTTACGGATGTAGATTATGGTGATGTGCGAGTGAAAATGATTATGATGGAATAATAGAAGCTGTAAATTGGTTGATACACCAACTGTATTGTGATTTGACAAAATCAAAAAAGGCGAACTTTGTTCGCCTCTAAAATAATTATTTCAAAACTAAAATCTAAATCTTCGCTTCTTCCCTAACCAACTTATCCCAACCCAAATCTTTCAACTCATTATTACGACGTAGTGGACGAGTTACCAACTCTAAAATGTCACGCGCATTAGTGAAACCGTGAATTTGAGCAAAGGTAAACTCTACAGACCATTTAGTATTAATCCCTCGCGCCTCTAAGGGGTTAGCGTGCGCCATACCAGTAATTACTAAATCTGGCTTCAAATCATAAATTCGCTGCACTTGGTTGTAATTGTCTGGCTTCTCTACAATCGTGGGGACAGGTACGCCCATTTCATGGCAAGCTTTCTCTAACATTGCCAACTCAGCCCCTTGATAGCGTTTATCCATATAGGGGATACCAACCTCCTGAACAGTCATCCCACAGCGCACTAAGAACCGTGCTAATGAGACTTCTAGTAAGTTGTCACCCATGAAAAATACAGACTTACCGCGAATTAATTTTACGTATTCTTCCAAACCTTCCCAAATTTGCGCTTCCCGTTCATCTAACCCTTTGGGAGTAATACCAAATACCGAGCAGATTTTCTCAATCCAAGCGCGAGTACCATCAGGGCCGATGGGGAAGGGTGCGCCGATGAGTTTACATTTGCGGCGGCGCATTAAGGTAGTAGCAGTACGGCTGAGGAAGGGATTGACACCAGCGACATAATATCCTTCTTCCAGCACTGGTAATTCTGTGAAGCGTTTTGCGGGTAGCCAGCCGGAAACTTTGATACCTTGTTTTTTCAGTTCTAAAGTTAACTGAGTGACGACGGGATCAGGAAGCGAACCGAAGAGAACCAAGGGGGGATGATTTACATACTCTGATTCTTCTTGAGCTACATCTTCTTTTTTCTTCCCAAAATTGAGCAGCTTTTGAATGCCGTTCCGTTCGCTTTTTTCATTTTCCGTTACAGGAACTTGACTAGGACAACGGTTAGCCATTGCAGCTAAAACGGTGTCTTCCCCTTGGGTGAAGGCGTAATCTAAGCCGTTAGCACGCGCCACAACAATGGGAATCCCCAGTTCGCCTTCTAACTGTGGTGCTAGACCTTCCAAGTCCATTTTGATGATTTCAGTGGTGCAAGTGCCAATCCACACAATTACACTAGGGTTGCGATCGCGCTTAATTTGCTCGCACAATCGTTTTAACTCCTCATAGTCCTTCAGTTGTGCCGAAATATCCCCTTCTTCTAACTCTGCCATTGCATAGCGGGGTTCTGCAAAAATCATTACCCCCATCGCGTTTTGGAGGAAATACCCACAAGTCTTAGTTCCAATCACTAAAAAGAAACTATCTTCTATTTTTTGATATAACCATGCCACACAGCTAATTGGGCAAAAGGTGTGGTAATTTCCAGTTTCACACTCAAAGTTTAAAGCTGTTGGTTCTTGCGCGACGGTCATTTTGGTTTTTCTCCCCTTTATATTTAAAGGCAGGTGAAAATAGGGTCAGCATCTAAGGGGGGAGTTGTAAGTAATAAATTTTACTCCTTACTCCCCACTGCCTCACGCTGTAGTATGTGGCACATAGCACCAACTAACAATCCCTAAATTCAACAGCAACGTTAATATTTATGCGTTGGGGAAGAGACGGGCAATTTCTGATTCATCAAAAACGCCTGCTGGTAATTCTTCCCCCATGAAATCATTACTTTCTTCATCCTTTTGCAAGGATGTTTCATCACCCCAGACATCTGATAACACGTCACTGAAAGCATTTTCATCAGGTGTATTCAGATCCTCAAGCATTTGATCTTGCAAATTTTCGACTGATGCAGCTGCAACATCAAAAGACACATCATCAAAATCGTCTTCTTCTTCGCTGATCGCTTCTAGTTCATTGAAGGTATCTTCTATGTTGCCGACTATCAGCGTTTGAGAATCCGTATCTTCACTAAAACCATTGGTGTGAGAAACAATGAAGCTTTCATCATCATTGTTATCTTCCATTGGCAGATTTGACTGGTGTTGATGATGATCTCGTTCGTCTTGAGGAATTACACTGTTACCGAGAGCAATGTCTGGGTCAAAATTTAAATCCAGTACCTCAATTAAGGTATCGGCATCAGGATTGAGTTTGGCAAAGGGAAACATTAACTGCGCTAATTTCGGTTCTAGCGCATTCAGAACCCCCAGGATGAGGTAAGAAGGCGGACGCTTCCCACCATCAGGTGTATACACTGATTCCACTTGCATGTGGAGTTTTATCCAATCACGATTGGCTTGGAAAAACTGCAACCACTTCTGTCTAATCGAATCTGTAAAGCTATTAAAGAAAGCCATATTGACCCCCATCCTGAAACTAGATGATTTATACAATCATCAAGTCTAATTCCTCTTCAGGATTAGCAACCTGTGGTTTATGCGGATTTAAATAAAAATCGGATAATAAAGAAAATAATTCACGATCTGGAGAATCGTTAGGTACGACTCCTTCAGGACGCGCGAGAATTTGGTCAGCAATGCTGAGGTAGAAGTCACAAACGTAGTTTAAAGATGGGTCAGATTCTGCCATCTCAAACAAAGTTTTACCCTTGACGCGAGACACCCGGATATCTTCGATTAATGGCAATACTTCCAAAACTGGCATTGGTACTGCTTCGATATACTTTTCAATCAAGTCGCGCTTGGAGGTACGGTTGCCGATTAATCCAGCTAGACGCAGTGGGTGAGTCCGTGCTTTTTCCCGGACTGAAGCTGCAATGCGATTGGCGGCAAACAAGGCATCAAAGCCATTATCGGTAACGATCAGGCAGTAATCGGCATAGTTGAGGGGTGCGGCAAAACCGCCACAAACAACGTCACCCAAAACATCAAACAAGATCACATCATACTCATCAAAGGCGTTGAGTTCTTTCAGTAATTTCACTGTTTCGCCGACGACATAACCACCACAGCCAGCACCCGCAGGTGGTCCACCAGCTTCTACGCAGTCTACGCCACCATAGCCTTTGTAAATGACATCTTCTGGCCAGACATCTTCGTAGTGATAGTCTTTTTCTTGTAGGGTATCAATAATTGTAGGAATTAAAAATCCAGTCAGGGTAAAGGTGCTGTCGTGTTTGGGGTCGCAACCAATTTGCAGCACTTTTTTGCCGCGTTTGGCTAGGGCGACGGAGATATTACAGCTAGTTGTAGACTTGCCTATCCCACCTTTTCCGTAAACTGCTAATTTCACTTTTGTTTGCCTCTTATCGTTTTTTTATGAAACTCGTGGCTAAAACATTTTCCTTCACCTAGCCAATCGATGGCGATGTGTGAGGTATGTGAATGTGATTATTGACGAAATTTCACGAGAAAGAAAGGGGGTGCAAATATAAAAAACGGCTTTAAATGGGGTTATGAAAATTTATTGGAATCATAATAGCTTATAAATATATATAAATCTAATATTTGCTTAAAAAAGCAGATTTTTAAACTTTTGTAGTCTTTAATATATAAAATTAGTAACAAAACACAAAAGAAAAAATAACGTATTATCAAGATTTTTCATAGATTTAGTTGACTGGGATGAGCATTGTGATATGGCTAGACTTGATTGGCTTGGAGGCGATCGCAAATTATATAGTGATCTGAGCGGTATACAGCAAAATCTCAGGGATCAATAAACTATTCTCCCCCTTATACCTATATCTAAAGTTTGCTGACCTGATGTAGATTAGCGAAATAGAAGTTTTTTGTAAAAAAATATTAATTTTTCCAATATTATCTAGGCTTGACTAAAATTTCGGTTCAGCTTCAAGTGCTTCTATTTCTTTGAGGGATTGCCATCCAGCTTGCCACTGAAAACCATCTTGCAATAATTTGGCGTTGATCCAAAAACGGACATTAGGATCACAAGCCGCTACCATCTCCGCATAAACCCATTTAGCTTGATTTTTGCGGTTGACAACTTGAAAGTGTCTCCAACCGTCTATTTTTGTGGTTGCTGTCCATTTAGAACCTACTAGGTAAGGAAATTTTTGTTTTTTAGGCATGGGTTGAGATTTTAAACGCAGAGGAACGCGGAGGTATGCGCGGAGGTGCGCGGAGGTACGCGGAGTCATGAAATGCTTTACTTAAGGTGTGATCAAGTCGCCATTGAGGGTGAATTTTTGACAGTAAAGTTTACCTTCTTGCTCGATACATAGGGAAAAGGATTTAATATGATGCCAACAGGTATCTATGTTGTTGGTGATTTTGCGCTTTTTTTTGCTGAGGCGTTGTTGAACGATTTCATTGGGACAGAGAATTTCTAATGTGCCTGTACCATCTTCATGATTGACGATGCGAAATAGGCAGTTTTGCAACATGGCGCGGCTGCTACTGTCGAAAAATCTTTTGAATCGCTGCAATTTTTCTCCTTCTGTCATGTCTCGCAGACGTTTCATTTTAAATACATCTTCATCCTCAAAGTCAAATTCATCATCTTCAAAGTCATAAGGATCTATCATCTTTAGTAACCACTATGCAACTTGGGATTATGGGGATTGGGGATTGGGTAAGAAAAATTTTCTCTTGACGTGGAGAATTAACAGGAAAGAGAGAAAAGGTAATACTACTACCTGATGAAGACGTGAAGACCGATCTAGCTAGTTGTGCGACTATTCATAAAATAACCATATAAGAACAAAGAATAACTATTGTTCTATCTGCATTTGCGCGTCTACGTTCCTCAATCAGCCTATGCAACCGACTAATCCGAACCAATTTACAGAAAAAGCCTGGGAAGCGATCGCCCACACTCCTGACATTGCTAAACAGCATCAACAGCAGCAGATAGAAAGCGAACACCTGATGAAAGCCTTGCTGGAACAAGAAGGTCTGGCTGGCGGGATTTTGACTAAAGCGGGTGTGAACTTACAAAAAATTACCGATCGCACTGAACAATTTATCCAACGTCAACCGAAAGTCTCAGGTAACAGCACTTCTGTTTACTTGGGGCGGAGTTTGGATACACTCTTAGACCGTGCTGAGGGATATCGTAAAGATTTTAAAGACGAATATATTTCTATTGAACACTTATTGCTGGCTTACGCTAAAGACGATCGCTTGGGTAAGGGTTTATTTCAAGAATTCGGGTTAGACGAAAGCAATCTAAAAAATATTATTAAACAAGTTCGTGGGAGTCAGAAAGTGACTGATCAAAATCCAGAAGGGAAGTACCAATCACTGGAAAAGTACGGGCGCGACCTCACTGAAGCAGCCCGCAAAGGTCAACTTGATCCAGTCATTGGGCGGGATGATGAGATTCGCCGCACGATCCAAATTCTGTCTCGCCGTACTAAAAATAATCCTGTGTTGATTGGTGAACCGGGTGTGGGTAAAACTGCGATCGCGGAAGGTTTAGCACAGCGTATTGTGGCTGGTGATGTTCCCCAATCTCTCAAAGACCGCAAGTTAATTTCTTTAGATATGGGTGCTTTGATTGCGGGGGCAAAATTCCGGGGAGAGTTTGAGGAACGCCTGAAAGCTGTATTAAAGGAAGTCACTGAATCTGGCGGGAATATAGTTTTATTTATCGATGAAATTCATACCGTTGTCGGCGCGGGTGCAACTCAAGGCGCAATGGATGCGGGTAACTTGTTAAAACCGATGTTGGCGCGGGGTGAGTTGCGTTGTATCGGGGCGACAACTTTAGATGAATATCGTAAATATATAGAGAAAGATGCCGCTTTAGAAAGACGCTTTCAGCAAGTTTATGTAGGTCAGCCCAGCGTTGAAGATACAATTTCGATTTTGCGGGGGTTGAAGGAACGGTATGAAGTCCACCACGGGGTAAAAATTTCTGATAGTTCTTTGGTGGCTGCTGCTACATTGTCTAGTCGGTATATTAGCGATCGCTTCTTACCTGATAAAGCCATTGACTTGGTAGACGAAGCCGCCGCTAGGCTGAAGATGGAAATTACCTCTAAGCCGGAAGAACTCGACGAAATCGACCGCAAGATTTTGCAGTTGGAAATGGAGAAACTATCTTTGCAAAAAGAAAGTGATCCAGCTTCCCGCGAGCGTTTAGAAAGACTGGAAAAAGAACTGGCGGATCTTAAAGAGGAACAAAGAACCCTCAATACCCAATGGCAGTCTGAAAAGGATGTTATCAATAAACTTCAGTCTGTCAAAGAAGAAATTGACAAAGTTAACTTAGAAATTCAACAAGCAGAGAGAAATTACGACCTCAACCGGGCGGCGGAGTTGAAATATGGCACTTTAACCGACTTGCACCGGCGATTGGAAGCTACAGAACGGGAACTGGCCCAAGCCCAAGGTACAGGTAAATCTCTGTTGCGGGAGGAAGTCACCGAAGCTGATATTGCGGAAATTATTTCTAAGTGGACGGGGATACCCATCAGCAAGTTAGTGGAATCTGAGAAAGAGAAACTGCTGCACTTAGAAGACGAACTCCATAACCGTGTGATTGGACAATCGGAAGCAGTTACAGCTGTAGCCGATGCGATTCAGCGATCGCGGGCTGGTTTGGCTGATCCGAATCGTCCCACAGCCAGCTTTGTTTTCCTTGGCCCTACAGGCGTAGGTAAAACTGAGTTAGCCAAGGCGTTGGCGGCGTATATGTTCGACACTGAAGAATCATTAGTGCGAATTGATATGTCGGAATATATGGAGAAACACGCCGTTTCTCGGCTAATTGGTGCGCCTCCTGGTTATGTAGGTTACGAAGAAGGGGGACAACTAACTGAAGCCATTCGTCGCCGTCCTTACGCCGTGATTCTCTTTGACGAAATTGAGAAAGCACACCCCGATGTGTTTAATATTTTCCTGCAAATTCTTGATGATGGTCGTGTTACCGATGCCCAAGGTCATACTGTGGACTTTAAGAACACAATTATTATTATGACTAGCAATATTGGTTCACAGTACATTCTCGATGTGGCTGGGGATGATTCCCGCTACGATGAAATGCGTCATCGGGTGATGGAAGCGATGAGAAATAGTTTCCGTCCTGAGTTCCTCAACCGGATTGATGAGATTATTATCTTCCACGGTTTGGATAAGAGAGAACTACGGCAGATTGTCCAGTTACAAGTTGAGAGATTGAGACAAAGATTAGGCGATCGTAAGATGTCTTTGCGACTCTCTGATGCTGCCCTTGACTTTTTAGCTGAAGTAGGATATGACCCAGTGTTTGGGGCGCGTCCACTGAAGCGGGCGATTCAGCGCGAGTTGGAAACGCAAATTGCTAAGTCAATTTTGCGCGGTGAGTTTAATGACGGGGATACGATTTTTGTCGATGTGCAGAATGAGAGGTTGTCTTTTAGCCGTTTACCTATCGAGGTGTTTAGTAGTTAGGTGAAGATTGCGAAAAATGTAACTACCAATGTAATAGGGATGTTGCAGCAGCAATGGTTATGCTTAATTATGCAAGGGGTTCTTAGGGGAGGGAAGAGAGGCGACTTTCAACCCTTACCCGCTCTCTATGTTAAAGTTTGAAACGATTGCATAAATCTCTGGAGTTGACGACTTTCCATCTCCAAAACACGGCGAGCAAAATCGCGATCAAGATCCAGAAAATCATCAAAGGTATCAACAGAAACTGCCAAAATGCGCGTGATTTTATCGTCAGCAATGATGGTGTTGTTTGAGTCGCTATGCGCCAAGACCTCTAACTCATCTAGCGTTTGCCCTGGATGAAGTTTCTCTACTCGCACCTCTTGGTCGTTTATATAGAAGTGAATTTTGGCATTTCCTTCAATTAACAGCAGCAGTTCTCGGCAAATGTCGCCTGCTTCTGTAATCACCTCGTTGGTGGAGTAGGTTCTTACCTCGGCGCGATTGGCCAGGGCAATTAAGGTTTCGCTGTGCATTCGGTGAAAGAAATCACTGTTGAATAGATGCACCACTTTCTCTAACATGGGAAATCTTGTAAGAGGTAGATCCTTCTCAGATAGGGATAGAAGAATTTTCGCAGTTTCTCGAAATAAAGGTGAGTTTTGGTCATTGCAAACATCACGGGCGATCGCCTTACTTTGCTGAAGGTCAAGTTGGGCAATGATGTAAAGACAGGCTGTTTGAATCAGGGGATTATGATCATAGAGCAGGGGTTCTAAAAACCCCAAGATTACTTCGGGAGAATAATCTAGCGAGCAACTACTGGATTGTCCTTGTAGTGAAGTTAAACTCTCCAAGACATCTGGATGCACTTGATCCCTCCAGTTCTTAAGTTCCAATAGCTCTGCCAAAATCACTGGAGCTAACTGTCCTAAAGCTTTGGCAAGAGAGATGCCGACTGCATCAGCTTGCAGTGTTTCGAGCATTCCTAGAATGCTTCGCACAATCAATTCCTGTTTATGATGAATGCTGTCTCGCAATAGCATCAAAACGTCTCTATGCTTATGTAGAATCGGTTGATGGAGTGCGCTATAGCAGGAGATTAAAGGGGGTAATTGAGCCAGCAAAAACTCCGCTCTACGGAGGTTTCCGGCTTCTGGAGAAATTCCGCTCAAAATCCAAGTTTCTTCCTGAGCGGTGATTGAATATTGGCGACCCAAAGCACTAATTTCGGCTGTTTTTTCTCCCATAAGCGTATTCAAACCACTGCTTCCGAAACTACCAATTTGTTTTTTCTGCAATAATATCAGTCGCTCCAGCGATTTGCGATAGCCACTCAAGCGAATTTGATTCTCCAAACTTCGTTTACGAGAGGGATTGAGTAGTTCTGGATCTTCAATACCAAGTTCTTCTAATACTTCCCGGTGTTCATCATCGGTAATACTTAATTCCTGCCGCAATTGCTGTAAAACTTCTAAGCTACTGGAGTAGTTAACATATCCTTCTTCCAATGATTCTCGAACAACGCCCTTGTAAGCTTCATGCCGCTTCTGTCTGGTAAAGCCTGGTAAAACTCGTGCCAAAATGTAGACTTCATGGGTGTTTAAATCACTTAAGGAACGTCCTTCTAAAAACTGTGAAATATTCAGCTGCAATTTCTCTAACTGCTTGCGGAAACGACTAGCTAAATTCTCTCTCGAATACAGGTCAGAACTGCGTTGCCACGTTTTATAGACCCAAAGCGTACTTAGCAAGACAAGACCCAAATCATAAATGTATTGACCCCAAAGTGGCAGAAGTTGAATTAGAGGACGACCAGAAAAAATAAAGAAAAAATTAAAAATTCCAAAGGTACAAAGCGTAAAAATTCGATGTCGGATGATTTCTGCACTCAATTTCAGACTGCGATTCCGGGTATAAGCTTTTGCTCTTTTTTCTATCCAACAACCCAACTGATAGCTGATCACAGTAGCACCACCTAGCGTTAGAGGAACAGCAATCAGCTTGGGAATATGAATCGCTTGTCCAAATAGATAGAATCCAGGACTCAATAAAGATGCTAGTTGATCAGGTTGCCGCGCCCATGCACCGGAGAAGTAATAGTTCCAATTGCCGGCATACAGATAGTAGTAGACAAAATAGCCAATTACTAACCCTACATAGCCGTATCGCAGTACTGATTCTTCAGATTTGTTCAAACCATCCCAGTAGGCTCTCTCAGAGTCAATATCAATACAGGGATTTTGACAGGCCACACAGGTACTCTGTTCTTTGCCATCCGGTAAAACTGTACGGCACATGGATTGAGTAATTATGCGATCGCTGGTATGAGCTTTACTGGTGAATAAACCTCCGGGTTCGCTATAAATGCGCTGCACCGAGGCCATTGGGCAGAAGTAATTGCACCAAGATTTACCACCGTAGAGATAGCCAACGGTGATGGCAAGCGCGATCGTTAATAGTAACCACAATGCCAGCACCAGGCGATCTGCATTAAAAAACAAAATCCGTCCGCATAATCCCACAAAGAGCCAGCCAAACTGGATGTAGGGATAATTTTTCCCCAACCAGGAATCCTGCTTCACTTTTACCAGCTCGTAGCGAATTTTACCTGTCTTTGCATTTTCCCGTTTGAGTTGCCGTTGCCAACCCAATGCACGAGGAATTTGAGACAAAAAGGATAAGGGGCAAATACGTCGCCATACTTCATGTCCAAACACCAAGAGAATGAAGATCGCAGCAGGAAGGATCGCCCCCCAAAACAAAGTAGTAGCTAAAGGATAGGGCTGTTCAACTAAGCATTTTCCTTGTACTGCAATACACTCATCTGGCAACCGTAAAGGACTCCAAGGATGATTGCGTGTTGTCAGTGCCGGAGTCCAAGGATCGTAGAATAACGATGCAATGATGAAAAGCCATGCGATTGTCAGTATCCAACGAATCCAGTGCATTCGCCGCTCAGATAGTTGTGCAAACGCAAGCATAGATAAATTTTGGTTAAAAAAAGATTCGTTTTTCATGTGACAGCTTTGGGTGCAGAATGTCGGTTAAAACACTTTAATGGAGATTTTAACCAAAAAGAAGCTTGAGTAAAAATTGTTTTAATTGCTCGTTACTGGCTGATATTTGTGCTTATTTGTACAGTTTTAAGTTTGAGAATATATACATTAAATACCGTTGAAATCTTGAAAATATATACATTAAGATTAAGTGACAGTACTGTCTAATTACTAGGTATTTACAAGATTTTATAGTAAATAAAGATACTAAAGCTTCAACAAAATTTCTACTGAGGCTAGATGAATTTTTATGCCATTAATTTTATTTTTTCAAATAAATAAAGACTTTTTAATGCTGGGAGGTTCAAACCGGAATATTCCAGTGAATAAATGTAGGTCTTATTAAATACAAAAATAAAAATTTCGGGGATAAAATATTATGTCGTTACAGCAAGTTAATGCTTTTTATGAAGTTTTGATGTCAGAAACATCTATTTATGAAGCATACTTTAATAAATGCTGTAACAGAGGTCTGTTAAGCAGTTGGCATTGGGACACAACCAAAATAGTGAATTTTGCAGCTAGTCTTGGTTATAAATTTACTGAATATGAATTAACTCATGTATGGTTTGAAAGTGAGCCTAGTTTATATAATGATTCGCTGAGTTTATCAAAACAAAGAAAGTTGCTGGAATTAACTCAAGTTTAGGTTTAATTAAATATTAAGACGCTTTTTCTTGCCCTAGAGAAAGCGTCCTGTAGCTTGTTTCCACGAAGTGGTACGGGAAATTCAAAATTATAAAATTGCCTGTACCTGGGACATTATTATCTATTTTGACAAATCACTTGTCGCATTTTACGCATATTTGCAGGCAATTCAAAGTTCATGGCTTGTTGAATAAACATCGCCGGGATGGGAATATTTGGGATAGCTTGGACACTATAAGCTAGTAAAGTCCCATGATCACAGTCTTTTAACTCAATATTAGCAGCAAATTCAACAAAACTACCTTTCTCCATGCGGAATTGAATTTGTTGTCCTAGCACTTCTACAACGTTGAGGTAAATTTCTACTTGAGCGGTCAAAAATAAAAATGCTTTCTGTGCGGATTGGTACAGGCGTTTGACTTCACCCCGTTGTAAAACTTCGCTTTTAGTAATGTCTGGAAAGTATTGTACCCAACGGGGGTAATCAGTGATTTGTTGCCATACCTGCGATCGCACCATTGGTAAGTACATACAAGCACTGACTGCACCACCAAAGACAGTATGCGATCGCGATTGGACTAAAATTTCACCCTGCAACATTAGCTGTTGCTGTTCTTGATTCCAAGTTATACCTGAACCTGTCATCACCGGGTCTGAGATATCGATTACAGACATAAATTTCTTTCCCTTACTCCTCAACATCACCATCTGCATAGGTTGTGACTACAAACCCTTTAACGGGGTGAAGTACAACCTCATCAATATATAATTCTAGTTTCCTACACCAGGGTTTTGGAATTAATTATGTGTTGTAATTATTCTGAAATTTGACGAAAAAATCCGTATTTCTCACTACAAATATTAATTTACACTTAAGTAGTATCAAAAATCAGACTAGTGCTTTACAAAAAATTTATCCTAGAAATCCTCAAAGGTCACAAATCCTATCTATATACAATATTCTATAGACATTGGCATCGGCAAAAATCTATGACAATTCTTGTTACTCTGTCAATGAACAGAAAATTGTAAATTGAGAGGTAAATAGCATGAATCAATCTTTCTTAAACCGCCTATTAACTCAAGCTTTTGGTGTTTTTCTGGGCATTGGTATAGCTGTCTGGCTACTCAGGGGCTTTGGTCTGATCACCTTTATTCCTGGGGGGGTCATTTTACTATTATTGCTGGGGGCGATCGCCATAGGTCTAATTTCCTATGTCCAAAAAACATGGTGGCGTTTCTAAATATATATCGAAATAGATTTTGTTTGATTGTTTTTATGCAATCAGACTGGTGTGTTGATGATGAACTGCTGTTAAAGATATTTACAGACCAGAACAAAATCAACCAATAATACAATACTGCACACGGCACTAACCACCAGTGAAAGCAACACATCTCACTCTGAAAATTTCCCTGTCACCTGTCACCTGTCACCTGTTCCCTGTCCCCTGTCCCCTGTCCCTGATGTTTCTTCTGTACTAGCCTAGATAGTAGATGATCATGTAGAGATGTTTTAAAAATTGCTACCTTTAAAAATTGTAGTTATCGGCGGTGGGGCCGCAGGATTTTTTGGGGCGATCGCTTGTGCCGAATCCAACCTTCAAGCCCAAATTACTTTACTCGAAGCCAGTCGTCAACCGTTGGCTAAAGTCCGCATTTCTGGTGGGGGACGCTGTAACGTCACTCATGCTTGCTTTGAACCACAAACACTAGTACAAAATTATCCTAGGGGCGGTAAAGCTTTGCGTGGTGCTTTTAGCCGCTTTCAAGCTCAAGATACCGTAGCTTGGTTTAATGCCCACAGAGTGCAACTTAAAACAGAAGCTGATGGTAGGATGTTTCCCATTACAGATAGTTCAGAAACAATTGTGAACTGTCTGATGAATACCGCCACAGCCGAGGGTGTAGAAATTTGGACTGGGGTAGTTGTAGTTGGTGTCAAACGACTCAGTAATGAATTTGAGGTAAGTTTAAAGTCCGGTGAGATAATTAGATGCGATCGCCTGCTCTTAGCAACCGGTAGTAGTCACATCGGTTATAAAATCGCCAAAGAATTGGGACATCATATCGAATCCCCAGTCCCATCATTATTTACATTCAATATCCCTGAAGCAAAACTGCGGGCGTTAGCTGGGATTAGTGTTAACCCTGTACGTTTGCGGTTATGTGTTGGGGAGCAGCCGCCACTAGAACAAACAGGGCCATTACTCATCACTCACTGGGGTTTAAGTGGCCCGGCTGTGCTGAAGCTTTCGGCTTGGGGTGCAAGACTGCTGCACGAACACCACTATCAAGCTAGTTTATTAGTAAACTGGTTTCCCGAACTCACACAAGAAGAAGTCCGGCAAAAAATCTTAGCCGTTAAGAATGAATGGGGAAAAAAAGCGATCGCCTTGCATCGTGGCGTTGATTTACCTCATCGTCTCTGGCAATACATCATTAATCGTGTAGGTATCACCACAGATGACCGTTGGGCAGAATTACTTAATAAAACTTTAAATTTGTTAGTACAAGAACTGACACAGGGAAAATACTTAATTGAGGGTAAAGGAGTCTTTAAAGAAGAATTTGTCACCTGTGGCGGTGTGAATCTTCAAGAAATCAACTTCAAAACTATGGAAAGTAAGCTAGTTCCTGGACTTTACTTCGCTGGAGAGATTCTTGACATAGACGGCGTGACTGGTGGATTTAACTTTCAAAGTGCTTGGACAACAGCTTATTTGGCAGGAAATGCGATGAGTGCTGAGTAGCGAGTGCTGAGTAATGAGTAATGAGTAATGAATAGGGAATGGGGAACTGAGAAAAAATTCTCCCTTTTCCCTTTTCCCTATCACCTGTCACCTGTCACCTATTTTTCATAAAGTCAAGTGTCATCAGGTATCATACTCAGCAGTTAATACTATTTAACCAAGCTGGATAGTCCGATTTGAAATAAATGAAGGTATAGTTAATGGGAAAAGGTATTTCAACCTTATTAGCAGTATTACAACGCAGAGGTTTGCCAGCTTTGTCTACCTTAGCGGCTGTGATTGGCGCATCAGTTGCTTACCTGGCTGTAACTCCGCGTTTTTATGAAACATCAGCGAGATTGATGGTTGATGCCAAAGGTGTGAACATTTCAGAATTAGGACGTGATTTAACACAACCTTCAGTTGTAGGACGTGGTAGTCACTCCCTAGCAGATCAAGCAGAGTTAGTCAAATCACAGGCGGTTTTGGATAAGGCGATAGAAAAGCTTGTTTCCCAAAACAAAAATAGTGCCAATCCAATTCAGATAAAACCTACAGATATTACTTCTTCCTTGAAGGTCAGCATTTTACCGGCTACTAACATTCTGGAAGTGAGTTATTATAACCAAAATCCTGAGTTTGCAGCTGAAGTGCTAAATGCTGTTTCTCAAGCGATGGTTGAGGAAAATATTCAAGTCATTAGCTCACAAGCTACTAAAGTCAGGCAATTTCTCGAAAAAGAAGTACCACTAGCTCGTAATCGCCTGCAAAAAGCAGAAGTGGCGGAGTCTAAATATAGACAGCAAAGTGGTGTTATTGCAGATACTGACCAAACTCGGAGCTTAGTCGAGAGTTTAAAGAATATAGAAGACCAAGAACGGATATTATTAGCTCAAGTACAAGAAGCGCGATCGCGGCATGATTCCCTGAGAAAACTTACTGCTACTAAAAACATCAACAACGCCTATACATCAGTACGTAGCGGTCAAGATGAACAACTCAAAGCCTTAAGAGCTAAATTAACAGAATTAGAAACTCAACTCATAGAAGCTCGTTTACAGTTTACAGAGAATCACCCCAGAGTTTTATCCCTAATAGGACAGCGAGATCAGATTCGGAGTTTATATGCAGAGCAAGTGGGTCGGGTCTCACCGGAAAATCAAAGCGTCTCTTCTGCTGATGTGGCATCTGATCAAATCAGTCAAAATCTTACCACTCAACTAATTACTAACGAAGTGGAGCTTCTGGCAGTTGAAAATAAGCTCCGAGCAGTTCAGTCTATGAGAACTGACCTCCAGGCTCGTTTAACAATATTACCTCTCAGACAACAACCACTCACCATGCTTACCCGCCAACGGGAGGAAGCGGCCGAGTCTTTGAAATTGCTACAAAGCAAGCTAGAAGAAGCACGGATTGCGGAAGTGCAAAAGGTAAGTAACCTCAGAATCATCGAAGTAGCTCAAGCCCCAACTGCTTCTGCCTATCCCAAGCGATCGGTTGTGTTAGTTATCGCTATGTTCTTTGGTAGTATTCTAGCTACTGGAATAGTGCTGCTATTAGAGTTAATGGATAACAGACTCTATGATGTTGCAGACGCAGAGGAACTACTTAAGTTACCACTACTGGGAATTTTACCACGCCTCCCTGCTACCAAGCTCACCCTCGAACCAGCCGAAAAATTCTTAGACGATGTAGGCTTAGTTGAGCCTTACCGGATGCTCTTCAAAAATTTAGAGTTTCGCAACACTGACAAATTGCACATTGTCGTGGTAAGCAGTACCATTTCTGGAGAAGGTAAATCAGTCGTGGTGTCACACTTAGGTGCTGTTGCAGCCATGCTATCTCGCCGCACACTCATCATCGATGCAGATTTGCGTAGACCTGTGCAGCATACACTGTTTAACTTACCTCCCAAACCAGGGATTACCGATGTCCTTAATGGGAATAGATCATTACTAAGTGCAGCACAGTCAACAGATATTGAGAACCTTTTTGTCTTGACTTGTGGTGAATTACATGGTAGACCTTCGCAGTTGCTGGAATCACAAGCAATGAAGTCCCTAGTAGCTGAAGCCGCATTACACTACGATTTAGTCATTATTGACACGCCGCCTCTGGGGGTTTGTGCTGATGCTTCCACCCTGAGTCAATATAGTGATGGAGTCATCATGACTACACGCCCCAGCGTCACACTCAAAGAATCTTTGCAAAGAGCAGTATCAGAACTCAATCAAAACCGGATACCCATTCTGGGATTAGTAGTCAATGGTATGACAACCGAGACAGAAAAATATTATCGCTATCCCATTGATGAGAAGCAATCCTTCCTATCTAGTCCTTTAAGGCGGTTGAACTTGCTAGGAAGTAGTAAAAGAGATTCCTAGAACGATTTGAGGTGAAAATATTGCAACTCCTCGACCTAAAGGTACGTTCGCGGTAGCATTGCGTAGCAGAGATAGGCTTTCCCTGTTGGTCTGCCCCAGCATAATTGCATTGCTGCAAAATTTGTATAATCTTGCTTTTACCGAGAAAACTACTAAATAAATACGCAAATATGAAATTCAGCGAAATCATACACCAATTCGGTGAAATTGCCATCGACCATAGTCTGAACATCAATCAAAATCATGACCCAGAACTTATAGGGGTAGCGGCCATTGAAGACGCAAAAACTGGTATTTTAAGCTACGTAGAAGGTGGAAAATTTGCCTCTTTTATTCATACGACAAGTGCTAGTGCTTTAATTTTGCCTCATGATCAAACGATACAAGCTCAAGCAGAAGAACGAGGGATAGCTTGGGTAGCGACAAAAGAACCAAGATTGTTATTTGCCAAAGCGATCGCTATATTTTATCAACCATACTGTCCCAGCCCAGCAATTCATCCTACAGCAGTCATTCACCCCACAGCAAAAATTGGTGAAAATGTCTACATTGGCCCCCATGCTGTGATTCAGGAAAGAGCAGAAATCGGTGACAGTGTGATTATTCATCCCAACGTCGTCATTTATCCCGATGTGAAGATAGGCGATCGCACCACCTTACACGCTAACTGTACCATCGAAGAACGTAGCCAAATCGGTGCAGATTGCGTCATTCATAGCGGTGCTGTCATTGGTGCAGAGGGTTTTGGCTTTGTCCCAACCCGGACTGGTTGGTTCAAAATGGAGCAATCCGGCTATGTAGTCTTAGAAGATCGTGTAGAAATAGGTTGTAATACTACCGTTGACCGCCCAGCCGTCGGGGAAACCAGGATAGGGTACGATACCAAAATTGATAACTTAGTGCAGATTGCTCATGGTTGTCAAATTGGTTCAGGTTGTGCGATCGCTGCTCAAACTGGCATGGCTGGAGCAGTACAATTAGGCGATCGTGTGATTTTAGCTGGACAAGTCGGAATAGCCAATCAAGCGAAAATGGGTGATGGCTCAATTGCGTCGGCTCAAAGCGGTATCCTCCACGATGTTGCACCAGGAGACGTTGTTTCCGGTACTCCTGCTGTTCCCCACAGGACATATCTCAAAGTTGCTGGTATTTACAGCCGCTTGCCAGAAATGTATCAATTTTTTAGACAACTGCAACGTCAGTTTAAGGGAATAGAGAGTGGGGAGAAATAAATTAAAAATTAAAAATTAAAGTGAAGTAGGGGCGGGTTTACCCGAATCATCGTGAATAATTGAGGATATCTGTGAACTCGCCCCTACTAAAATCTAAAATTCAAAATCTAAAATTGGTTGACTTTTGACTGTTTTTTATTTTGAATTTTGAATTTTGAATTTTGAATTGATTCATCCAATCCCCAATTGCTCAAAATCCCAACTTTTCTAAAACGGGTTTTGTCGAAACAATATGCCGTTCTAAACCCAATTCTTTAGGGCTAACACCTAATGCCAAAGCAATTAACTGGGGTAAATGTAACACAGGCAAACCTAATTTTTGCCCAATTACTTTTTCTACCTCTGGTTGACGAGAATCTAAATTTAGATGACACAGAGGACAAGGGGTTACTAAACAATCAGCACCAGCAGTTAAAGCGTCTTGAATGTGCATCCCAGCCATCTGGAAAGATTGGGTAGTCGCATAGCTAGAAAGAGGCCAGCCACAACATTGAGTCCGACCACGATAATAAATTGGTGTTGCACCCACCGCCCGAAAGACATTTTCCATTGCTTCTGGATTGTAAGGGTCTTCATCGGGCATAGGCTTTTGGGCGCGGAGGAGATAACAGCCATAAAAAGCGGCACACTTTAACCCAGATAACTTACGGGTGACACGATTGCTAATTTCCTCTAAACCATAATCTCTGACTAGCGCATAGAGGATATGTTTAACTTCTGTTTTACCGCGATAAGGTAGACAGCCTTCTTTGTTTAACAAGCCATTGACTTGCTTGACATAATCAGGGTTACTGCTTTGAAAATCTTGCAAGCGTTCGTTAACATGACCAATTACACCCTGACAGGTACTGCAATGAGTCAGTAGGGGTAAATTTAAGGCTTCTGCTAGGGCGATGTTTCTGGCATTAACGGTATCTTCTAAAAGTTGCGAATCTTCCTTAAATGTCCCTGAACCGCAACAAGCAGCTTTTTTTAGTTCAATCAGTTCAATACCCAATGCTTGAGTCAGGGCTTGAGTTGACTGGTATAATTCCCCGCAAGCACCTTGAGCTACACAACCAGGAAAGTAAGCATATTTTAGTGTCTGAGATAGCATAAAAATAAGTTTGGTTTAGGGCAACTGCCCCGATGATAACTGTTTTATCACCTCTCACCAGAGATACTGAGGAGGGAATGTATTTTTTTTAGAGATTCGCCAAAAATTGAGTCAGAATTGATAACAAGCAGTATTAAAAAAAGTTATGAGTTGTGAGTAATGTTAGCGGTAGCGCGGCGTTTAGCCGGTGCTGAGTGGGGAATCTCACTCCTGACTCGTAACTCCTGACTCGTAACTCCTGACTCGTAACTCCTGACTCGTAACTCCTGACTCACAACTCAGGACTCACAACTCAGGACTCAGCACTCAGCACTCAGCACTCAGCACTCAGCACTGACATCACTCTATTCCTATTTTGGACAAGGACGTATACGGGCGATCGCGCTTTCCGATAAGATGTATATGCTCAAAGCCATGTCTCCCATAAAGAGCAGACTATCGCAGTTGGTTAAGGAATTTTTATATATGAGCCAGGCAGAAATCTTTGCACAAGTCAAGAAAATCATTGTCGATCAACTTAGTGTTGACGAGGAAAAAGTTACCGAAACAGCAAATTTTGCTAACGATTTAGGGGCAGATTCCCTAGATACAGTGGAATTAGTAATGGCTTTGGAAGAAGAATTTGATATCGAAATTCCCGATGAAGCCGCCGAAAAAATTACAACCGTTCAAGAAGCAGTGGATTACATCAACAGCAAAGTTGCCGCATCCGCTTAAGAAAGTGCTGAGTCATGAGTGCTGAGTAATGAGTAATGAGTGAGATTTCTAACTCGGAACTCGGTACACTACGGCTGAGTGAAATTTTCCACTCAGAATTCAGCACTCAGAATTTAGAATTCAGCACTCAGCACTCAGCACTCACTACTCAGAACTTTTTTTGCAACTTTCTCGCCATCTTTTACTGAGTCATGACAGATTATAATCGTAAACGCGTTGTTGTAACTGGTGTTGGCGCGATTACACCGATTGGTAACACACCTGCTGAATATTGGGAAGGATTGTTAAGCGCACGTAATGGCATTGACTACATCACTTTCTTTGATGCTTCTAGCCATGATTGTCGCATTGCTGGTGAGGTGAAAAATTTCGATCCGCATGAATACATGGATCGTAAAGAAGCCAAGCGCATGGATCGATTTTCCCAATTTGGAGTCGCAGCAGCCAAACAAGCAGTTGCAGATGCCAAGTTAGTTATTAATGAACTCAACGCCGAACAGGTAGGAGTTATTATTGGTTCTGGTGTAGGCGGTATTAAGGTCATGGAAGACCAGCAAACCATCTACCTAAACCGTGGCCCAGATCGCTGTAGTCCATTCATGATTCCCATGATGATCGCTAACATGGCGGCAGGACTGACAGCAATTCACACTGGTGCTAAAGGGCCAAATAACTGTACTGTGACTGCTTGCGCCGCAGGTTCTAACGCCATTGGGGACGCTTTTCGCATGATTCAAGGCGGTTATGCTCAAGCCATGATTTGTGGTGGGTGTGAAGCGGCAATTACGCCTTTATCTGTAGCTGGCTTTGCGGCTGCACGCGCCCTTTCCACTCGCAACGATGACCCCACTCATGCGTGCCGTCCCTTCGATCGCGATCGCGATGGATTTGTCATGGGTGAAGGTGCGGGAATTTTGATTCTGGAAGAGTTACAACACGCCCTCAGCCGTGGCGCACGCATTTATGCCGAAATCGTTGGTTATGGCATGACCTGTGATGCGTACCATATTACCTCCCCTGTCCCTGGCGGTGAAGGCGCAGCTAGAGCCATCCAATTGGCACTGAAAGACGCAGGCATTACCCCAGATCAAGTCAGCTATATCAATGCCCACGGCACTAGCACCCCAGCTAACGATTCCACAGAAACAGCCGCGATTAAAAAAGCCTTGGGCGATCATGCCTACAAAATCGCCGTCAGTTCGACTAAATCAATGACAGGACACCTGTTAGGTGGTTCTGGAGGTATTGAAGCTGTAGCCACAGTCTTAGCTACAGCTAACGATCGCATTCCACCTACAATCAATATCGAAAACCTTGATCCAGAGTGTGATTTAGATTACGTACCCAACGTTAGCCGCGCTCTCAAAGTTAATGTGGCCTTATCCAATTCCTTTGGATTTGGTGGTCATAATGTCACCCTAGCTTTTAGAAAATATGCCTAGCACCGCTACGCAAAAGTCAAAAGTCAAAAGTCAAAAGTTAAAAGTCCTGACTCAGTACGCTGCTCACGCCCCGCGCCGCTAACAGCACTCAGAATAGAATTCAGAATTCAGAATTCAGGGGACAGAATAGTTCAAAAATTAGGAGATAATGTCAGTAATCGACTTGCTTATAATCTAAAACATGAATGAAGAATCCAGAATCCAAAGTTCAGAAATCTTGAATTTTTCTATTCTGCATCCTGATTCCTGAGTTCTGAATTCTTCTTCTTGACTTTCAAGTTTTCCATTCTTACTGAGAAGCTGAAATCATCATCTGTATCGGCTATCCCGTAATCAAAACAACAACAGTATCGTAAATGTCATTCCCCAATCAGCTAAGGGTTCAAGTTGACCTGGTTTTTGGCTTGATTAATTACCAGAAACTCAGGATACCCCGCTTGTCCATGCACAATTGGGAATGGGATGATGATACTGTAGGGGAACTTCCAGCAGTTAACAGTTAACAGTCAACAGTTATCAATATAAAATTTACTGCTGATAACTGATCATTGATAACTGATAACTGTTAAAAACTACCCCGTTAAGAGTAGCTCCAAGAGTACAAACCCGTCGTTAAAAATAAGAGATTATGGCTGTTGCAACCCAATCCCTCGAAGAACTTTGTATTAATTCGATTCGTTTCTTAGCTGTTGATGCTATAGAAAAGGCAAAATCGGGACACCCAGGACTGCCGATGGGCGCAGCTCCGATGGCTTTCGTACTCTGGGATCGCTTTATGCGGTTTAACCCCAAAAACCCCAAGTGGTTTAACCGCGATCGCTTTGTTCTGTCTGCTGGTCACGGTTCGATGTTGCAGTATGCCCTGCTCTATCTGACAGGCTACGACAGCGTCAGCATTGAAGATATCAAGCAATTCCGGCAGTGGGAATCCAAAACCCCCGGACACCCTGAAAACTTCATGACCGCAGGCGTGGAAGTGACAACTGGCCCCCTAGGTCAAGGTATTGCCAATGGTGTGGGTTTAGCGATCGCAGAAGCTCACCTCGCAGCTAAATTCAACAAACCCGATGCCAAGATTGTTGACCACTACACCTATGTAATTCTAGGTGACGGTTGCAACATGGAAGGCATTTCTGGTGAAGCGGCTTCTTTCGCTGGACACTTGGGATTAGGTAAACTCATCGCTCTGTACGACGATAATCACATCTCTATTGATGGTTCTACAGATGTTGCCTTTACTGAAGATGTTTCTAAGCGGTTTGAAGCTTACGGCTGGCAAGTCCTGCACGTCGAAAATGGTAACACCGATTTAGACGCAATTCACAAAGCTATTGAAGAAGCGAAAGCTGTCACCGATAAACCCACCATGATTAAGGTGACAACTACTATCGGTTACGGTTCTCCCAATAAATCTAATACTGCTGGTATTCACGGTGCTGCTTTGGGTGGAGACGAAGTAGCATTAACCCGTAAAAATTTGGGTTGGGAACATGAACCTTTTGTCATTCCACAAGATGTCCTCAACCATACCCGCAAAGCTGTAGAACGCGGTGCTGGCTACGAATCTGAATGGAACAAAACCTTTGCTGACTACAAGGCTAAGTATCCCCAAGAAGCGGCTGAATTTGAGCGTTACCTAAGCGGTAAACTAGCTGACGGTTGGGATAAGGTACTACCTACCTACACCCCCGAAGATAAAGGATTACCCACCCGGAAGCACTCAGAAACCTGTCTCAACAAATTGGCGGCGGTTTTACCTGAACTGATTGGTGGTTCAGCTGACTTAACCCACTCCAACCTGACCGAAATCAAAGGTAAGGGCGACTTCCAGAAAGGACAATACCAAAACCCCAACATCCACTTTGGTGTGCGGGAACATGGTATGGGCGCAATCTGTAATGGGATGGCGTTGCACAGTTCAGGTTTAATTCCCTACGGTGCGACTTTCTTAATCTTCACCGATTATATGCGGGCTGCTATCCGCTTATCTGCTCTGTCTCTAGCTGGCTCGATTTGGGTGATGACTCACGACTCCATCGGACAAGGTGAAGACGGCCCCACCCACCAACCTATTGAAACCCTGGCTTCTTTACGTGCGATTCCTAACCTGACAGTGATTCGCCCCGCCGACGGTAACGAAACCTCTGGTGCTTACAAAGTCGCAATTGAAAGAGCGAAGAATAACGCTCCTACTTTGTTGGCGTTTAGCCGTCAAAATGTCCCCAACTTAGCCGGTACATCGATTGAAGGCGTAGCTAAGGGTGGATATGTAGTAGTAGAGTGCGATGGTACACCCGATATCATCCTCATGGGTACTGGTTCAGAGTTGAACCTCTGTGTCACCGCAGCTGAGAAACTTGCAGCCGAAGGTAAGAAAGTCCGTGTAGTTTCATTGAGTGCTTGGGATTTATTTGAAGCACAAGATGCAGCTTACAAAGAATCTGTTTTACCTAAAGCTGTCACCAAGCGTTTGGCTGTAGAAGCTGCTAGTAGCTTCGGTTGGCACAAATACATAGGTAGTGAAGGCGATACTGTGACAATTGACCGCTTTGGTGCTTCTGCTCCCGGCGGCGTTTGTTTAGAGAAGTTTGGCTTTAGCGTTGATAATGTGTTAGCTACAGCTAAAAAATTGTTGGGTTAATAGCAACGGAATATTCTCTTAACTTTGGGGTGGACGTTTTGTCCCCCCTTTTTTTAATGCAGAAGAGAGGGGAAAAGAGAGGGAATTATAAACATCTTTACCCTACTTCTTTATACAAAAAAATCCCCCAGAAATTCTGAGGGAATTGAGAGAAGGAGCGTTTTTTCGATGAGAAATCTATGCAGGGGTTGGTTGAGTACCACTTTGCAGTAGTTGAATAATCGCAGCTTTTTCTAATATTCCGACTAGCACGCCGTTATCACGAGTGACGGGTAGTGCAGATAATTTTTGTTGATCGAGTAGTTGGACTACTTCTAGTAATGGTTTATTTGATGGGATGGTGGTGGATTCAATCGATCGCATCACGTCTTTGATTTGTGTTTCTGACCACAGTGTTGTATTGACAGTGCGTAAATCATGAAGTGCGATCGCACCTACTAATTGTCCTTCATCGTTGGTGACTAAGAACCTTTGCCAGTTATTGCCTTGAACAATTTGCTGATCTGCAAACTCTCTGAGGCTGATATTGGCTGAAACAACTGGGCTATTAAGTGTAACCGCGTCTTCTGCTGTCAATCCTGTGAGTTTTTCTTGGAATTTAGCAAATTGCGCCGCATTACCAGCATTTCTTAATAGGAAGAAGCCAATTAACAAGTTCCAGAAGTTGCTGAAGCTACCAAAGAAGAATAGGGGAATTACACCAGAAGCGATCGCTACCCAACCAAAGATTTGTCCAACTCGGCTAGCAAATGTCACACCTTTGTAGGGATTACCTGTAATCTTCCAGACAATGGCTTTGAGGATATTACCGCCATCTAAGGGTAAGCCAGGAATGAGGTTAAATAAGGCTAAGGCTAGGTTTACAGATGCTAGAACACCGAGAATGGCTGCTACGGGGCCGGATATGGGGCTGGTAATACCAATTACTGTAACGATACCGCATAACAGCAGGCTGACTAAAGGCCCAGCGATCGCTACCCAAAAGGCTTCACCTGGGGTTTTCGATTCTTTTTCTAAGCTAGCCAAACCACCGAAAATGAATAGTGTAATTGAATTTACACTAATTCCTTGACGTAAGGCGACAAAGCTATGTCCTAACTCGTGGGCGACGACAGAGGCAAACAATAACAACGCTGTCGTCAATCCTAATATTAAAGCTAATCCCCCGGACAATTGGGGAAATTGTGCCATTAGTCCGCCGCTATAACTCCAGGTGACTAATCCTAGAACCAGAAACCACGACGGGTGGATATAAAAGGGGATACCGAAGAGATTCCCAACGCGAATTGTGCCGTTCATGTCGTTTACCTTTGATTTTAACGGCGAGAGTTGTTTTTTAACCCTCTCGTTGTTTTCATTGTAACGAAGTATTAAGCAAATTTAATATTTGTCATGGTAGTAGTGTCCGGCTGATTAGGTGCGGTTATCAGGAAAACTGTTTTGAGTGCTGAGTGCTGAGTAATGAGTAATGAGTAGTGAGTAGTGAGTAATGAGTAGTGAGTAGTGAGTAGTGAGTCAATATTTATTTGGAGCAGCCGCTTAATTGCTTAATCGCCTTGGGGGTAATCATTCCATAAGGTGGTAATCTCTCGTAAACTTTGATGATTACCATTACCCAAAATTAAATGATCTAGCAACGGTATACCTAATAATTGCGCCCCTGATAACAATTGGTGCGTTAACTCTATATCTTCTGGGCTGGGTTCTAAGTTTCCTGAAGGGTGATTATGGGCGACTATCGCCCGTGTTGCGCCTTGACGAATTACTTCTCGAAAAATCTCGCGGGGAGAGGCTAAGGTTTCGGTGGCTGTACCGATGGTAATTACTTGTGTACCCAGTAGACGATTTTTCACATCTAATAATAGGACAGCAAAACGTTCTTGTGCTTGCCACATTAAATCTTGACTTAAAGCCGCCGCCGCTACAATTGGGCTATCAATGGGTGTACGGTCTAAGGGACGAGAGTGGAAAGCCCGTTTACCTAATTCAATCGCGGCTAAAATAGTTGTGGCTTTAGCAGGGCCAATTCCAGGTATTTGCATTAATTCAGCAGGTGTTACTTCTCGCAACACTGCTAAGGGGTCACGTTGATGTTTGCCCAATTCTTGTAAAATATATTGTCCTAAACCTACGGCTGAGAGTTTACCTGGCCCTTGTCCAGTCCCTAAAAGAATTGCTATCAACTCGGCTGTGGCTAGAATTTTGGGGCCGTGACTCATTAAACGTTCGCGGGGACGTTCATTTTCAGGTATATCAGCAATTCTCAGGCAATAGGTCATAAAACAACTAAAAAATAGCCACTTATAGATGGATGCAACTATTTTTAGTTATGCCCTGTTTGCGATCGCAATTATCCTATCTTGAGGAAATCTTTAAATTTTAGAGATGATATTGTCTCTGCACGTTAGCCGACGCTGTACTTTTGGGCGTATGCCATTGCCAGAATGTATCACGGTTTTGAAACATCACAAACGCAGCCACCGTGAGTAAAAAATAACCAAAACTCTTTTGCAACCGCGCCGCAGGTACAAACTGAGACAAGTAAGCACCGATAAAAGTCCCGCCGCTAGCAGCCAAGATAAAAGACAACATTAAACCCCAGTCAAAGGTGACGTTTCCCCAATAGCCGATAAATCCAGCGATCGCATTCATGGTAATAATCAATAATGATGTACCAATGGCTGCTTTCATCGGCACTTTACCCAGTAACACTAAGGCGGGAACAATAGCAAATCCTCCACCCACACCAACTAACCCCGTCAACACACCAACAACAATTCCCTCACTCACCAACCACAACCAGCAATATTTACAGACTGGTGGCGGGTAAGGTGTAAGGTCATCAGATTTTTTAGTACCTGCGCTACGCTGAATCATGACTATACTAGCCACCAGCATTAACAGTGCAAACAGCAACATTTGTATAGTATCGGTAATAAATGCTAGGGTGGCTAACTTCGCGCCGAAGAAAGCACCCAACATTGTTGCTGAACCAAAAATAGAGGCTGTTTTTAGCAAGACATTTCCGGCTCGCCAGTGGGGGATTAATCCCAATATACTGACTGTACCAATGATGACTAGAGTCATAGCGATCGCATTTTTCGGCGCGACTCCCATGACATACACAAGCACAGGTAAAGCCAAAACCGAACCACCGCCACCCAGTAACCCTAAGCTAATACCAATAACAATGGCAAAAACATGACCGAGTATCCAAGTCATAATTTGTAATTCGTAATTCGTAATTCGTAATTCGTAATTCGTAAGCCCTACGTAATTACACAGTATTAATTACACACTTTTTTTCTGTCCCCTGTCCCCTGTCCCCTAATTAAGGCTTCTGGCGGTTATAAGGTAGTTTCGCCAGTAACATTCCCATTGCACAGGTATTTGTCACCCCAGCAAAGACTAATCCGCTACCTACAAAGCCACTTAAAATTAAAAACCAAGGTGAGACAAATGCACCAAGCACAGTTCCGATGACAACTAGTGAACCTGCAACAATTTGTACTTGTCGCATCATGCTAATTGGCGCATGAGGATTAATTTCGGTTGGTAAACCTGCGGCTTTCCAAGTTGGTAGTCCTCCTCGCAGATGATAGACGTTGTTCATATCTGCTGCGATCAACTTTTTGGCTGCTTGGGCGGAACGATTCCCAGAACGACAGTATAAAACTATGGGTTCTCCTTGTGAGGTTACTTGGTTCGGCTGCAAATTAGAGAGAGGAAGTAACTTTGCATCAGGGATATGTTCTTCTGCATATTCTGAAGGTTCGCGCACGTCAATTAGTAAGACGTTGTTGTAGTCCAGCCATTGTTTGAGTGTGACTGCATCAATTTCAGCGAGTTTTTGAGTTTGTGTCATAATTCCTCATTTTGAATTTTGAATTTATTAGACTGCTTGGCCGCAGAGTTGATTGGCTGGTACTGCTTCCATAATCTTTTTCGGATTGGGTAGGTTTAAATTACCCATCAATTTGATAAAATCTGAGCGATCGCGTCCAACAAACCGAGGATTAAATTTTCTCTCCTCGCCAATAGTTGAAACCATGTGTCCTCGATAATCGTGTCCTGGATAAACGAGTGTGGTATCAGGTAGGGTGAATAAATTTTGGGTAATGCTGTTGTAAAGCGTTCCTGCATTACCGCTTTGAAAATCTGTGCGTCCACACCCGTGAATCAGTAGAGAATCCCCTGTTAGCAAATGGGTTTTGTTGACCAAATAAGCCATGTGACTGTCAGTGTGTCCTGGGGTGGCGATCGCTTCTATCACAACTGGCCCAATTTCCAAGGCTTCACCATGTTGAATTTTTCGGTCAGCACAGACCGCATTCGCCCCCATAGGTACAATACTCTGACATCCTGTTAACTCCCGCAGTTTCCCTGAACCAGTAATATGATCGGCGTGGATATGGGTTTCTAAACAGTAACGCAGGGTCAAACCCAGTTCCTCAATTAGCTTTTGGTCGCGTTTGACTTGTTCTAGCACTGGATCAACTAAAATTGCTGTCTTGCTGATCTCATCTGCAATCAAATAAGTGTAAGTGCTGGTTTCTGGATCAAATAGTTGTCGAAAAAACATAGTCTCAACTCCTAGACAATCATCTGTTTGGTTATTAGCTACTATACTACTATATAGTAATATAATATAAACATGGTACAATAGCTAGTGTCAACAAAAAATCTACTGAAATTGATTGCACTATGCTCGAATCGTCTCCTACGACACTCACACCCATTGCAGAGTATTTCAAAGTTTTATCTGAAGTGAGTCGCTTACAAGTTTTGTGCGCGTTGAAAACAGGTGCAAAAAATGTCAGTGAAATTATGGAAATTACGCAACTCAAACAAGCTAATGTTTCTAAGCACCTGCAAATTTTGGCGCAGACAGGTATTATCAAGCGTCAACCACAAGGCGTGAGTGTGTTTTATGAAATTGCTGACCCAATTATTTTTGATTTGTGCGAGTTAGTTTGTCAGAGTCTCTCAGTCCGATTAGCACAACATTCACAACAAATAAAGCAACTGGAAAATAGTGCATTAGCCACTAGCGATGGGCTACGCGCTAACCTAGGCGATCGCCGCTAATTTTTTCATGTATCAAGCTTTTCAACCACAGAGACACGGAGACACGGAGAAATTGCTTTGAGTCTCTCTGTGTCTTAGTGTCTCTGTGGTTCAATATTTTTTACCACTAATTGCACAGTAAAAACTAATAGAGGTACACTAAAGCCAATCTACTTAAAAGTCAATTAGTAATTATTTTCGTTAAATTGGGATCACAATCAAAGCGTGAGGATTGATACGAGATGCGTGTTCTACTGGTATATCCAATTTTTCCCAAAACCTTTTGGTCATACGAAAAAATTCTAGCTTTAGTCGATCGCAAAGTGCTGTTACCACCATTGGGTTTAGTCACAGTAGCGGCGATTCTACCCCAAGAATGGGAATTTAAGCTGGTGGATCGCAACATTCGTCCAGCCACAGAGGAAGAATGGGCGTGGGCGGATCTCGTGATTTTCTCCGCGATGATTGTCCAGAAACAAGATTTATTAGAACAAATCCAAGAAGCCAAGCAACGCGGTAAGTTGGTGGCTGTGGGTGGACCTTATCCCACATCTACACCCCATGATGTGGAGAATGTTGGGGCAGATTTCCTGATTTTGGATGAAGGGGAAATCACCCTACCTATGTTTGTGGAAGCAATTCAACGAGGGGAAACCTCTGGGAAATTCCGCACTGCCGAAAAACCAGATGTAACAAGCACACCCATACCCCGCTTTGACTTACTAGAATTTAATGCTTATGACATGATGTCAGTGCAGTTTTCTCGCGGCTGTCCCTTCCAGTGTGAATTCTGCGACATTATTGTGCTGTATGGACGCAAACCCCGCACCAAAAATCCAGCCCAACTATTAGCAGAGTTAGACTACCTCTATGAATTGGGTTGGCGGCGGGGTGTGTTTATGGTAGACGATAACTTTATCGGTAACAAGCGCAATGTGAAGCTGTTGCTGAAAGAGTTAAAAGTCTGGATGGCAGAACACCAGTATCCGTTTAAATTTGATACTGAAGCTTCCGTTGATTTAGCACAAGACCAAGAAATGCTAGATTTAATGGTTGAGTCTGGTTTCTCCGCCGTATTTTTGGGAATTGAAACCCCAGATGAAGATAGCTTGCAAATGACGAAGAAATTCCAAAATACTCGGAGTTCTTTAACTGATGCAGTGCAAACCATCATCAAAGCTGGGTTACGCCCAATGGCTGGGTTTATTATTGGATTTGATGGTGAAAAAGCAGGCGCAGGCGATCGCATCGTCAGGTTTGCTGAACAAGCTGCAATTCCTTCTACCACCTTCGCTATGTTGCAAGCCTTACCCAACACAGCATTATGGCATCGCCTGAAGAAAGAAGGCAGATTACGGGAAAATCAAGAAAGTAACATCAACCAAACTACGTTGATGAATTTTATTGCTACCCGTCCTTTAGAAGATATTGCTAGAGAGTATGTTGAAGCTTTCTGTGCTTTATATGATCCTGTGAAATATTTAGATCGCACCTATCGTTGTTTCCTGATGTTGGGTGCGCCACGTTACAAAACACCATTCAAGATGCCAGAGTTGGTAGTAATTAAAGCCTTATTGATTGTAATTTGGCGACAAGGCATTAAACGAGAAACTCGCTGGAAATTCTGGCATCACCTGTTTAGCATCCTCAAGCATAACCCTGGAGTTGTTGAACATTACATTTCAGCTTGCGCCCACAACGAGCATTTTCTAGAATATCGTCAAATTGTGCGCGACGAAATTGAAAAACAACTAGCGGAATACTTAGCCCAAGGTGCAGAAACCCCCTATGTACCTGTAGTAGAGGCTAAGGCTGAAGCTGTCGTGAGTTAGTGCTGAGTGCTGAGTGCTGAGTGCTGAGTGTTGAGTGCTGAGTGTTGAGTGCTGAGTGCTGAGTGCTGAGTGTTGTTAGCGGTAGTGCGGCGTTTAGCCGGTGTTGAGTGTTGAGTGTTGAGTGTTGAGTGTTGAGTGTTGAGTGTTGAGTGTTGAGTGTTGAGTGTTGAGTGTTGAGTGTTGAGTGTTGAGTAGAGACGTAGCAATGCTACGTCTCTATAAGGTTTAATGGTATGGGTGCGAATAGGTCAAAATGGAATAAACGCGATCGCACTTTACTAATGATGCAGATTACTCAGAGTCTCCACACAGCTATTCTCGTGACTGACTTAGAACGGGCGGAAAAGTTCTATGGACAGGTTTTGGGGTTATCCAAAATCGACCGCACTTTAAAATATCCTGGTGCATGGTATCAAGTGGGTAACTATCAAATCCACCTGATAGTTGCATCCGATGTACCGACAGAAAAACCCAACGACAAATGGGGACGCAATCCCCACGTTGCTTTCTCGGTTGCAGATTTAGACGCAGCCAAACAAGAATTACTCCATCAAAATTATCCCATACAAGCCAGTGCTTCTGGTCGTGCTGCTATCTTTGTCAAAGATCCAGATGGGAATGTGATTGAACTGAGTGGGGGATAGGTGACAGGGGATAGGTGACAGGGGATAGGTGACAGGTGACAGGGGATAGGGGGAGTAAAGAAAGAACTAATAACTATTGACTATTGAAAAGTATTGCCTACATTTACACTGATCCTTTATTAGAAACCTCTCCCGTGTCAATTGATTGGGGACGAGAGGTGGATTTGGTGTATGCGGATTTGGGTATGCGATCGCAGTTGCAACAACTACTAATAGACTGCAAAACTGAATCAGTAGATTGTCTGCTGGTGCGTCGTTTGGAAGAATTGGGGGATAATGTAGAGGAAGTAAGCGATCGCCTAATGCAACTCGAAGCTATGGGTGTGGCTGTCATCGCTACAGAACAAGCCTACAACTCAGCAACTTCTCATCTACGTGCAGATTTACTGAAATTACTCCATGAAATTCAACTCCAGCAACGTAGCCGGCGCATCCGTCAAGGACACGCCCGTAATCGTCTTGAGGCTGCACCACCTCCCGGTAAACCGCCCTACGGTTATCGCCGGGGTAAGGGTAAATACACCATAGATCGCAGCACATCGCCAGTAGTGAAGGATTTTTTCGATCACTTTTTACTCTACGGTTCTCTTAGGGGTGCTGTGCGTCATTTAGGGAAAAAGTATGGTAAGAAAATTTCTGTGACTACTGGTAAGCGGTGGTTGACTAATCACGTCTATCGGGGTGATACGGCTTATCACAATGGGGAAATTATCTCTGATACCCATATTGCGATCATTTCTAGAGAAGAAGCCGCCCAAGTTGACCGAATTCTCCGCCGGAATAGTCGTTTACCATCTCGCGCGGCTAGTGCGCCGCGTTCTTTGGCGGGGTTGGTTGTCTGTCAGCAGTGTCAGTCACACACGACAATTACCCGTGTAACTCAACGCCATCAAGATCAGGAATATCTATATTTACGCCCCATTAGTTGTCCACAAAGTCCCAAATGTCGGGCTATTGCTTACCAAGAAATTTTAGAACGCACCATTGAAAAGGTGTGCTGTGATTTAGCCCCAGCCGTAGCCGGGTTGAATTCGCCCCAGTTAGATGGAGTTAAGAGTAGTATAGGAGATGCGATCGCTCGTCAGCAAGAAATCCTCGAACAGTTACCTACTTTCATAGAAACTGGTGTTTTAGATACAGAAACAGCAAAGTTAAGGGCTTACAAACTCCGTACAGAAATCTCTACACTCCAAGCCAAGTTAGCCACTCTCCCCCCAGTCAATTTATTATCTGTAGCGCAGGCGGTGTCAATTCCCCAATTTTGGCTAGATTTATCAGAAGCAGAACGACGATTTTACTTTCGAGAATTCATCACACAAATCGAGATTGTCCGGCAAAATCAAGATTGGGATTTGCAGGTAATTTTTATTTTTTAACCTGACAACGCTATTATCCATATTTGTTATTATTTGTGTCAGTCCATTACTGGCTAACAATTACGAATTACGTAAAGCCTACGGCATAGCTGCGCTTAGAGCGGAGCGGGACGTTAGTCCATTACGAATTACGAATTACGAATTACGAATTACGAATTATCCCCAACTTCTGACTTCACCGAAGATTTAGGACGCTTACCAGAATTCCTCACATTCACAACCCTACCAATTAACTCAAACCAAAAAGGCGCACCCATTGAAATTGCCACACCACTGACCAACCAACCACAAAACATCGTTAAATAACTATTAATTAACAAAGGATTTTTCTTATCTGATGTCAAACCCATCTGCTGCTCTAAGTTCATCTTGTTCCAACCAATTGGTAAAATAATTTCTTCCAAAAGATTATTTGTTTGTTCTCTCAGCAGCTTTATTTCTTCAGGTGAATTAACGCTATTTGTTTGCACTACTTGTCCAGCATTACTGACAATTGCTGTACGAATTGTTGCATCTTTAGATAAAATACTCACAATATGAAATGTATCAGCATTGGCAATCACCGCAATACTAAAACCAATTAATAATGCTACACCTTTGGCATTTCGTCTATAAACACCAGAGGCTCTTTCCATTGAATTATCAAAGGTTTCTGCAATTTCTTGGCGGAGTATATTAACACCTTCTTCTGTTGTTTTGGCTTTTAATTGAGCGCGTTTTGCCAATGTCGCCATATTGTCTACTACGCATGGTGGTAGTTGTTTACTGAAATTTTCTAGTTTTTGGCAAAGAGATTTAAATGTTTGATAAGCTTCACTATCTTTATCTTTAAATTCATTGATAAACTCTTGCTGTATTTCACTACCTACATTAATTAATTGCACAACTTCATTAATATTGGGTTTTAACCCTTGTAAACAAATAGTTTGTTCAATATCTGCAAAACTATCTTTTCTCAAAACTTTCAATCGCTGGAGAGCTTTGTAAATCAATTGATTATCTGGCATATCTAATGCAAATATTTCGATAAATCTATCTAAACTCCTTGCCATGCGATTCATACTAGTGATTAAATCTGTTTTTTCTTTTTGGTAATCAGCAATAATTATTTTAAATTCGTATTCTAATTTTTGTCTAAAATCTTGCTCAATATTGTCTAAAAATTTCAGCACTTCATTATCTGCATTATATAGCTGTTCACCTAATTTTATTAAAATACTTTGTACATCATGCAATTGTTGGTAAGAGAAATTCATTAACCTTGATTCAGTTAACTTTTGTACCAGTTTAGGAATACCCAAAGTTTCCATCAAGGTAGTAGCAAAGGTATCACCAGGAATGTATGAAGGCGCACTATGTTTTTTGCCTTTGGTTTCTCCTTGTTCATTTTTGGCATATCCAAAAATGCTGATATCCCGCTTTCTTCCAGATAGAGATAATTTGATGGGAAGAGTAGATAGAAACCAAATTAACTTACGAGGTAGAATAGTGAGAAATCCTTTCGCTTCTTGATTAACACTTTTAATTAAAGGATGATTGTATAAATCGTTTACTAGTTCAATGATGCTGTCTTCCTCTGACTGGCTAACATCGCCTGCGATGAGAATCTCAATTGATTTCTTTAAATGAACAGCCCGCCATTGTAATACAGTAGTAATTAATTCCTGAATTTCTGCGGCTAATAAACTTAAAATTAAGTAAATAAAGACTAATCCAATGGTGACATCAAGTATAAATGGTAGTGTCATTGACAAATTCCTTAACTGGTAAATAGCACATCCTGGTTGGCAATATTTGTATCATTTTTAGCAAAAAAAAATTGTTAAATAAATTGAATCAAATTTCAGACAATTTTCTAAAAAATTATCGCTGTCCAGAGAAAATTGAGCTAACCTTGGAATTTAGTATTTGTTCAGCAAAAAGGTTGTTACTAGGTGGCAACAACTAAGTTTAGTAAAATGATGATCATAGAATATGCGAGAAGGAAGCTTTATTTGGGGTCATCTAGAAAAACAGCACCGCACGGCTGAAAAATGGATTGACTGGTTATGGCTAGTAGTGTTGCTGATAGCAGCCTTACTATTGTTTAGCGTTAATCTGGGAGACTTGCCTCTGAGGGATTGGGATGAAGGGACTGTGGCACAGGTTGCCAAGGAAATTTCCCGCGCCCCAGCCAATGAGATGCGTTGGTTATACCCGACTTTAGGCGGAGACGCTTACTATCACAAGCCGCCTTTGCTGCACATCCTCATTGCTGGTGCTTACTCTATAGGCGGCGTGAGTGAGTGGACAACGCGCTTACCGGGAGCAATTATTACAGCTTTGTCAGTACCTTTACTGTATTGTCTGAGTCGAGAGATATTTCGCCATCGTTGGGCAGCGATTTATAGTGCTTTAGTGTATCTAACAATGCTACCTGTGGTGCGTCATGGACGGCTAGCAATGTTAGATGGAGTAGTGGTAAGTTTTTTGTTGGTGATGATCTTGTGCATATTGCGATCGCGCCGAGATTTACGCTACTGCTTAGGTATAGGCTTAAGTTTTGGGCTAATTTGCCTAACTCAAGGGGTTACAGGTATTTTACTAGGTGCTGTGGCGATCGCCTTTTTGTTTTGGGATACACCCCGGTTACTCAATAACCGCTATCTCTGGATAGCAATTGGCTTGGGGATGCTGCCTGTAGCTGGTTGGTATGTAGCGCAAATACTGCGCTATGGTAACGAGTTTTTCCAAAATGACTTGTTTAATCAATCCCTCAACCGCAGCACATTTACCCCAGAGAATTCCCAAGCACCTTGGTTTTATCTGACAGAACTGCTCAAATGGACTTGGCCTTGGTTAATTTTTTTACCACAGACTGCTAATTTAGTTTGGGAAAATCGCAATCTTAGTTGGGCAAGACTCATACTAGTGTGGTGTGGCGTTTATTTACTGCTGATTTCCCTGATGGGTGCTAAATATTCTTGGTACATCTTGCCAATTTACCCCTGTTTAGCTTTAGCTTTTGGCACTCAGTTAGCAGAAATAGAAAAATTACCTTTATTTTCCACCTATCCCCGGACTTGGGTAGCTGGTTTATCAATTTTGGCTGTCGCAGCATCTTTTGGCAGCATTTACTTTAGTTGGGGAACACATCCCAAAACCGACTTACAGCTAATTTTTGCAGCTGTTGCTTTGACGATGATATTAGCGGCGATTTTGGCAGAACGCGGTGATGGTCAATTTCTCAAGATTTTATTTTGGGGAACTTATATTTCCCTATTACTGTTAATGAAATCTAACTACTGGGTTTGGGAATTGTTGGAAGCCTATCGAGTCAAACCAGTAGCCGAAATGATTAACCGCGTCAATCCCAACGTCACCAATATTTATACATCTTTCCCCCACTATCGCCCATCATTAAACTTTTATAGCGATCGCACTATCATTCCCGCTTCTGTTGATAGACTACAACATTCTTGGCAATACGACAGACAACCCTACTTACTTGTCAACGATGCTGCTATCAAAAGCCTCCACTTAGATACCATAAAACCCCTTGATGAAGCCGAAGGCTGGAAACTCATCACCAAAGACACCAAACGGTTGTAAAGGGATTGGGGATTGGGGATTTGGGGATTGGGGATTGGGGTAAAATCTCCCCTGCCCCCTGCTCCTCTACCTCTTCCCAGTTGTTTCAATCTCCTCTACTGGTATTAGCTGTTGTGGTTCGTCACTTGTGCCTTTTTGAGTAATGGCAATCATCCCGAAGACAATGGCACTGCTTACCGCAAAAGCTACTAAAGGACGCTTAAACAGAACAAAATCGCGGATAATTCTGGCTAAAGGACTGCTTTGACGACGTAGTGCTGAACAAATCATCATTTGATTTAGCGCAAACGGATCGCGGACATAATGTCCGCTTTGACAAACTACTAATTTTTCTTGACAATAAGGACAACTAAATAAACCAATATAAGTGCTAAACACTTTTGCCCTACTATGTCTTTGGCAAATTGGGCAAGTAAAATAATGATTATCAAAGGTGTGTGTATTCATCTACCTCGTCCGCTTAGTCCATTTACGCGCTCTACTAATATGCTTATATTCAAGTCATACTGAATAAAATTGGCAAGTATGTATAATTTTAGTCATTAATTACACACTTAGTTATCCATATTGTATTAACCATCAGTTCTCTCCTATTTAACCATTATCTCCAGAAAAATTTGGAGTAGCAAAAATTTTTTTAACTAAAGCAATCTACTTGTCTGGTTGATAAATAATGTCTGACAATAAGAAGTAACAGATAAAAATTTAAACTTACTCCTACATTTACCTCTTTTTTCCATGACTCTATTGCCTCCTGCCGAGGTGGGGAAGGCAAAGGAACAACTTGCCTTGCCTATACCTTCTAGCCGTTTATTACATCTCGTTAACCGTTTTCAACTGTCTCCCGAAACCGTCGTGCTGTTTTTAGCTCTGCTCATCGGCGGTGGTACTGGTATGGGTGTGGTGACGTTTCACTATTTGATCGAGTTAATCCATGATCTATTGCTAGAAAATTTCATGGGTGCGATCGGGGTTTGGGGTTCTTGGACTCTAGCTTGTGTCCCTACTTTGGGGGGATTAGTTGTAGGGTTCATGCGCTGGCGCACACAAGACTTTGGCCCTGGACTATCATCTTTGATTGCAGCCTCTGATGGTACGGAGATTGAGCGACAACTGCGGCCAGTCACCAAAATGTTAGCTGCATCGGTTTCTTTAGGCAGTGGTGCTTCTTTGGGGCCAGAAGGGCCGAGTGTGGAAATTGGTGCTAATTTCGGGATGTTGCTATCTTTAATCCTGCAAGTCTCACAAGAGAGGCGGCGGTTATTGTTGGGGGCTGGTGCGGCGGCTGGATTAGCGGCTGGCTTTAATGCCCCAATCGCCGGGGTATTTTTTGCTTTAGAAGTAGTTATGGGGACGACATCTTTTGCTACTTCTGCGGTGAGTATTGTCTTACTAGCCGCAGTGGTTGCAGCTTTAATTGCTCAAATTGGTTTGGGGGCGCAACCCGCTTTTGCTTTGCCTGTGTACCAAGTCCGCAGTCCTTTAGAGTTACCTATTTATTTAGGCTTGGGTTTGGGAGCTAGTTTAGTTTCCCTAGTTTATACACAATCAATTAGTCTGGCAAAAGCTTGTTTTGCTGGTTCAGTTCCTGGCGTGAATTTTTTAGGTAAAATTCCTCAACCAATTCATCCTATTCTTGGTGGTGTAATTGTCGGTGCAGTGGCTTTGCAATTTCCCCAAATCTTGGGTACTGGTTATGGCACTATCCAAGCCATGCTACAAGATGTGGAATTTTCGCCAGATTTACTTCTAGCCTTACTGGTAGTGAAATTGCTAATGACTGCGATTAGTGCAGGTAGCGGTTTCGTGGGAGGTTTGTTTGCACCAGCCATGTTTCTTGGTGCTTCTTTGGGTTCAGCATATGCCAAAATTCTCCCCCTCATCGTTCCCGGCATTGGTGAATATATGGCCGCACCCCCGGCTTATGCAATGGTAGGAATGGCAGCAGTGCTAGCTGGGAGTGTGCGCGCGCCACTAACTGCAATTTTAATGCTGTTTGAACTCACCCGCGACTATAGAATTGTTCTACCTTTGATGGCGGCTGTGAGTTTGAGTGTATGGTTAGTAGAGCGGATCAAACCAAATGCTAACTCTAATTCCAACCTGCAACAAATTGGTCTTGCGGAATTGAAAGACGAAAAGGTAGAAATTTTACAGCAAATTTTAGTAGAGGATGCTATGCTTTATTGCCCGAAGAAACTACCTGCTAGTTTAGGGGTGTTAGAAGCAGCAAAAGAAATGACCCGCGATCGCACACGTAGTGCTTTAGTAATTAATGAAGCCGAACAATTAGTTGGTATCCTCTCTCTAGAAGACCTCAATCGTACCCTTTCTCTATGGCAAAGTTACTCTAATTCCTCCACAGAAAGTCAGAGTAATTTAGCCAGCCAAACCGTCATAGATATCTGTACCACTGAAATTCTTTACGCTTGGCATGATGAACCTTTATCTGAGGCTTTTGATCGAATGACTCTCAGAGGTTTGCATCAATTACCAGTGGTTGCACAAGATAACCATGATCTGATTTTAGGTTTGTTAGATCGAGAGCAAATTGCACTAACCTGTGAATTGGCATTCACACGTAAAGCAATTTATGGGTTATTAAATAGTCAATAGTCATTAGTCATTGGTCAATAGCTATTAGTCATGACTAAATTAAATGCTTCTACAACTCTGCTATAGAGGCTTTAGACTATCGACTATCGACTATTGACTATACACTATTGACTGTCGATTATTTATTATGCGGTAGCTTCTTCAGCTTCCACACCTAGCTTTTCATCTTCATCTACTTGTCGCAAACGAATGTGCTTCTTCCCTAAAGTAATGAGAAACTCATCGCCTGGTTTGAGGTTCATCTGTTTGGTGTAAGCTGAACCAATTAACAAGTTACCATTTGATTGCACACTAATTCTATAGCTAGCACTGCGTCCACCGCGTCCATTGGCATTGGGTGCGCTGTCTAGCTGAATGCCTTCAGCATCAATTAGGGCATTCAAGAATTTCATCATATTAACACGCTCAACACCATTTTTAGTAACGGTATAGTAGCCACACTGCTTCGCTTTATCTTCTTTGCTAAGGCTCTCTAGCTCTTTGACTTTTTTGAGAAGTTCTTCACCGAGTAGTGGTTCAATTTTTTTCTGTTTAGGCATCAACTTAGGGCAAAAATCAATGGTTGAAGTAGTTGAATCAATTTTATTTTAGCTGACTTGAGCTAATAGGAACATTATCCTTTAGTTTTTATCTCAGCCTAGCCAAGTATATTACACTCACAGGTAAAAATGTTGCAAAATTTCCAATATTGGTAAGACAATCTATTTTTGAGAATGCTGATAACTATATTTAGTTTGTTGATCGCTGCTAAACTATATTTATTTAAGTTTTCTAAACTGGGTCAAAGAAACTTATCTATTTACTGAGATTGATCATTGGAGCGTAAAGTGATAAGCAAAACTGATCCTTAGTCAATAGTCATTAGTTAACCCAAGTTGCTAGTGAAGATGATGTGGTATCTAGGTTTGCTAATTGCTAATTGGTAATTCGGCAGAAATTATTCACGTACTCATTACCAGCCATTACCCTGAAACTCACGCAACTGACGTTAGATTATTGCTATGGACTGTTGACTAATGAGTATGAACTAAGGGAACACCAAAAAATAAATTATCCGCAATTGATGGTTGGGTAGGGTGCGTCAGTGCGATAGAACCTAACTATACTCAGAAATTATTTATACTGACGCACCCTACAGTTTGGATATTTTTTTATCTGGAAGTCCCTAATGACTAATAGCCATGAAACTAACTACTAAAGGACATTACAGCGTCAAGGCATTGCTTGACTTGAGTTTACAACCAGATTATGGGCCTGCATCAGTGAAAGTGATATCCAAACGCCAAGATATCCCAGCTCCATACCTAGAAAAGTTGCTAATAGAAATGCGTCGTGCGGGACTTGTGAAATCAATTCGGGGTAGCATTGGCGGCTACCAACTAGCAAAGAAACCAGTACAAATCTCTATAGGACAAATTTTAGAAGCAGTGGGTGAAACCGTAACAAATTTACCCCATCACAGCCCCACTCCAGCACAAACAGAAGATTGGGTAACATTTAGCCTGTGGCAAAGACTTAATCAAAAACTCAAAGAGGCGTTGTACAGTATTACTCTGGCAGATTTATATTACGATGCTCGTAGTTGGCAAGCATCTCTAGGAGAAGAAGCCAGTTTTGTAGTTTAGTCCCCAGCCCCCAGTCCCCAGAGGTTCTTTAATTTTGAATTTTGTTAGCGCAGCGTAAAGCCTTCTCTTCGAGAGGCTTCGCCAACGGCATAGCTTCGCTTAGAGCGAGTCATCGTTCGCGCAGCGTCTCGTAGAGAGCGTCATTTTGAATTTTGAATTGATTTGTCCCCTGTCACCTGTCAAAAGTGTTATCAGCTATTGTTCTCCTCATTGCGGCAATTTTAGATTACTTAATAGGTGATCCTTGGGGTTGGCCTCATCCGGTGCAGGTGATGGGGTGGGTAATTTCGCGCTTGAGTAAATTTTTTCTGCAACTGTGTCGCCAATCTCACACACAAAGGATAGCTGGAATTATACTAGCCTTAGTTTTAATCATTGGTAGCGGTGGTGTAGGTTGGTTAATAGTTCAAGTAGCGAGATGGTTACATCCACTGTTAGCGATCGCAACTGAAAGTATTCTTTTAGCTAGCTGTTTTGCTTTTAGGAGTTTGCGAAATGCCGCAGTTGATGTTTTAACACCATTAACAGCCAAAGATTTAACATTAGCTCGCCAAACTTTGAGTAAATATGTAGGCAGAGATACCGAAAACCTGCCAGAATCAGAAATTTTACGCGCAGTTTTAGAAACAGTCACAGAAAATGCCACCGATGGGGTTATTGCTCCACTTTTTTATGCAATTATTGGTGCTTGTATTCCCGGTGTCGGGGCAGTTCCTCTAGCGTTGGCATACAAAGCTAGTAGTACCCTTGATTCAATGGTGGGTTATCGAGAACTACCTTATACCTATATTGGATGGTTTAGTGCGCGGTTAGAAGATTGTTTAACTTGGTTGCCTTGTCGTCTCACAGTTCTAACTTTAGGCTTATTATCAAAAAAACCTTTGTATGTATGGCGTATTTGTCGCCGAGATGCAGTTGCTGATCCCAGTCCCAACTCAGGCTGGAGTGAGTGCGTTTATGCAGCGATTTTAGGTGTACAAATGGGAGGCACAAATTGGTATCGGGGAGTTCCCAAACCGAAACCACTGTTAGGTGATTCCATTCATCCCATCAAAGCAACTCACATTGACCATGCTTTACAACTAACTAGATATTGCTTTTTACTATGGTTGGGAATTGCGATCGCTATACTTTTGCTAATCTAAACACATAATGATCAATATTAGGTAGGGAATTGGGAATTGGGCATGATTTTTTTCCTCCCTATCTTCTCCTGCTCCCCCTCCTCCCTCTATAAACACTATGTCTACCCCTACCAAAGTTGTTGAAATCCTTTCTTCAGAAGATTTACGCCGGACACTAACGCGTTTGGCTTCTCAAATTATTGAAAGAACCCGTGATTTATCCCAATTGGTATTGATTGGAATTTATACCCGTGGAGTACCCCTAGCTGAACTATTAGCACGTCAAATTGAGGTATTGGAAAGTATAGATGTAGCAGTGGGAGCATTAGATATTACCTTCTATCGGGATGATCTTGACCAAATTGGCTTGCGAACTCCGGCAAAAACCAACATCCCTTTCGATTTGACAGGAAAGACGGTTGTGTTAGTGGATGATGTGATTTTTAAAGGACGGACAATTCGGGCTGCGTTGAATGCTGTCAACGAATATGGTAGACCAGAAGTAATTCGTTTAGCTGTGTTGATTGATAGAGGTCATCGAGAAGTACCAATTCATCCAGATTTTGTAGGTAAGCAGCTACCAACTGCGAAAGAAGAAGTTGTGAAAGTTTATTTGCAAGATTGGGATAGCAAAGATGCCGTAGAGTTAATTGGTTATTAGTGACTAATGACTGTTGACTGTTGACTGTTGATGCCAAATGCCCACCATTGGTAATCTAATATTTACTCCACCATCAAGTTAAAACCTTTGAGATCCTGCGTTTATGTAATGAAACAATTGACAGCAAAATGCTTGATTGAGGTTGGAGAACTGCCACTAGAAGCAACCGGAGGCAGCAATGGACAAAAATATAATTAGAGTCTTATTAGTTGACGATAATGAAAACGATTATATCTTAGCTTGTCATTGGTTTAGTGAATTTCAAGTAACTGGTTGCGAATTGGAATGGTTAGATAACTATCAAGCGGCTCAACAAGCGATCGCGCAAGGTCAACATGATATATATCTTGTAGACTACCGTCTAGGAGCATACAGTGGACTAGAATTAATCCGCGAAGCAATTGGCAATGGTTGCAATGCTCCCATGATTTTACTCACCGGTCAAGGAAACAGAGCAATCGACCTAGAAGCTATGCAAGCAGGTGCAGTAGATTATCTCGAAAAAAGCCAACTGAATGCACCTTTACTAGAACGTTCTATCCGTTATGCGATTGAACGCCAACACACAGAACAAACAATTAGGCAACAAGCTGCTTTACTTGATGTGACGAAAGATGCCATTTTTGTCCAGAATTTAGACGGACAAATTTTATTTTGGAATCAAGCCGCCGAATTACTTTATGGTTGGAAAAAAGCAGCCGCGATTGGTAAACAAACACAAGAACTTTGGCAAGAAACCAACTTAGAACTGTTACAAATAGCACTTGCACATCTTAAACATCATCATTTCTGGGAAGGAGAGTTACACCAAAAAACCAGAGATGGTAAAGATATCATTGTTGAAAGCCGTTGGCAACTAGTACGAGAATTTGCAGAGCAACCCCAATCAATTCTAGTTGTGAATACAGACATTACCCAAAAAAAGCACCTAGAAGCGCAATTTCTCCGCGCTCAAAGATTGGAAAGTATTGGTACTCTCGCCAGTGGTATTGCTCACGATCTTAACAATGTCTTAGCTCCAATTTTGATGACAGCACAACTATTAGAGTCTCAAATTCAAGATGAGCGTTCCCTGAGACTAGTACCTATATTAATTAACAATGCTAAACGGGGAGCAAATTTAGTTAAACAGGTACTTTCTTTCACTCGTGGTCTTGAAGGTGAGCGTACCCTGTTACAACTAAAGCACTTAGTTCTCGAAATTAAACAAATAATTCAAGAGACATATCCCAAATCAATTGAAGTTGTCACCAAAATATCACAAAATCTTTGGACTGTTTCTGGTGATGCCACCCAACTACATCAAGTGCTGATGAATTTGTGTGTCAATGCCCGTGATGCGATGCCAAATGGTGGGATGTTGCATATTGTGGCTGAGAATTTCTTAATAGATGAAAATTACACCAGGATGAATCTAGATGCCAAAATCGGCCCCTATGTAGTTGTAACAGTTACAGATACTGGCACTGGCATTAGTTCAGAAATATTAGATCGGATATTTGAGCCATTTTTTACTACTAAAGAAATCAGTAAAGGTACAGGTCTTGGTCTTTCTACTGTTCTTGGTATTATTAAAAGTCATGGTGGTTTTATCAATGTCAACACAGAAGCAGGGAAAGGCACTCAATTTAAAGTCTATCTTCCAGCACAAGAAGCTAAAGAAACTATAGAAGTAGCAGACCTAAAATTACCGCCTGGGAATGGAGAATTAATTTTAGTTGTAGATGACGAAGCTGCAATTAGAGATATTACCAAAACATCTTTAGAAAGTCATAACTACAAAGCTATTACAGCCAATGATGGAATTGAGGCTATAGCTTTGTATGTAGAATATCAAGAAGACATATCTCTAGTTTTGACAGATATGATCATGCCGTCAATGGATGGACTCACTACGATTCGCACATTGCAAAAAATTAATCCCCAAGTCAAAATTATTGCTGTCAGTGGACTGGTTACTAATGATAAAGTGAGTGCAGCCAATAACACAGGTATCCAAGCTTTTTTATCCAAACCTTACACAACTAACCAATTATTGCAAACAATCAGTACAGTTAAAAATAAAACTTAACGCCATGAAATCTGAAGTTTTAGCAGCGAATGCCGCCTTTTATAGAGCTTTTGAAAAAAAAGATATAGAAGCCATGAGTCATGTTTGGTCAAAAGGTACTGGTAGCTGTTGTATTCATCCTGGGCGCGATGCTTTGCGGGGTTGGCAGGAAATTCGTACTTCTTGGGAACAGATATTTAAAAATACAGCCTATCTAGAAATTAATCCTGATATAATTAGTACGGAATTAACTGATAATTTTGCTTACTTAGTATTAGTAGAGAATGTGTTACAAGTGATTGGAGGCAGAAGACTAGAAGCAAGCTCAATAGCTACTAACTTATTTCAACTTTTGGGTGGTAAATGGTATTTAGTACATCATCATGGTAGCCCAATTGTGAGATAAATAAAAATCTGCTGATGTGTTTAAATTTCTAAGTTTTAGTTAATATTTTTTTATATTAATAATATTATGAAATCAAGTCTTACAACTAAATCTGCTGTTATTAAACCAAGAAATGAAGATAGCTTTGCTATCACTTTTGCGCCATTATCTATTGATGAAATCTATATAAAAGCCAATGACCCAGCTAATGGTGCAGTAGTGGTAATGAGTGGGATGGTTCGTAATCAAACGGATGGTAAGCCTGTAGTTTCTCTAGAATACCAAGCATACGAACCAATGGCGTTACAAGTATTTTATCAAATTGCGGCTGATATTCGTGCTGACTGGCCTGATGTTAATCGGGTGGTAATTCACCATCGCGTCGGACGTTTGCAAATTGGGGAAATTAGCGTTTTAGTGGCGGTAGGTTGTCCCCATCGAGGTGAGGCGTTTACAGCTTGCCGTTATGCTATTGATACCCTGAAACATAATGCCCCTATTTGGAAAAAGGAACACTGGCTTGATGGTTCTAGTAGTTGGGTGAGTATTGGGGCTTGTGAACAGTCAGCAGAAAATTGTTAAGATTCCAGAGGATGACCTGTATATAGCGGCGGGAGGATTCTCAACCGCCTCCAACGATTGTCACGACTTCTAGGCGATCGCCTGATTGTATTGTAGTTTGTTCCCAGAACTGGCGGTGTAAAATTTCGCCGTTATACTCCACCGCCACCAATCGGGGATTAAACCCTAACTGCTGGAGTAAATCAGGTAAAGGGGTTTGGGAAACACAATTATGAGTTTCCCCATTTACTTGCAAGGTAATTTGACCAGACATAAGAAATTCAAAATTCAAAATTCAAAATTCAAAATGAAAGAAATTACCTAGAACGGTAAAATTAACTTGAGAGGCAGATTAAAGGCTTAATTACGTTAGTCAAAAAGAAAACTAAAACGAACTTTCCACGTTTGCAAGATACCTCTAGTAAGTTTTACCACGCTAGGAAATTACTGATACTAAACATCCTAGCTTTTAGAGGATGTATTTTTGACTAATGACTAATGACTCTTGACTCTTCTGGCTTAACCCGATGGAGTTGGGAGAGTAGATATTGGGTTACTAGAGTAGGTTGTTCGGCTTGCATGAGCGATCGCACTACCGCTACCCTTTCTGCTCCGCTATCAATCACATCATTGATATTATTGGGATCTATCCCCCCAATGGCAAACCAGGGGATGGTGCTATTTTGATTAGCGTAACGGACATATTCTAAACCAGCCGCAGGTTTGCCTACTTTCGTGGGAGTCTCGTATACTGGCCCTACGCCAATATAATCTGCACCTTCGATAATTGCCTTTTGCATTTCTTCGGCATTAGTTGTAGAACGACCAATTAAGCGTTGCGGGCCGAGTAATTGACGAGCAATAGCAATTGGCATATCTTGCTGTCCTAGATGTACACCATCAGCATCGACTGCCAAAGCTAAATCTACTCGGTCATTCATAATAAATAAAGCACCGTAGCTATGGCATAATTCCCGTAGCTGGGTAGCTTGTTCTAGACGCACTGTGTCATCGGTGTCTTTATCGCGGTATTGGAGTAGAGTTAATCCACCTTTTAGAGCGGCTTCTACCGTTTCTAGTAAAGTATCTGAGGGGGATGTTACCAGATATAAATGCGATCGCCACAGCAGTTGATGACGCTCGTAACCCATCAAGTTAGTTTCTAGGGTGTAAACCTGATAACGCATCTGCTTAAAAGCCTTACCCATGCTGGGGTGATAAAGCTTGCCATATTCCTCCACTACCCGCAAAGCTTCTTGGACACGGCAAAAATTAGCTTGTAACAGAGATTTTATCCCAGAGCGTTGTTCCTCTTGAGGATGACTTAACTCAGTACCGATATCGCCTGCTGTATCTCGCGCCGACCTTAACTCCGCAGTATGCCAACTAGCCACCTCTTGGCGTAGGTGCTTACATTCCCCAGCCATTGGAGAATTATTCAAACCAAACCGACACCACTCTTCAATAATTCGCAAGCCTTCACGAGCGCGGTCTAAATTAGCATCTAAAATGCGGTAGACAACTTGCTGCATATGCTTTTGTTGGCTTTGGGCTGTAACCATTACAACAACCCCATTATTGACGCTTTCATCGTAATAGCCAGCCTCTTTCATCGTTGCAATCTACCTCGGATATTGATTTGCTCTTTGGGGATTGGGAATTGGGGATTGGGGATTGGGGATTGGGGATTGGGGATTGGGGATTGGGGATTGGGGATTGGGGATTGGGGATTGGGGATTGGGGATTGGGGATTGGGGATTGGGGATTGGGGAGAAAAAAGTCAAACAATTATTTCTTTTCCTGATTTCGTGTCACCTATCACCTGTCACCTATCACCTGTCACCTGTCACCTGTCACCTATCACCTGTCACCTATCACCTGTCACCTGTCACCTGTCACCTGTCACCTGTCACCTGTCACCTGTCACCTGTCACCTATCACCTATCACCTGTCACCTGTATTAATTACTTTGTATACAAAATAGCCAATTGGTCAATATAGCGGATAACATAATCGACATACCGAATAGTTGAAAGTATGAAAACTTATTATTAGTTCTAAGGAGTGGTGTGAAGATGATTTCCCTCATTTTGTCGCTAAAATACCCTAGATTAAACAACTTGCGATCTCAGCCATCTTTGATGGTGTTAGCAAGGTATCCAATTTCTGGTCTTTCTTTATTATGCGCCCTGGGTGTGGTAAGCATAACGTTACTCAGCCTAGACCTGCGTAGCGTTGTTGCTCAAGTACAACCTGTATCAAATCAAATGCTCCTGGATGAAAGAACAATTTCTCAGGTTAATGTCCTCTTTGTCAACCCCAGTATCGGAGATGACACAGCAGGCAATGGTAGTGAAAATGCCCCTTGGCGGACAATTACCCAAGCTTTGGAAGTTGCTAAGACTAACACAGTGATTAAGCTAGCTCCTGGTACTTATAATACGGATACAGGAGAAGTATTCCCCCTGATGCTCAAAGCTGGTGTAGTGATTCAAGGGGATGCGGCTAATCAGGGACAGGGGATAATTATTCAAGGCGGTGGGCAATTCCTTAGCCGCAGTTTTGGTGGACAGAACGTTACTATCGTTGGTGCTAACCAAGCTGAGTTAATGGGGGTGACTGTCACCAACTCTAACCCCCGTGGTTACGGTTTGTGGATTGAATCAAGTAATCCCGTAATTACAGCAAATACTTTTACAGGTAATACCCAGGATGGTGTTGCTGTGGCTGGTAAAGGTGCGCCAACAATTACGAAGAATTACTTTGAGCGGAATGGAGCTAACGGGATTACTATCAGTGGTACATCCCAACCCCAAATCCGGGAAAACATATTTGTGCAAACTGGTTTCGGGATTAATATTACTCAAAACGCCGCGCCAGTATTAGTAGGCAATCAAATTAACAATAATCGTGCTGGGATCATTGTCCAAGCTAAGGCTCGTCCTATTTTAAGGCAAAATTTAATTCAAAATAGTCAAGAAGATGGTTTAGTGGCGATCGCACAAGCAATGCCAGATTTGGGTAACGCCACAGAAGCAGGCGGTAATGAATTTCGTGATAATAAACGCTATGACATTAACGCTAGTGCGGCGAAACAGGTCATCGTTGCAGTTGGTAATACTATTAATAATCAACGCATCGCTGGTCAAGTAACTTTTCAGGCTCAAGCTGCTACCCCAGTTAATACTGAGCCAGTAGCGGCTAACGGCGAAATTATCTTTGCTGCTCCTGGTGTATCTGATGAGCCGACAGCGCAAAATCAAACTCAAAGTCAAAGTCAGTTATCACCTCTAACCTCAGCTAATACACCCCTGACTTTACCCAGATACAATCAACAAATCCCTGCACCCATTCCCAGCAGAGTCTCCACTAGAAACAGCACACGTAAAACGCCAGTAGCAGCCACGAGAAAAACGACTCCATTACCAGCTGTACCAGCGCAGGCCGCGCAGTTTAATTATGTGCAGATTGATCGCAACACCATCGAATTTGTTGCCCCTCAAACAGATACATCAACACAAACTGTTACGAATCAAGAACAGTTATGGCCGGTGAACCTCTCGCCATCTCAACCAGAAGTTAGACAACAACAATCAAATCCCGCATTAAAAGTTACTCCTGTACAGGGTACTGGTGTTGTAGAATTTAATGCTATGAGAAATAATGACCTGTTACCCGTTCCTAATGGCGATATTCCTCTAGGTAATACGCGGAATATGCCAAAAGTATCAGCACCGCAAACTTATACAACTAGTTATGCAGGAAATTATTCATCTTCTACATCCCCAGGTGTGCGTTATCGGGTGGTAGTAGAGGCGTTAACCGACAGAGAACAGGAATTAGTCAGATTTCTTGCACCTGGAGCTTTCCCCACCATTTGGCAAAGTCGCAGAGTTATGCAAGCCGGTGTGTTTAGCGATCGCAATAACGCCGATGAAATGCTGAAAATACTCAGCAACAATGGCTTAAAAACCATCGTTGAACCCTTGAATTAATAGTCCTAACACACCGAAAATCTGGGATGGTGCGTTGCGCTATGCGACAACGCACCCTACTGGCGTGTCAAGGCTCAAATAGTGCATAAAAAAAAAGTAGAAAACATTGATTTCTCTCAATTTTATCCAAAATATATTGCAACATTTAAGGCTTGACGCGCCACTACAAAAAATAATTGGTATTGATGTAACAATAGACCTCTTGCCTAAATGCTGAATCTGTCATGTTGAGCGAAGCGAAACATCTCGAAGATTATACATTTCATTGAGAATGACACATCTGATTTTCGGACTTTTGCAAGAGGTCTAATGAACAGTAAACAGGGAAGACTACTCCCCATTCGCCATATATAACGAACGGTGTAGAGTTCTGCGCTTGGCTAATTCTTTACCTTGGCGGCCAAGTTTATCGCGTAGTTGTTGGTCTTGGCACAATTGCTTGAACGCTTGAAATACTTCGTAACCTGATTTAGGATTAACCAACAGACCGTTTTCGTCGTGATGTACTACGTCAATTAAAGCAGCGTGACGGGAAGCAATTACAGGTTTACCAAAATAACTCGCTTCTAGATAGACAATTCCCAAACCTGCTAATGCACTAATTGGTGTCTTGGATAATGTCAGCATGGCGAAGATGTCACAGGCTGCATAATAGCCTGCTAGTTCTTGATGGGGTACATATCCAGCAAAGTGTACCCGCTTATCTACCCGCAATCTTTGCGCTAGAGATTTCAGTTCTAATTCACAAGCACCTTGACCGCAGATTATATAATGAACATCTACACCAATTGTTAAAAGTAGTGGTAGGTTCTCAATTACACAGTCGAAGCTTTTTTGTTTTACTAAGCTTCCTACTGAAAGAATGACTACTGCTGTGGGGGGAATGTTGTAAGTTTGACGCACCTGTGAACGTAATTCCTCTAGATTTCTGGAGTTATTCCCCAAGCCAAATTTTTCTGGTCTGACTACAGGATGAATTACATGGGTGGGTGTTTGCACGCGGAGGGTGTTTCTGAGATAATCTCGTGTGGCGGAACTATTGCACACAATGCCTTCAGCTCGTTTGAGAGTAAGTTTAAATAGCGATCGCCATAAGGGATTACGTAAAACACGTACCACATCCTGACCGTGCAAGTAAATAAAAAAGCGCACAGGTAAAATATAGCTCAACAGCAACAACGCTGGAAACTCATAGCTATGACCCCATTCAATGTAGCGGTAGTGATAGCGAAAATAGAGTTTGATTGCTAATATAAATGACCAAATTAAATTAAAGCAAGGTTGCAAATAAGTGCCGAGAAAACCACCCAACCAATATCTCGGATTAGGCCAGCGATACACAGGAAACTGTTGCGCTTGGTCAAATACTTGATCACCTGCACAACTAGCAGTCAAAACAATTACCTGCTCCGGATCTTGCAGACAGCGATTGTAGAGATATTCTCCAATCACCGCTTCCTTGGGCAAAAAAAGACGCGATATGACTAAAATATCCGGGGATGCAGTTTTTTCTTTGATTTTGGTTGCCAGTTGCGAGACGTGTTCCATGTTGATTTTGATTGATTTACTGCAAATAAGTTGAAAGTATTCAAACTGCAACTAAGGCGAAGTAATTGAAAAATTTAGAATAGCCTGGAGCTAGTACCACTACGCGGCAGCAAAAATTTAAATTCATCGGTGAAATGGCTGTGGTTGTTCATACTGCTACAACGCAGCTTAACTAAAGTCACCATCGGAAATAGTCGAACAGTTTATAAAATAAGCATTCTTTTTTTTAACTTTTTTTACTACCTCCATGTGTGTGAATGATTGTACTGAAGGATCTACTGACGCTAGTATCTAAATTTTCTCTTCTTTTTTTGTTTTAGCCAACAGGTAAACCCGAAAATCTAAGTATTTACACAATTTTGTCAAAAATTTTTACAATCCTTCATCAAACTGGCTGTGACTGAGATATCGGTAGGTTTAGTTGGTGGTTTATATTACTTTATTTACGCTATGCTGTACTAGGAGCAGAAAATAAGGAACTGACAAAGGTTACAACTATATTTTAGAATATGAAATATAGAAAATTTATTGTTATTTCTGTGAAGTGTTTGTTAATTATATAAGTTGCTTTTTATTGTGATAATTTTGACTGTTTTCTGGGAACAATTGCCTTAACAATTCAAAATTCAAAATTCAAAATTAAAGACAGTTGGAGTCGGGGATTTAAACCCCAAATCAACTGATACTACGTGTAGACGTAGGGGTCTTAAACCCTTGAATTTACGATAAATAATTACTAAAATTTACAAAGCATCTTGGTATTTTGAAAAGAAAAATTAGATAACAATCCTAGAAATCATATCTTGATTGAGAAAATTATAATTATCATCTTAAACCCCTACACTTTGTTACAATAGATTCCTTGTGGTATCTAAGCCAGAGGTGATTTTCTCTCCTTCGCGATAACGTTGCGTAGCAAAGAGCAGAATTCACTTTCGGTATGCCCTAATCATGTACCAAGACATACTAATCATTAATTAAACCCAAAGTTCCTTCAAAAGGAATAAATTCTGAGGTACGGTTATGCACTACAGAAATCCCTCTGCGGTTTGCTGATTACATCAGATAAGACGCGGTAGATTGGATATGTAGCCGTACTACCAATCAAACACTCACTGCTGATGATGAGTTGGTATCTGATATACACCTCAAGGCTCTGAGTAGAGAAAAAATAATTAAGCAATAGCGTTTTTCAAGCAACTGTGATTATGTCTAAAAAACTACAACAAGCTATCAAACCACTGTTAAAGACTGTCTTTGCCCTAGGCTTAGTATTAGTTTTAGCATTAAGCCATGCTGATGGTGCATTAGCTGCCCGTAGTGGTGGCAGAATTGGTGGTGGTTCTTTTAGAATGCCTTCTAGCCGTACTTATAACCCACGCACCTACGCGCCTGGAGGCGGTGGCGGGTATTATCCTGGGGGTGGTGGTTTTGGTTTTCCTTTCCTGCTTCCGCTTTGGGGTATTGGCGGAGGATTTGGCGGTTTATTTACTATCTTAATTTTCTTGGCGATCGCTAACTTCCTAGTCCAAAGTTTCCGTCGTGTCTCCGGTGGTGAAGGTGAAGAAGTCGGCTACAACAGCAACCCTTCTATCAGCGTGAATCGCTTACAAGTTGGTTTATTCGCTCAAGCGCGAGACTTACAACCAGAACTTAACCGTATTGCGGAAACTGCTGATACTAATTCCCCAGAGGGACGTACACAAGTTCTGCAAGAAACTAGCCTAGCTTTGCTACGCCATCCTGAATATTGGGTATATGCAGGTGTTGGTACACAACAAGCCAAGTTAAATGCTGCGGAAAGTCAATTTAACCGCCTAGCACTAGCAGAACGCAGCAAATTTAGTGAAGAAACTCTCTCTAACGTCAACAACCAGTTAAAAGCAGCCCTCGCTAAAGAAGCTTTACCCTCATCTGGTGAACTTGATAACCCCACTCGTCTAATTAGCGAAGGACCTGGGGAATACATTATTGTTACCTTGTTGACGGCGACACTAGGCAAGTTTGAACTTCCAGCAGTTAACAGTGCTGATGATTTGCGTCAAGCCTTACGACAAATTGGTAGCATTCCGGCGGATAAACTCTTGGCTTTGGAAGTGTTGTGGACTCCCCAAGCTGAAGGCGATACCCTCTCATCCGATGATTTGTTTGCAGAGTATCCCGATTTGAAATTGGTTTAACGAATACAGAAGACCCCATCTCATAGTCAGATGGGGTATTTCATTATTTTTGATGTTCTGGTTTTACCTGAGAAAACACACGGTAAATATCCACATTTTTCTGTGAATCGTCAATTGATTTATCTTTTTGCATTTGTAGTAAGTTATAATCTACATTCTCTGCATAAATGGCAAAAGTAATATTAAAAAACTCTATAAAATGTATAAACCATTGACATTCATCTTCTGATTTATGGTGATAGTAACTAATTAAATCAGCAATGCGAGTTTCTAAATGACTACGAGAATTTTGAGAAATCAAAATAATCTTCAGCAAGATAATTACTAGAGTTAAAGGATGACCTTGGGAAGCTAGTAAAGTAAATAATTCTGAAGGTTCGTGTCTATTTTCTATGGTCAGATAATCAATTAGTTTATTGCAAACTCTCAGCAATAAATTCTTGTTAATTATCTCTTTATCTAATTCTGGTTTCCACGAGAAAATCTTATCTTGTAAAGATTGCTGCAATAAGGATGCAATTTCTTGATTACCAACTGAGAAAAATAAATATTTCTGCAAACTGGTTTTAAATTCTTTCAAACTTTGATTTTCAGTTTGCTTGAGAAATATATTAGCCAGGTTTTCGTGACTAAATTTACCTTTTTTGACCACGATTCTTTTGATTAAATGCAGAACGTTATCACCCAAAATACTGGGGTTGTTATAACGTGTGCTACTTGATGCAGCCGACTGTGAACGAGCTATATACATAGCTAAATCAAACTTATACTTGTCTTTCATCTGTCTGTAAAGTTTGATGGCTGCTTCTTGCTGTTCTTTGGGTTTATCTGTATCTAATGATTGAACAACTAATAAGTAAGCACCATAGCGATCGCTCCAGTGGTCTTTGCTGTTATTCTCTTTTTTATAATTAAATATTTTCAGTTCTTGATAATCTTGGCTATTAATAAAATTTTCTAGCCATTGCCTATATAAATGTAACTCTTGAACAATATTTATGGTTTTACAATGAGGTAATTCTTCAAACAAACCAATCAGTTCTTGAATATATTTATGTTTTCTTTTGGATGCCCAGTTATTAATTAAAATGTAGCAACAGCGTTTGAGTGTATGACGAAACTCATGCTCGTTATTAAATAACAAAATTTTCTGAATTGGTGGCACATTATTTAAGTTGCCTGACCGGAGACAATCAATAAATAACATTTTAAATTCTTGTAAAACACCTTCTGGTGAATAGGTATTTACACTTTCTATAAAGAAACTATAAAATTTATCCTGTAAAAGTGGTAGATTTGTCTCTTGAGAGTTTAACTTAACAGTATCTTTATAGAAGACATGACTAAGTAAAGTATTAGCGATCATATAATTTCTCAAGACCCTTAAGGTTTTTAATTTTATTGTTATTAGCTTACCCCTAATACATAGGACTATCAATCAGCTTTTTCAAAGCTACATTAATTTTTTGATGGATATTAGTAAATTTACGGTGTAGTTTATTAATTACTTAATTAACTCGCGGGAATAAGTGGGGAGTGCTGAGTGAGGAGTGAGGAGTGGGGAGTGGGGAGTTTAGTATTCTCTCCTGCTCCCTTACCCAGTTGGTGAGCCTGTCGAACCACTACACCCCTAAAATTACTAAATACGGCTACACACAAACTTTTCTAACCTATCCAGGCCTTTTTCGATGGTTGTCAAATCGGTAGCATAGGAAAGGCGAATGTTTTGATCAGCACCAAAGGCAATTCCTGGAATGACGGCTACTTGATGTGCTTCTAACAACGCATTACAAAATTCTAAAGATTTTAGACCTGTTTTGCTGATATCGGGGAACAGGTAAAATGCGCCGTCTGGTTTGGCACAACTTAAGCCAGGGATGGAGTTGAGCCGATTTAACATCACCTGTCGCCGTTTAGCGAAAGCTTGACGCATTTCTTCTACACAGTCTTGAGAACTTTCTAACGCTGCGATCGCACCATATTGAGCAAAGGTACACACATTCGATGTACTATGCCCTTGGATGGTACTGGCGGCTTTAATAATTTCTACTGGGCCGGCTAAATAACCCAGTCGCCAACCAGTCATGGAATAAGCTTTGGCAAATCCATTACTAATTAAGGTGCGCTGAAAAATTTCCTTTCCGAGCGAACCGATGCTGATATGTTCTGCACCATCGTAGAGGATTTTTTCGTAAATCTCATCAGATACGACATAGATATCTGCATCAACTACTACCTGTGCTAAGGCTTTGATTTCCTCTGGTGTGTACACCATCCCTGTAGGGTTAGATGGGGAATTGAGGACAAATAGCTTAGTTTTGGGTGTAATCGCTGTTCTCAGTTGCTCTGGTGTAATCTTATAACCCGTAGACGCATCTGTGTTGATAATTACTGGTTTCCCGCCTACTAAAGTTACCATTTCCGGGTAACTGAGCCAGTAGGGGGCAGGAATAATTACCTCATCACCGGGGTCAATCAGTGCCACCATCAAGTTGTACAGAGAATGCTTACCGCCATTGGTGACAATGACATTCTCTGCCTTGTAATCTAGACCATTATCAGATTGCAGCTTGTGCGCGATCGCTTCCCGTAACTTTGGTTCACCGGCGGCTGCGCCATACTTGGTTTTGCCTGACTCCAAAGCCTTTGCTGCTGCTGCTTTGATATGCGCTGGGGTATCAAAATCCGGTTCGCCAGCACTAAAACTACAAACGTCTATACCCTCTGCCTTCATCGCCTTAGCTTTCGCGGCGATCGCTAAGGTTAGCGAAGGTGTTACCTGACTTACTCTTGCTGCCAGCTTCATTCTTAACTCTATTTGGCAAATCTTTCTCTTACTTTAGGATATCCCAGAATCTGCCTTAAAAATTCAAAATTAATTCAAACCCCTGAATTTATCCGGGGGCTTGAATTAATGTTATTTTACTTTTTGCTTCTCCGTCATCGACTCCAGCACGGTTCAATATTTTGATCTGATCGGATTTTTTTGTCGCTTATCTGTACCTAATTCTTTAGGTATAACTTCTGTGGCTCGTTTACCACTTTCGATATAATCATCACCTGTAGTTGTGATTCTTTTCCTGTTTTGAGTTGTATAGTAAGGTCTAGTAGTTTCTGTACGCGCTATGGGACGTTCTTTCGTCGTGTAATAAGGTTTAACGACTTCTGTTTTGTGGTCTTTGACTGAATAATAACCAGTCGCCTCAACAGAATTAGTCGGTAAACTAATCAACCAAATCAATCCAGATAACACCAGTAACGCAATTTTTCTTCGCCATTGATTAAGTATATTCTTGATTGTCAACATTGAAAAATACCCCTTTCATTCTTCAACAAAGGTAGATAATTTTCAGTGCAGCTAACGTCTTTCTCTAGGTGGGTTATATCTATAACAAAAAGTAGAGACGTTCCATGCAACGTCTCTACAGTTAATAGGCTACTCATAACTCAGCACTGGCTAAACGCCGCGCTTCCGCTAACAGCACTCAGCACTCAGCACTCACCACTCATTCAAGCTATTGTCACATCTGGAGATAAATAAACATCCTGAATGGCGTGAAACAGTTTCACCCCTTCTTCAAAGGGTCTTTGGAAAGTCTTCCTACCAGAAATTAAGCCTGTACCACCAGCACGTTTATTAATAACGGCTGTACGGACTGCTTCAGCAAAATCATTCTTCCCAGACGCTCCCCCAGAATTAATTAACCCTGCACGTCCGCAGTAGCAATTTAATACTTGATAACGGGTTAAATCAATAGGGTGATCGGTTGTTAATTCTGTGTACATCCGTTGATCAATTTTGCCGTAACTTTCACCAGTGGCTTTAGCTACTGCTTCATAGCCATGATTATTTTCTGGGAGTTTTTGTTTAATGATATCGGCTTCAATGGTGACACCTAAATGATTCGCCTGTCCGGTGAGGTCAGCCGCAACGTGATAATCTTTGTCTTGTTTAAAGGCGTTATTTCGCAAATAACACCAAAGAATTGTCACCATTCCCAATTCATGGGCGTATTTAAAAGCTTGGCTGATTTCTTGAATTTGTCTGGTAGACTGTTCCGAACCAAAATAAATGGTTGCGCCTACTGCTGCTGCGCCTAAATTCCAAGCTTGTTCGACATCAGCAAACAATACTTGGTCAAATTGATTGGGAGAAGTTAATAGTTCATTGTGGTTTATTTTGGCAATGAACGGGATTTTGTGGGCATATTTACGCGAGACACTACCCAATACCCCCAAGGTTGTAGCTACAGCATTACAACCTGCGGCGATCGCTAATCTGATAATATTTTCTGGGTCAAAGTAAATTGGATTGGCTGCAAATGACGCACCGGCTGAGTGTTCAATCCCTTGGTCTACTGGGAGAATTGAGAGATAACCTGTATTTGCTAAACGACCTGTAGCATAAAGTTGCTGGAGATTACGCAATACTTGCGGATGGCGATCGCTATGCAACCAAACTCGATCTATAATGTCAGACCCCGGTAAATGCAGTAAATCTTGAGAAACTTTGGCTTTGTATGTGAGTAGGTTTTCAGCTTCTTCCCCTAGCAATGACTCAATAGAAGTATTTTCTAAGAGCGTTGCAGTCATAGCAGTTTCCTCTCATTTGAGCAAATGACTTTGCCCTTAAGATAGCATTTAGCTTGAAAGATGGTGATAAAGTAAATCTCAACAATCAATTAGGTGAGTTGCCAGGATGAACTGATACTACACTGATTTAAGCCAGTCACTTGCAAGTACATTGGATAGAAGGTAATGTGCTTCTACACAAAAGCAAGCGATGTCTTGAAGGTGTACCAAACTACAACGGTGTAGTTTGCCTGGAAAAACCAGCCTAATACTACCACATCAAAGACAAATATGCTGGGTGCGATCGCAGGTGACATCATTGGTTCAGTCTATGAAGGCAAAAGTATCAAAACTAAAAATTTCCCCCTCTTTGACAGACAGTGCCGCTTCACTGATGATACGGTGTTAACAGTAGCGGTAGCAGATGTCATCCTCCACACCGACCAATTCCCCACCAGTAGTAAATACATTGATCAATTCAAGTGGTACTACAGTTCTTACAAGTATGCCGGGTACGGTCGTAACTTTAGCAACTGGGCAAAATCTAACAGCAAACAACCATACAACAGCTTTGGTAATGGTGCAGCTATGCGAGTTAGTCCCATTGCCTTTGCCTTCAATGACCTAGAGACTGTGTTAAAAGTAGCCAAACACAGTGCAGAAGTTACCCATAACCATCCAGAAGGCATTAAAGGCGCACAAGCTACAGCAGCAGCCATCTTTCTTGCCCGCACAGGTTATGATCAACCAGCGATTAAATCCTATATTCAGACGACCTTTGGTTACAACCTAGAACTTACCCTAGACCAAATTCGCCCCACTTATCAATACGATGCTACTTGTCCGGGTTCTGTCCCCCAAGCAATTATCGCCTTTTTAGAATCAACTGACTTTGAAGATGCCATTCGCAATGCCGTGTCCATTGGTGGTGATAGCGACACCATCGCTTGTATTACAGGGGGTATTGCTCAAGCATATTATGGAAGTGTCCCACAAGCGATCGCTCAACAAACCTTATCTCATCTCAATGAACATCTATGTAATATTACAGAGAAATTTATGTATACTTATATAAATTAAGCATTGACAGAAATATAAAAATTTATCTACGAGTCCTCAGATGAACTGTTTCCTTTAATTAAACGGTGGAGTAGGCGACAAGGCCAAAAGCAAGCCCCACAAACACTTACAGAGGCAATGGCAACAAAAATACGCCAGTTCTCCTTGAGTGGATTAGCAGACTCTGATCCCTGGTTTTGCCTATTTTTGGTGAATTCCGGCAATGAATGAGATAGCTGGCCGGCTGTACTTACCCCCTCAATCGCCGCTCCCATTAGATAAGCTACAAGGGCAATACTTAGCCAGTGATTCATCATATTTTATTGGGCAAATTTTGGGCAACTTTGGCGTTAATGATTCTCTGCGCCTAAAGATAATCGGCTTTCAGCAGTATCTCGAATTAGAGGCAGTTTAGATGTTATGTAGGTATTAAGACCACTATCTGCCTGTGCATCAAGTCCCTGCTTGGCTTTTAATTGCTGGAGGAGCAATTGTACTAGAGCCATATCATCAAACTGGAGTAAAGTAGTGACATTAGTAGACTCGATTACAGCCCAAAGCTGCTGCATCATTTTGATAGTGATCATGAGTCTCTAACCTCTTAAGCTTTTCTTTATATTTGCACGTTTTTCTTGTTTGTGCCTAATTTATTGGGAATAATTAATCAATCAACACAATTACAGCAGTAGACCCGCATTTCTCACAAACAGTAGGGGCGGGTTCACAGATAAGCTCAATTACTCATGACTATCTCGCTAAACCCGCCCCTACAGGCTTTGGGATGAGGTTGCAAGAATCTTGTGAGAAATCCGGGTAGAGACGGAGCATCGCTCCGTCTCTACAAGGTCTCTAGATAACGCATATTTCATTTTTGGGCAAAGTAGATTAAACTCTCTCACCCCTTATGTTAGTTTTGACGGTTCGTAGTAAGGACTTTAGTCCTGAGTTTTCAAGGACTAAAGTCCTTACTACAAACTTCGACAAGTTAGTATATCCGTTTTCTGCAACCATTCCTGAGTACGCCGCATACCTTCTTGCAGATCAATTTTAGGTTGATAATTCAAGATTGTTTTGGCTTTAGCAATAGAATAAGCATAAGGGCGACTGATAAAATCTAGAGATTCTGGGACAATATCGGCTTTTTTACCAAACAGTTTCTGTCCTTGATGGCGTAGTTTTACTAGCATTTTAAGTTCATCTTTTGGCAAACAAGGATAATCGACAGGTAAACCTGCAATTTCTGCCAAATAAGTAAAATAATCTTTCCAAGAAGTTTCTTTACCATCAGTAATATTAAAAATCTCTCCATGTGCTTCTTTTTCTATGGCAAGAAATATGGCATCAATCAAGTTATCTATATATACGTGGTTACAGACTCCCTTCCCATCATTGATATAGGCAAATAATTTTTGACGCATCAACTGTAATGGTCTGACTACCCAAGGAATACTTCCTGTCCCATAAACATCCCCTACTCTGATAATAATCATGCCAACATCTGGAGATGTATTTAATTTTAATAATGCTTCTTCAGCTTCTATTTTTGTTAGACAGTAAGGATTATTATGGGCAGAAAGAGGAAATTCTTCTGTAACATTATTAGGATAGTTAAATCCATAAACCATCACACTAGAGAGATGTAAAAAAGTTCTCACTCCAGCGTTTTTAGCAGCATTGAAAATATTAATAGTGCCATCAACATTTATCTGTCGAAACTTCTTAATTGAACCAACTTCTTCGGCAAGTTCAGCAGTATGCAAAACAATATCTACTCCGTGACAAGCTTTTTGAGCAGTCACAGGATCAGTAATGCTACCAAAAATTACCTCAGCACCTAAATTTTGTGTTTTTTTGGCATTATCTGCGGAACTTTGCAACCCACGAACTTTCATTCCCTGTGCTATAGCTAGTTCAGCAGTTCGGAAACCAACAAAATCATCAATTCCAGAAATGAGCAGTGTGCAATCTGATAGTTTCATAGATAGGTTACAATTCAAATTTCAACAAAATCTACATATTAGACATCTTGCATAAATGCTTAATCTGTCTCATACTTTATAAATTCTCAAATTCATTTAAACTTGGGATTTACTAAGGTTACTTTTCAACGAAGCAAAATGTTTTCCACCTAGCTCAATTTGACCTTCTGTACACCCAGTTTTTAATCTTTCAACTAAATAGTCAATATTACTGGCTATAAAATTTGTGCCATGATCTGGTTCTATTAAACTAACTAAATCTATAGTTTTCATTGTATTGCTAGCTAAACTAGAAATACCTAGAAAATTGAACACCCCAGATTCATAAGTACCACAAGGTACAGAAGGATTATTTACTCCAACACACCATTCATTATTTGTAAACCATTCAAATGCAGGGTAGCCGTGAAAATGGACAATTGGCGCACCATTTTTAATCAATTCTGGTGTATATAAAGCTGCCGCTAAAGTAATAGCAAGCATGACATAAATATCATAAGAAGGTTTAATGTCTACAACATCAGGTTGAATACCTTCTGGTAGTTCTAAGAATAACCTTTCTTTCAAGCCAATACGGAGAATGTCATTAGTGAGATTTAAATCTGTTTTATTTGCACCTGAGCGAGAACTTACTAACCAAATATCAGGAATTTGCTTAAATAAATATTCTTCGCCAATTTTAATTCTGATATAACGCCTATTGTTTTCATTCCGACGAATCTCATCATTACTAAACCCTTCAATAGGTAAAAGATTTTCCCATTCATTTGTAGTTATTTCTGTCGCTCCTACATATTGTGGAGGTTCAGCATAGGCGACGAAACCATAAGAAACACCTGTTCTGCCATTGACTATGACATTGACAATATCTCGATGAGATTTTCTTTTAATTACGTCATCTAGCTTAAAACCAGATGGAAATAAACCTGTTGATGCTAGCTGTTGTCCCAATTTTACTAAGTTTGCAGCATAACTAGATTGTTGAGGATTGTACTTTCCTAATTCAAATTGGCTCAGTAAAAGAGGGGTAATTGGGACAAAAACTTTAGGAATTAGTGATTTCAAAACAAACTCTTTCATCTCATTTTTTGAAAAAATAGAGTCAGAAAGGTTCATATTTAATATAGAAATTTTATCATTTGAAACTCCAATAACAATTTCTGAAAATGTCCTGACTAAAGTTTTCAATCCAATATTTATCTTTTGTTTATATGATATATTAGGGTTAATAAAATTATTGTCTATTTCAGTAATAATTATCACTTGTGTATTAGTAGGATCTTCCACATATTTCGCTGCGTGTTCCTCTGCCCAACTGCTCAATTTAGCGATTTTAACCACAGGAATTGTGCGATTTTTTAAAATCACTTGAGAATAAAATTTATAAAAATTCTCTGCTACCAAAATACCTAAGTTTCTCAACAATGAAGGAGGATTTTCTACATCAATAACTGCATTAACTGCTGCTTTAACTCCTCTCAATTTGAAAGTTTTCTTTTGATTAATTACAGGAATAGATATATCATAAGCAAATTCTTGTGTGGCTTCTTCCCAAGGTAAAATTTTAACTCCATAATTTTTGAGTATCTTTTCCAATTCCTGACGAAATTTTAATACTTCTTGCTTTTTGTACGTAGGAGGTAAGGGTTTAAATGTCACTATCAGCCTTTGAGCCATAACTTTTGCATCAATGATTGGTGGCTGATAATCCTCGCTTGATTTATCAGAAAAACCTCCGATTAAACATCCAATAGTGTGCAAACTTAATCCTTGCGTTAAAGGTATATATGCAGATTTTGTAGCAACATCCATTTCCCGTACAAAAGCCAGAATTTCTGATTTTTTGGCAATCAATGTTTCTTGAATTTCCGGTGTGATTACTCCTTTGGGAGAACGAATATTTAGTTTGTCGTTATCAACCCACAGATGAACACCCTGTTGATTCAGGTTTGCTACCAATTCTGATGCGTTCATATTTGCAAAATCTCCCGAAATTTTAAAATAAAAATAATTTACAGTATCTCTCATCAATTCTTGCAACCTCAGTCCAGAGTCTGTAGGGGCGGGTTCACAGATATACTCGAATCATTCATGAAGATTCCGCTCAAATAGCCCCTACTGTTTGTGAGAAATGCGGGTTAAAAAGTATTTAAATTTGAAAAGTTTCTGATTCTGAAGTTGCCAATTCTTCCTCTAACCGTTCAGCCAGCAATTCAATAGTAGGATAATGCCAAAGTAGCATAGGTGAAATGTTAAATCCCAATAATTTTTCTGCTTTTTTAACAAGCATGATTGCCTGTACAGAATCCAAACCATAGCTATCTAAAGGCTCTTTAAGATCTATTTCATCAGGTTGAATTGCCATCTGTGTAGCAATATTAGAGACTAGCCACCGTTGAATTTCTTCTGCTGTGTAATCGAGTTTATTAGTTGTATTACTAGGCATATGCTGACTCATTCATGTACCTCTAATTTATTGGCTAATAGCAGCAGTATTTAAATTAACCCTGAAGTTGTTAAATTTGCCAGTATAGTAATCAGGACTTACGCAAGTGTCACAATCGATTCTTGGTGCGTGACGCTATAAGTATCATGACTACGTTTAAATATTTTCGCAGCGTCACACACCCTACATAAAAAATATGCCGGTTGCGTAAGTCCTAGTAATATTGACACCAAGATGAATATCAGAGAAAAGTTTAATTATTGTTTTACTGGGTAATAATCTTTTTCTTGGATATCAAACAAGCAATGATTATACTGGGAATGAGAAACATTCAAAATGTAGCTGATAAAATTATTTACCAGAGCTTCCATTGTTTCTTCACTAATAGAAGGACGAGAACAGACAAAATTTAACAACATCTTTCCTTGAAAAGTTGATGTATGGAGAATGAAGACTCCTCCATATAAAGCATGAGTACCAGCAAAACTGATTTCTTCTAGCTCTAATTCTCCATAAACTTTGGGGATGTTTACTTTGCCAACATTGGAAACAGATACTGTAGCAGCTACTTTTTTAGGATAGATAAAGCAAAAGTCCATAAGGTATTTAGCAATCAATATCATTTTAAAGATATTACCTTGCTTGATACTAACGTCTAAATTTTGTTTTACTTCTCGTGCAACTTGCCAAAAAGATGTAGTTTTATTTATGCTATATAAACCCATGTTAGACGTAGCTAAAACAGCCATGTTTTCATCAGAAACAGCAGGTTTAATGTGTTTTCTTAAATCAAGGTATGTCAAGCAACTTAGGCGCAGATTTTTTTTATTCTCCTTAATTAATTTTTGTGCAACTGCAAACATCATGGCAGCACATAAAGCACTATTCACTGTTGTATTTTCTTGTCGACAACGATTAATAAACTGTTGGGTTAACTCTTCGTTAAGTTGCCTATGAACAATCTCACTATAACGCTTGGCGATGGGTAAATATTTTTCAAAGCCTAATGTATCCGGCCGATACCAAACTTTCTGAAAAGCCACATTCAATAAAAAAAGCAAGCTACTTATCTTCCCTTTTAAACCCTGCTTCGATTGGGGTATTAGTTTCTCTATGGGCGGGAGAGGGGTTAAGTTAATCAATGGCTGGATTGCTTCACCAGTGGAAAATTTTTGATAGTAAGTGAGAATTTCTGAGTGAAGTTGGATACATGATAACCCATCGGCGATCGCATGATGTGCAGTTGTTATTAAAAAATTGACTCGTGGATTACTTAAAACCTGAACTAGAACTGCTCTTATTAGATATTTGCTACTAGGTATTGCATGATTCATTTCTTCATTGAATACTTCTGTCCATTGTTCACAATTTAAAATTTTAACAACTCGCAAAGGTATTTTATGAGTTCCTTTAGTTTGGAATGCAAGCTTATTTTTTAAGCTCACTATGCGTGAGTTAAGCCTAGGGTGACGACATTGAATAATGTGTAGAGATGATCTCAGTATATCTTCTTCAAGACACCCCTTAATCCGACTAATAGTTACTACATTCCACGTTTTGGCACGAGCATTTAAAACTTCCATAGCTTGCTCAAGCTGCCCCAAATTTCTGTCGTAACTCATATTAATTTAGCTCCTACAGGCATCAGATTTAATTTTTGAGATACACACAGATTTTGTTCACCCTACCTTACTACATTAATGAAAATTTTTCACATATTATTTAGGCTTCCTAAAGAAAGTTAATCGTGATTGGGAGTTTACTGGTAAACCTAGACAAACTCTAAACTTTCATCTCTGATGGAAAGTATTGACTATAGTTATCTGGCATTTGTAGCCCTTGAAACTTTAGACTTTGAATGCGGTATAAAAAAGCAGCCCCTGTCATAATATGGTGAGCAACATCAACTACTTTTCGATTAATTGGTATTTCTAAATATGAGCCTCTTACCCAATCATTGAAGCTACCCATCGCTGGCCCACACCAGATTTGATAATCCATTTCTCGACCTGGTTCACCCGAATTAGACCAACGAGAGGATAGACCAAGATACCAGCGAAAAATCAAAGCCATCTTTAATTTAGGGTTATTGCTTGCTTGGGCAAGTTTCACAGGGTTACGTTGGGAAAGATAAGCTACTGTTTCTTGCCAAACTGCATCTAAACTCTTTTGGAAAACTTGTTTTTCTAACTTATCTCTTTCAGCTAATGGAATGTCTTCAATTGATTCATAGCTTTTGTATAAATCAAACAGTTTTTGGGCGCGTAAAGGGAAAAAAGTTCCTCTTTTGAGAACTTGTACTTTTACACCCATTTCAAACATATCTGCGGCGGGGGCCATCATCACATCAGCCATCTCAGCTTGAGCTAACAATTGCTTAGTGTGTTGAGAAGTACCAGCTTCAATACAAGATTGGTTAATAGAACCAGTTACAACATAACCAGCCCCCATCATAAAAGCCGCTAGTGCTGACTGTGGAGTTGCAATTCCTCCCCCTGCGCCAATTCTGACTGGCTGCTCATAACAATATTTGCTTTGAATGTTATCTCTCAATTCCAGGATGGAAGATAATAAACAAACGAGAGGACGATTATCTGTATGTCCACCAGAATCTGCTTCAACGGTGACATCATCAGCCACTGGGACTTTTGCTGCTAAATTGGCTTGTAATTCGCTAATTAGACCTTGCTGTACTAATTGCTTGAGAATTTTTGTAGGAGCAGGTTGTAAAAATTTAGTTGCTACTTCTCTCCGAGAAATTTTGGCAATAACTTTATTATTGATGGCGATTTGATTTGCTGAATTTAAACTTAGTCCAGCTGCTCGGTAATAAACAATGTTTTCAGTCAAATCTAAAAAAGCAGATGCTTCTATTGTTCTTACCTGATATTTAAGATACAAATCAACAACTCTGCGTTCAATAGCTGGTTCACTAGGACTGTGGAGTAAGTTAAAAGCGTAAGGCCCTTGGGGTAGAGCTTGTTGAATGCGGTTAATAGCAGTTTCAACACGAGCAGGAGCTAATCCACCAGCACCAAAAGAACTCAAAATGCCTTGCTTTCCAAGTGCAATCACTAGTTCTTCGGAAGCAATCCCATGAGCCATCGCACCAGCAGTATAGGCATATTTCACATTGTGGAAACTCAAAAAATTTGGATCACCTAGCTGTTGACTTGTCAGAGATGGAACGGCTATTAGTAATTCTATTTCTTCAGTTTTACCATGATTAGAGTGAATCCAAGTACCGTCATTAGTAACACCTATTTTTCCATCTATTCTTAGAACATAACATGGTTTATCTAAATTCAAAATCTTTAATTTTATCCCGCTCTCGTCAAAAGATAAAGTATCTAATGAACCTTGCCAAACTTGTTTTTGACTATCAAAACCTTTGAGTATTTTCAAGGAATTATGATAGTGCTTTGGTGAATTATTTGTGACAATCACTTATTTCAACCTCTCATTCAAATAATTTGTATGACAAAGCTAGCTGTTGCTGAATAATAGTGCTAATTTGGTTTAGAGATTCCTGTCGGTTCTGTAAAAAACTTGCATGAGCTTTAGTCATGCTATCAACGTTTTCTTTGAGTTTTTGATAGTAGAGACTACGTAAATTTGGTAAAGAGTTTTCATCAACAGATTTGTGTATATCTAAGCCATAATTAAGAGGATTTGGCTCATCTTCTCCTGCTGGAATGAATACTTCTTCATGTTTTAGATGATCATCGGCTTTAAAATCACGATAGGTTACGCCCGACTCTAGGCGATCGCGTTCTAATAAGCCAAGAGATTGATTACCATTTGTCTGATAACTTTGGGTTTGCATATCTTCATAAACCACGTTAAATTTTAAGTTCGTTTGCACAGATCCAATACTGTTATGATTTACAGCAAAATTAACTTGTTCAGCCTGCCTAGATATCAGTAATTCATCCTGCTGTTGAGGAGCAGTATTAATTAGCAAGGGGGAAAAATCATGTTCGATAATGGGCTGATTTTTGACCTTAAAGGATGTGTTGCTAGTTTTGTAATTATCTAAATTTAGAGGAGAATATAGCGGTGATAAATCCAGATTCACTCGATGACTTAAGAGCTTGGATAACGCCCTTAAAATAGAAGTATGAGAGTCCATACCTCTGCGATTAAGAGAAACTGCAAGATGTGATTTTTGTTTAAGAGTTTCACCAATCCATCTTGAACAGTTGCTACCAACACCTACTTCAATAAATATTTTGCTGCCATCATTGTAGACGCTGTTAATTAACTTGGGAAAGTCTAAATGTTGGCATAGAGTTTTAGCAATATTGTGACCAATAGACTGACTGTTAAGAGTAATGGGTGCGTATTCTGCGGCAGAATAAAAAATAGTATTGGGTACGTTTTGAACAGCTAAGGAGTTGATTTTAACGAGTTCATTGTACTCAGAGTGCATTGGCTGGCAATGAATCACATGGTTGATGGGGGTATGGTGAGCATGACAATTTAGGGCTTGAATCACTCTCTGACAAGCTTCTGTCTCACCTGCAATTACTGCCTCGTCTGGTGTATTAATCAAAGTCAAATAAACACGATTTTCCTGTTTAAGAGCTTCTTGAATGCGTGATACTGGACATAAAAGTACATAATTACTCCAAAATGTTTTGTCTTGGTAATCATCTGGCATTAAGGGCAAACCCCAATATTCACGCACTGCATTCTTAGGGCCAGATAGCCGAGTTTTAAACAGCGGAGATGTATTTAAGCCTTCACTACTTTGATTGAATTCATTCCAGATACCTTGAGCAAACATCATGCTATTTTCACCCAGGCTATAGCCAAAGACAGACTGGGGTTGCAGTTGGAAATAATTCCTCAAAATGCTCGTCATTAGTCCAGCAATACCGACTTCAGATTCGAGCATAGTTATGGGATCATCTATTAATTTCTGTTCCAGAACTTCTAGTTGCTTTTTAGAAAGTTTTTTCAAGCTTCTGGGATAGAGCAGTTTCTCTATATTCGCGACACGTTTATAAAGGCTCTTAATTACTAGATCATCATAGATATCAGGAAATAAGCGGAAGAGATTGCGAGCTAATCCTATATAAGAATTGAATGAACCAGGATAAACAAAACTTACTTGACCTTGTTTACCTAATGGTTGGGCTGTAAAGTAACTACCTAGAGGAGTTAGCCAGTCTTTACCTGTCTCGAAAGCAACAGTAACACCCTCCATTGCGCGTTGAATTTCTCGTGTTAATTCATCTTGATTCCGTCCGAGAATGGCTAGAGCATAAGTAGACTGCTGACGCTGTTGATAAGCTGTAAAAGTGAGGTTGGCGGCTGATGCTAAAGAAGAGCAATCTTCGATAGTTTGCTTGAGAGTATGGATTTGCTCTAATAAAGTTGCTTGATCATCAGCAGCGATCGCAAACATATAATAAGGCATTTGCTCTAAATATTTGCTGCTGTAAGTCGTTTGACTCATTTCCTCTGACAAAATTAAATGAGCATAACTCCCATCCATCTCCATGCCGTTAATAGCTGCTATCCTTCTGGTAGCTCCTGTTTCTAAAAACCAGGGTTTCGATTCAGTAGCCACATAAAATGGGCTATCCTGCCAAACTTCTGGCATTTTGGGACTAGTCCACTGAGGAACTGCGGGAATGTAACGGTGATACAAACAGAGTGCTGTTTTAACTAGACTAACTATTCCTGATGCGGCGTAGGTATGGCCGATATTGGCTTTAACACTACCTATTGCACAACTGAGACTGGCTTCACCTGTCCGATAGGCTTGGAGTAAACCCCGAATTTCTGACTCATCTTGTTGGGGAATACCACTACCTACAACTTCTAAATAGTTGATGTCTGTGGGTTGGATATTTGCTAAACAAAAAGCCTTTTGACAAGCTTGTGTTACAGCTTCAGCATCTGGGGTAGGAGGAAGTGAGTAAATTTTGAATTTTGCATCTTCTATCAGGCTGAGAGCATCAATTACTGCATAGATGCGATTGTTATCTTGTTTTGCTGTTTCGTGGAGTTTCAACACCACAGCCGCAGCACCTTCTCCTACCATCCAGCCATTGACGTTTTGATCGTAACTAAGAGTATTTACGCCTGTATTGACTTTTGCTGTTTCATTTTGGAGCGCAACACTAGAACTACCTTCTAGCAAATCGACTGCACCCACTAAAACAGCATCTACTTCTTTAATTGTGAGTAATTTTTGGGCAATTTCTAACGCTTTGAAAACAGAATTTTGTTCAGCAGTTAATGTGAATGTAGGTCCAGTAAAATTGCACAGTTTGGCAATATAGTCAGCAATTTTATTTTCTAGATAAATTGGGTATTCACTACCTTTAGTAGTTTCTAATTGCCCATTGCTTTGTAGATGAGGCAGAGCAAGTGCTTTGGAAGTAGTGATAATTACTGCGATTCTGCTCCCTTGAGACAAGCCTGCATCTTTAAGAGCATTATCAGCTACCTTGAGCATCAAAAGTTCATGAGGATGGAAATTGTCTACATCCTCTCGTGGTATTTGTAACCTGAGATTATGAATTTCAGACTCTTGAATATATGCACCTAATGTGGAAATTTTCTTTTCCCATCTTTGAGTCTGTACGGGAATAAAGTGTTGTTTTCCTTCATAAATACTGCGTTCAAAATTATCTAATCCTTGGCAATTACCACCAAAATAGCAATCCATACCTACAATTGCTATTTTGGTAATTTTATTTTGTGTAAACTCTTCCACCACTTAGCTCCTCAAAGTGTTATGTGTTTATTCAATTGCAAATTTATGTTTAAATTTTTTCTAAAGTTCTGGGTAAAATTGTTCCCTTAGCCGCAGTCATGCGGGTATATATTTGTCCTGAAAAGTTGTGTGCTATCACATCAGCAATTATGGCTGATTCTGTCTTCGATTTTATTTCCCAGGAAATATAAAACTTTTCATTAAATGCTATAGGTGCAAATTGTTCAAAAGTTTTTATTTCTGAAGGTAAACAACCGACTTGATGAAAATGCTGTGTCCAAATCCAAAATGGGTGGATCTGAACATCAATAATATAAGGGTTGAAGTTTTGTACTGGAAATTGACCTTGTTGTCTTGTTTCTAAATCTGGTAATACGCATTCTAGCGTTAACTTTTCTGGGCTGATATTTAAAACTTCTTTTACACCCTGAAAAGCACATCCATGAAACAAGCTGGCTCTGCCATTTTGATAAAATGACTGGCTACCCTTGGTTACTTTCTGCTCATGATCAAATAACTGATACGTAGGAGCAAGTGGAGTTTGCTTTTTCAGTTGAATATGAATACTAAAATGATAGCGAATTTTTCCAGATTGTTTACTCCAGATTTGAGCATCAAATTCGATTTCATTTTGTTCAGTTTTAGCAACTTCTGTCAAGTCTAAAGTATATTCATTGGACTGATTACCATCAAAAACAATGCCCTTTAATACTTTAAACTGGGAGCAACTAAAGAATTTATAACCAGGATATAGTTGTTCACAGGTATTAGCAATCCAGGCAATAGAACAGGTGGCTGGTAAAACTGGATTACCGGCAATTACATGGTCTTGTAAAAAAGGATTTGCTGCTAATTTTAACTGTCTCTGAATACGATAGGTTTTCAACTGAGGATCTAAGGCTTCTGGTGTATAAGTGAGGGGGCTACCAATTACTACTTGTACGGTGTTGTGGTTTGTGGGTGCGAGTTCATCAACTAGCATTTGTGTGCCAATGTCAATGGGAATTGTCTGAATATTGCGTTCAGCAAAGGCTTTCTTTAACTCTGGTGATACCATCCCACTGTCCCAAGGCCCCCAATTAATGGCGACAACATGACAATTGGGATGGTTGAGTTTAACAAGATGGGCTGATTTATTGAGAATTTCATTAGCGATCGCATAATCAGCCTGTCCTACATTGCCATAAAACCCAACCACGGAGGAAAATAAGACTAAATGACGTAGTTGGTTAGGTGGTACGCACCGCAGTAAATTGGCTAAACCTTTGACTTTAGCAGCATAAACAGTCTCAAAATCCTGAACTGTTTTTTTCTCAATCCGCTTATCTGCGAGATTTCCAGCCCCATGAATAATACCTGTAACTGCTCCTAGACGTTCAACTGCACCAGTTAGCTGTTCTGATAAGGCGATCGCATCAGTGACATCCACACTCAAATACTCGGCTTCTCCACCTGTCTCCTCAATCGCCTTGAGAGTGGTGGTAATTGCTCGCTGAGATGAAATCGCCTGGAACTTTTTCTGCACCATCGCCGGTGTTGGCTTTTCTCCTTGGGCGAGAAAATACTCCATAATCCGCTTTTTCAATTCTCCCTCATTCCCGCAACCCTCAGCCCATACCGGTTCAGGTTCGGGGGTAGAGCGACCGAGAAGAATAAATTTGCATTGATAACGCTGTGCTAGATTGATGACGCACTCAGCAGTTATCCCTTTTGCACCACCACTGACAAGAAAAACGGAAGTATTATCAATCATTGTTCACTCGCTGTCAACGTAAATATTTTTTGTTGAGAGAAGGGAGACAAGGAAATTAACAATTCAAAATTCAAAATTCAAAATTCAAAATTAAAGACAGTTGGAGTTAGGGATTTAAACCCCAACTCAACTGATACTACGTGTAGACCTAGGGGTCTTAAACCCTTGAATTTACGATAAGGAAGAATTTTACGCAGTCCCCAATCCCTAGGAGTTATTTAATTAATTTTGACTTTTGACTTTTGACTTTTGACTTGATTTCTCCCCAATCCCTCAAGAAACCAAAGTCACTCTTCCCTGTGCGGTATATCCTACTTCCACAATCAATCTATTGGGGTCGTAAAGTTCTGCAAGGATATACTCTACTGATGTTTGCTCATTTAAATCAGGACTGAGGTCTATAGCTCGACAAAATACCGATTCCCATTCCTGGTTCAAAGTTTTAGTTAGTCCGAACAAACCGCCGCTAATTGCACCAAAGTTAGTGTTTTGTTTGAATCCAAACTCCCCATCTAGGCGAGCAACAGTGAGAAAACAACTGCGCCCTAAAAGTGCGGCTTGGTTTAATGGCTGTTTGAGATGTTTGGCGATGAGGAAGACATGGCGGAGGAGGGCTTTTTCTGATTCCAGATAATGGACACCGCTTATTTGGGGGTGGCTGGTGGGATTCAAGTGGATAAATGCAGCAATCTGACCATAATTAGTAGCGATCGCAGCTAATTGTTTTTGCAGATGCTCTTCACTCCAATCTGTCAGCACTACCCGATTGATTCCTTCAGGTAAAGGAGATTGTTTCTCCATCACGGTTTGAGGAAAAGTTAAGACAACGGTTTTCCACCCACGCTGACAAAGAGCCTCAGCTAGTTTTGCTGTTGTTAATGAGCCATCATCAGTCAACAAAGCGATATGTTGATCAGGTAAGGCGCACTCTAAAACATCCGGTTCAGGAAGAAACTTAAGTTTAACGGGATTGCGAAAAATTAAAGCTGGGGAATTAGGGGTGGGGGATGGGATTAACTCTTCCCCCGTCTCCTTCATTTCAGCAGGCTGAGGTGGCGAAGATGTATTCTGTTGTGTCTCTATCAACAGCATTTTTTTTTTCCGCCCCTGCAACCTGTTGCTCTATATATGCAACAATTTCTCCTAGAGTCCGCAGTTGTCCTAGTTCTTCTGGATTCGGTTTGGGTAGTTCGGGATATAGTTCTAGTAATGCTCCTAGGATTTCTACCCGTTTGATAGAATCAATCCCCAAATCAGCCTCGATATCCATCGACATATCTAACATTTCGGTTGGATAGCCGGTCTTATCGCTCACTATGTTGAGTAGAGTTGGACTAAGGTTAGTTAAATCAATGGAGGATAGGGACGATGGCGAAGCTAGAGAAGATGGGGAAGATATAACGTCAATTTCCGACGGAATGGAAGAAGAATCAGATGTTACTTCCACATCTTTGACTGTTTCTACATCTCCTGCAATCCCTGGTGCTAAAGCCCCCATATACTCGACTATTTGACCGAGAGTGCGTAACTGTCCTAGTTCTTCGGGATTTGGTTTAGGTAAATCAGGGTAGAGTTCGAGTAATCCTCCGAGAATTTCCACACGTTTGATTGAATCAATCCCCAAATCTGCTTCGATATCCATCGATAGCTCTAACATCTCAATTGGGTAGCCAGTTTTATCACTGACAACGTTGAGCAGAGTTTGACTCAGAATAGCTTCATCAATGACTATTGGTGATGGAGATGCTACCGTCGTGATTGCAGGATGATTTTCTATAGGTGTGATAATTTCTAGAACTGGTTGTGCTTGATGATTTGCACCGTTACTTGTGCCATGACCATTACCGTTACCGTTACCATGACCATGACCATGACCATTAGATAGTAGCTCAGAGTGAGTGACAACACCGTTACTGGCTACAGAAACAGCCCCGTTTGTTACCAAAACCGGATGATGTTCAACAATACTGTGGTTAGCAAGATTTTCTGGCTCATCTAGCAGTGATACGAGACTATTTTGCTGGATTAACTGGAAAAATTGGTTGGTGTATCCCTGCTGATAATTCAGATATTGTTCATGGATGCGGAGACTTTCAGCTTGATGATCGTGAAACCGCATCATGCTACGTTCGGAACTGGAGATTGCTAGTTGCTGTGTTTGTGCTTGTTCCTCAGTGAATTTAGCATTTCCCCACAATGCTTGCTGTTGCTGCATTAGTTGGAAGAAAGTTTTGGTATATTCTGTTTGATGTTTTAAAGATTGTTCATGAACCTGTAAAACACTACGTTGATGACGATTAAATTCTATGAGTGTGTATTCTAAGCTATCGATAATTTTTTGATAACTCATAGATACTTCCGAAGTTGATTCCAGAGGTTGAATCAGCAATTTGTCTGGTTGTAGTCCATTTTGAGAAGATGACATCTTCACTCCATTATTGACTGATAACCCATTTTGTGTATTAGAGTTATGCGTCAGGAAATCGTTACTGTTTTCTTGAGAATGTGAAGACTGGGTTAATTTGACTGGGTGATATTCTGTTAGTTTTTTCTCTTGATTACCGTTGCTTAGAGGCGATGTGACTTTCACCGGCATTTGTAGAGATTTTTCAAAGGCTTGTTTTGTTTTTTCCGAAACATAGTTAGTGCTATTTAAGCGGAAATTCAAGACTTTGTTAGTCGTAACTTCTGGGATTTGGGTTTCTAGTTGGTAAGAGTCGATATTTTGTAAAGCTAACCCAGCCACGCGCAACTGGACAACAGCCTCTCGCAAAGTGCGATCGCTATTTTTGGCAGGATTACTATTTAAGGCTACAGCTATATGGGGGCGATCGCTCAGAATCTCTTTCACTAAGTTAGTAAGAACTTTACGCGGACCAAATTCAATAAAGCAATCACCGCCTTCAGCATAAATGTTCTCAATCTCCTGCTTAAATAAGACCTGATTCATCAGGTGTTCTTTAAGGATATTTTGAATCTCTTGTGGCTGGCTGGGATAAGGTTTGGCTGTGAGATTACTATAAACTGGGATTTGGGGCTGGTTAAAAGTAACTGTCTCAATTGCTTTGGCAAAGGGTTTCTGGGCATGGGCTACTAACTGGGTGTGAAAAGCTGCGGAAACCCCAAGCAAGATGGTAGAGAAGCCTTGCGTTTTCAGAGTCCCTTCTATTTTGGCAATTTCAGCTTTTGTCCCCGCTAATACGACCTGCTGATGAGAATTGAAGTTGGCAATACTGACTTGCGGGAAATTTTTAATCCGTTCTTTAATCTGATCCACATCCCCTTTCACCGCTAACATACTACCGGCTTCAAATTGGGGATCTTTGGGTGCAGCCATCGCTTGACCCCTAGACTTGACTAAGAAACAGTAATCTGATTCGCTCAAAACCCCAGCCGCCCACAGTGCTGTCAATTCCCCAAAGCTATGTCCAGCAACAAAATCAGGCTTCAACCCTGCTTGTTGTAATATCTTGTACAAACCTGCACTAAAAGCCCCAATCGCTGGCTGTGCATATTCCGTTAGCTGTAATCTTTCCAACTGGGCAGCTTTTTCAGCCGAATCAAATACCGGCGCAGGGAAAACGACTTGGGAAATAGGTTGTAGACCATCTTCAGATAAGAGGCTATCCATCTGAGCATAGGTCTGGTGTAGACAAGGGAAGTTAATCGCCAATTCCCGACCCATTTCTAAGTATTGTGAACCTTGTCCAGAAAATAGCGCAACTACTTTCCCTAGAGACACCCCAGTTTTGCGGTAGTAAATTCCTTGGGGATGCTCCCAGGATTCTTCTTGGGGTTTGTTTGTCAGTAATTCAATGGCTATTTGTAAAAATTCCCTAACCTGTGTGAGAGAATCAGCAACAAACCCCACTCTGGCGTTGGCTACTGGAATTTCTCCAGATTGAGATGCTGTAACCAGTTCTCGATAATGCCTTTCTCCAGCATCAGATTGCAATTGATTGCGGATATCGTGACAGCGTGACAACAAATGCTCAGGTGTAGATGCAAATAGAAGTATGGACTGAGCCGTTTGATGTAAACGATGGGGTTGCTGATGTTCCTGTTTGTATTCTTCTAAAACAACATGATAATTTGTCCCCCCAAAGCCAAAGGAACTGACTCCGGCTCTTCTTGGTTGATTATCAGTCTTAATCCAAGGTCTAGTTTCTGTATTTAAATAAAATGCAGAATTATCAATATCAAGTTTAGGATGGGGTTTGGTGACGTTAATTGTGGGTGGCAATACTTTATGGTGTAGAGCCAATATTGTTTTAATCAGACTCGCCGCACCCGCAGCCGCTTTTGTATGCCCAATCTGGGATTTGACGCTACCTAGGGCAATGTATTGTTTTTTGGGATTATTTTCACCAAAAAATTCTTTAATTGAGGCGAATTCTGTGGGATCGCCTACCATTGTACCTGTACCGTGTGCTTCCATCAAACCTACACTAGCAGGTGAAAATCCTGCATCTTCATAAGCACGACGTAAGGCTTTGATTTGACCTTCTGAACGGGGTGCGTAGATGCTTTTATAGCGACCATCACTAGAAGTACCAATACCTTTGATAACTGCATAGATGCGGTCATTGTCTCGCTGGGCATCTTCTAAACGCTTCAGCACTAACATTCCCACACCTTCACCCAGCATCATCCCATCAGATTCAGCATCGAAAGGTTTAACTTTCTCTCCAGGGGAAACAGCCGGAGTTTTGCTAAAACACATATACGCCAGAATCGAGTTATCAGTGTCCACGCCGCCAGTAATCATCATGTCGGCTCGGCCTTCAACTAGCTCACTAATGGCTATTTTCAGCGCACTTAAAGAACTAGCACAGGCGGCATCAACTACACAGTTCATTCCCCCCAAATCGAGGCGGTTGGCAATTCGTCCCGCCACCACATTGGCTAGCATTCCCGGAAAGGCGTTCTCGTCCCACTGCACATATGCAGCTTTGATTTTCTCGATGATGGTTTGGGTGTCTTCATCGGATAAGCCACTACTTTTAAGAGCCTTTTCCCAGACTGGGTACTGCAATCTTGTACCCAGGGGAACTGCCAATTGTCTACCTATGGCTACACCTAATACTACCCCAGTGCGATCGCGCAGCTGATCATAAATATCGCGATGAAACTGGCGTGATTCACCATAGCCAGCATCTTCCATTGCCGCTTTCGCCACCACCAAAGCTAACAACTGAGAAACATCTGTGACTTCTAGGGTATTAGGTGGTAATCCAAATTCCATTGGATTAAAATCAATGTCTGGAATAAATCCACCACGTTTACAGTAAGTTTTGTCAGGTGTTCTAGGGTTGGGATCATAGTAATCCTCGATGCTCCAACGTGAAGGAGGAACATCAGTAATACAATCTACTTTATGAATTATCTTTTCCCAATATTCCTGCAAATTTTTCGATTCGGGGAAGATAGAAGCCATCCCAATAATCGCAATATTGGTTTGTGGACGTGGGAACGCCACATCGTTCTGTGGACGTTGCATATTTGTATTGTTAGTTAGAGGGGTTTTGTTAACCATAGTTTTTTTCACTTGTATCAGCTTGAGCAAAGCCTTTTCACAATTGCTCACTTCATCTTGCAACTGTGTCAAGCCAGCTTCGATTCTAGAAGCGGACATCATTTAATCTTCAGTGTTCGTAAAAAATTAGATTGATTGAGAACTAAATTTCCTCTATTCATGAGGTAACTAAGTATTAGGCGGAAGGAAAATACTGCTTTTGCCAAACAACTTTAGTGCTGCTATATGAGTTGATAAAAGGCTGAAACATGAGTAGTCATTACAGCCAATATATCCTGCTCTCTGTGATTCTATACACTTGACAATTGCGCTTATTTTAAATTGATTATTCTAGGATGGCAATTGATGTGCAACTTGTGTGCAACCGATTAAATTTTACTAGCAACAATAATGTTTAGGTGATTTTGTCTAGTACGGTTTGGCGTAAATAAGCAGAGCATTTCAAACAAGCAGAAGCCTTGATATATGAAACTTTTAATCATAGTTGTCTTTGTCCTTCGTAATTATTGCCTGAGACTCATTAATTTCTAATAACTGCTGCTCAAGTTCACTCACACTAATTCCCAGTTCGGCAGCTTTTTTGGCTTTCCACTTTTCCAATTCCAAATCATGTTGATTAAGCCATATATGCAAGGCCAGGCGAGCCATCTCAGCTTTGCGAACTGTTTGCCGTGCTGCATGGAACATTAGCCTTTGATGATCAAAGCTGGTTAATGAAAGCATAAATCGCTTTAGTTTCATTCTCTCTAAGTTCATAGGGCATTGTTGCCCAATAGTAAAAGTATTATTTATTAATAACTTAATTTAGAAAAATATTCTCCAAAAAGTGCATATAAATTGCATATGTAATTCCAGCTATATTCTCATTGATCAGAATTATTCTCAAAAAGAAATATGGGATTAGGTGGAATTTCAGGGGGATTTTGTATTAATTGTTTTATTAAATGAATATTTGCCTCTTATGTTACCAAAATCTTATGTGTTGAAAAAATACTTTTGTTAAAAATAATTATTATCATATTTTATGCTGATCTACCAGTTCAGTTGAGTTTCACGTATCATTTACGACGAAAAAATATGTTTAATCTATTTCAGACTATTCAATTTCGTCTATATAAAGATTAATATTTTAAGAATCTATTTTAACTATGGTATTTTTCATCTATCTAAAGATGGAATATTGATCGAATATAATAAATATGCCTAAATATAAAAGTCGAAAGATATAGACCAAACCAATTATTAGTTTAAAATTATACAAAATAAAATTCTCTGGCTAAGGTATTTTATTTAGTCACTTTAATTAACCACCTTCTAGGCACTATGATTAAAGACATGAACTAATTAGTATCAACCCTGTTGCATATCAGTTGTAATTGAATATCAATCAGTTTATTGTTGATGCCAAAGAAGCATTCATTGTTTTAGAAAGTATAAAACCAAGAAAAATAATGCTTCAATTCACTCTTGAGCAAAGGCTTAATCCTGATGAATTGCTATACGCAAATTAACGCGAAAGTGATGATTTTTAAATTAAAAGCCTGATTATGGTAAACAAACAAAAACAATCAAGTCTCAAACCGCTAGGTGGGTGGACAATAGTTTTGATGCTTGTAATGGCAATAGTTCCGGGGTTAATTTCTCTCTATACTATTTCACGCTCTCAGTTGAAATCTCGATTGCAAGTTTCAGATGAGCCAAAAACTTATCCTACAATCTCTGCGATTGCGGCTTTAGGAAGATTAGAGCCTCAAGGAGAAGTTATTCGGCTGTCAGCCGCAGACTCCCAAGGAGGTGCGCGAGTAGCACAAGTTCTAGTCAAAAAAGGAGCATGGGTACGTCAGGGACAAGTAGTTGCCATTCTTGACAGTTATAATACCCGTCTAGCAGCCTTAGAAACAGCCCAAAAGCAAGTCTCGGTAGCTCAAGCTAGTCTCAATCAAGTAAAAGCAGGTGCAAAAGCTGGAGACATCTCTGCACAAGAAGCAACTATAGCTCGCTTAGAAGCAGAGTTGCGGGGAGAAGTATCTGCACAGGAAGCAACTATAGCTCGCCTACAAGCAGAATTGCGTAATGCTAAAAGTGAAAATCAACGGTATCAGCAGTTATATAAAGAAGGTGCAATATCAGCATCAGACTCTGATACTAGACGTTTACGAGTCGATACAGTGCAACAACAGCTCAATGAGGCGATCGCTTCTCTGAATCGAACTATAGAAACTCTGCAAAAGCAATTACACGAGGCTTACGCCAGGCTGAATAGTATTGCTGAAATCCGTCCTACTGATGTGCAAGCAGCACAAACTGATATTGACACTGCAATAGCCTCAGTTAAGCAAGCTCAAGCAAATCTAGATTTAAGCGTTGTTCGCTCTCCTATCAATGGCCAAGTCTTAAAAGTTCATACAAGAGCAGGAGAAATTATTGGCAATTTAGGAATAGCTGACTTAGGTCACACACAGCAAATGTATGTGGTAGCAGAAGTCTATGAAACTGATATTCAAAAGGTGCAGCTAGGCCAGTCTGCTATGATTACTAGCAATGCTTTTGCAGGAGAATTAAGGGGAACAGTTACAGAAATTGGTTTGCAAGTTGGGCAACAAAATATTTTCAATAACAATCCTGGAGCAGATAGGGATAATAAAGTTATTGATGTGAGAATTCGGATTGATAGTACAGCAGACAATCAGAAAGTTTCTACTCTTACTGACTTACAAGTTGAGGTACTTATTCAGATTTAGAACTATCCTAACTATAAAAAGTTGCGTTCTCTTTAAAGTATTCTACCAAGCATTCTTATTTTGACTAATTGAGGCTTTAAACATGATTCTCAATATCCCTCTAGCTTGGTTACAACTAGCAAAACAAAAAGTTAGATTTCTTGTGGCATTAGCTGGAATTGCTTTTGTGGTAGTTCTAATGTTTATGCAGATTGGATTTCAAGAGGCTCTCTATGAAAGTGCTACACAGGTACATAATAACCTCCAAGCCGATTTAGTTTTGATTAGCGCACAATATAAATCATTGACATCCAATCAAAGCTTTCCGCGCTGGCGTTTATATCAGGCATTAAGTGTTGATCATGTAGAATCTGTCAGCCCCTTATATTTACAATTTGCTAAGTTAAAAAATCCCATTAATGGACTGAAATTCCCTATATATGTTATTGGATTTAATCCCGTAAAATCTATTTTCCAATTACCAGAGATTCAAGATAGCTTAAGATTACTACAACTTCCTAACGTAGTTTTTTTTGACAAAGCCTCTCGACCTGAGTTTGGTCCTATTTCTCAGGAATTTTTACAGGGAAATAACATTAGAGTTGAGATATTTAACTATAATACACTACTTGGATATAAAGTAAAAATCGGTGGATTATTTAGCCTAGGTCCTTCCTTTGGAGTTGATGGCAATTTAATTGTTAGTTCTTCAACTTTTCTGCGTATATTCCAAGATCGTTCGGCACAAAATATAGATATAGGCTTAATTAATATCCAACCTGGTACTAATCCCCAAAAGATTGCACGACAGTTATCAGCTAGATTACCCAAAGATGTAAAAGTTATTACCCGTAAAGAATTTGTTGCTTTAGAAAAAAGCTATTGGACTCTGAGAACACCTATTGGGTTTGTGTTTAATCTCATGGTAGGTATGTCGTTTATTGTGGGCATAATTGTTGTTTATCAAATACTTTATAGTAATATTTCTAATCATTTGCCTGAGTATGCAACACTAAAAGCAATGGGGTTTAAAAATAAGTATTTATTGAATGTAGTTTTTCAACAAGCTATAATTTTAGCAAGTCTAGGTTATATTCCGGGGATTTTGATATCTATAATTTTGTATGATATCGCCAAAGATGCGACAAAATTACCTGTCATAATGAGCTTGGATAAGGCGATTGTAATATTTATTTTTGCAGTTGTCATGTGTTTGATTTCTGGATTTCTATCTACCAATAAATTGCGTAATGTCGATCCAGCAGATATTTTTTGATTCAGAATATATCAAATATGCTTGATAACGTCACGACAGAAGACTCCATTATTAACATACAATGTCTTAATCATTACTTTGGCAGTAAAACATTAAAAAGCCAAATTTTGTTTGACATTAATCTCTCCATTCGCGCTAGAGAAATTGTGATCATGACTGGGCCATCTGGGTCTGGTAAAACAACTTTGCTAACATTGATAGGTGGTTTACGTTCCGTTCAAGAGGGAAGTCTTAAATTTTTAGGACAGGAACTTAGGGAAGCTAGTAATGAAGAATTAGTCCAAATACGCCGCTATATTGGATATATTTTTCAGGCGCACAATTTACTAAATTTCTTAACAGCTAGACAAAATGTGCAAATGTCACTGGAATTACACAAAAATATTTCCAACAGTGAGGCCCGTAGCCAATCAGAAGCGATGCTTAATGCTGTTAAATTAGGTAACAGAGTTGATTACTATCCATCTGATCTCTCTGGTGGTCAAAAACAACGGGTAGCGATCGCACGCGCCTTAGTAAGTCACCCCAAGTTAGTTTTAGCCGATGAACCAACGGCGGCTTTAGATAGCAAAACAGGCAGAGATGTTGTCACGCTGATGCAAAAATTAGCCTATGAACAAAATTGCTCTATCTTAATGGTCACGCATGATAACAGAATTTTAGATGTTGCAGACCGCATAATTCACATGGAAGATGGACGACTGATTCAACAAGTTTAGAGCGATCGGGACACAAGAACCCCACCCCCAACCCCCTCCCCGCAAGCAAGGAGAGGGGGCTATAAATACCTCATGTGATTCAAAACCTAATCGTGCATAACTATAAAATAAGCAAATTTATCTCTGTGTTCTCCGTGCCTCTGTGGTTAAATAAAGAAACCTAAAACCACGCAGACACAGAGAAATATATGCCCAAAGTACAACTAAACGGAATTGATTTGTTCTACGACATCAAAGGGACAGGAGAACCTTTACTGTTAATTTCTGGTTTTTTGTGCGATCATTCCTACTGGTCGTTACTCATGCCATATTTTACCCCCCACTATCAAATCATTCGTTTAGATAACCGAGGTATAGGGCGGAGTTCTGCACCAGATACTCCCTACAGTATTCAAGAAATGGCTCATGATGCAGCTGCATTACTTGATTATCTAGGGATTGATCAAGTACACATTGCAGGTCATTCTATGGGTGGACAAATTGCCCAAGAACTAGCATTAGCTTATCCCCAAAAAATTAAAAGTTTGATACTACTATCTTCTCTAGCCAAGGGTGACGAGCGATTTAATAGCATCATTGAAAGCTGGGGTGAACTTCCTCAAAAAATAGACATGAGCCTTTATCAAAGAGTTGTATTACCCTGGATTTTTAGCGAGAATTTTTACTCAATTGCAGATATGATAGAACAGCTAATTGAATGGGCTGTACATTACCCCTTTTCACCCCAAATTCATAGCATTTATCACCATAGTCGGGCTATCCTGGGTTGTGATACCACAAATCGTCTACAAAATATTCTCTGTCCTACCTTGGTGTTATCAGGTAAACAAGATATTCTCACCCCAGTCAAATTTTCTGAACAACTAGCAGCAGGTATTCTGGGTGCTAAATTGTCAGTTATTGATGGTGGTCATGGTTTTATTATTGAGTCACCAAAGATTGTAAGTACAGCAATGCTCAATTTTCTAGCTGGTTTTTAATCCAGGGCGATCGCAATAACTATAAGTGAGGGAATTGTCTGATATGTGTGTACAGGGATGAATTGCAGGTGCGGTTGAAGTAGGGAAAAATCTAAATAGTAAATATTTGTAATATTTAAGATTTTCTTTAGATTTGATAGCTTAAGATTTTCTTTAGATTCTCGATAGCACTTTTATGCTTTCACAATAAAAGGAGCGGTTGTCATGAAGGTCTGCCCTATCAATTCAAAAATATTACGTCAAATTTGGTCTGTGGTTGAACAAACCCAGAGTAGCACTCTTTTAAGACTGAGCGATCCTGATTTGGTCAGCCAACTGTTGACGCAGCTTGATAGAGAACAAGCACTCAGCAGTGAAGAAATTAATTCTGTGAACACTTATCTGTTCTCTAGAACTAATCTCATCCGTGATTTAGCGATCGCCAGATTAGCATAGTCTGACAAAATCAAATAGATGGTGTGCCATTTGTAATTTAGAACAGGGTGTAATTCTGACTTGCTGCCCTTGACTGTCTAAAAATATTGCTTGGTTATTATTGCTACCAAAACCACTATCAGGTTGATCAATAGGATTAGTGACAATGGCATCTAATTTTTTACTCCGCAGTTTTTCAATTGCTGGTGTGACAATATCGCCAGTTTGGGCGGCAAAGCCAATTAAAAACTGATGGGGTTGTTTGAGTTGGGCTAACTGGGCGACAATATCAGGGACGGGTGCTAAAGGTAAAGATGGGGGGAGCGATCGCTTAGGTAATTTCTCTGAGCTATAATCTTTGGGCTTAACATCAGCTACCGCCGCAGACATGACAATTACATCTGCCTGAGGTAAATATTCCAGCATCACCTGCTGCATTTCTTCAGCAGTAATTACAGGAATTGCTTGCACTCCCAAGGGTACATCCCAACTAGCTACGCCATGAACTAAAGTCACCTTTGCCCCTCGGTGCAGGGCGGCTTGTGCTAAAGCTAGTCCCATTTTACCCGTTGAAGGATTACCAATAAACCGCACCGGATCAAGATATTCTCGTGTACCGCCAGCACTAATTAAAACTTGCTTCCCGACTAAATCACGCTGGCCTTTGGTATGTAGCAGCGAATGAATATAAGTCACAATGGCGGTAGGTTCTGCCATTCTACCAGCACCGACGCGATCGCACGCCAATAAACCCGATGCTGTACTCATGCCGTGATATCTGCTATCTCCTAATAACTGCTGCCAATTACGCTGCACCGTTAACTGTTCCCACATATCAGTATTCATCGCCGGTGCTAACAATACGGGACAAGTGGAAGCTAAAACAGTATTAGTCAGTAAATTATCTGCCATACCGTAAGTTAACTTAGCCAATGTATTAGCCGTCAGAGGAGCAATAACTAATAAATCTGCCCACTCCCCCAACTCAATATGCAACGGACGAGAGTGAGTTGGTTGCCAGAAATCATCATCTGTATAGGCTTGGTGGCGGGAAAGAGTAGATAAAGTTAGAGGTGTAATAAATTCCTGTGCTGAACCTGTGAGGATAACTCGGACTTCTACCCCTGCTTTAAACAACGTCGAAACCACCTCACAAACTTTGTAAGCAGCAATACCACCACCTACACCAATCAGCACCCTAGGTTGGCGGTTTTCGGTTTGGGGATGAGGATTAGCCATAGCAAAAAGTTAGGAGTGATAATTTAATATGAAGCCGCAGAAAGTGAGGATCACAATCTGCGGCGGTACTATGTATTTATGGGAATACAGGTTTGAGTTTTTGTCTCGTGCTGTACTAGTCTAATTGTGAATTTTCTCTATCAAATATGGATTGCCAACAATTGAGAATTGCTGTAGATTAGACATAACTCAAACACTTATGCCTCATCGTAGGGTTCTAAATCTAAGAGATGGATGTAAGGTTCTACTAATTCAGGACGCTGAAACGCGATCGCTCGCAGTAGATGCCAGTCATTCAAACCCTCAAAAGCATTGCTGTAATTATCCATTTCTAGACGATTAGCCAATTCCTCCACCTCTGCGGCGGTCATAGCAGCGATTTCTTTCTTAGAAATGCTCAGAGTTGTCATAATGCTCGCCCCTCCCTTATGCAGCATTCGCACCCAGCACGGGTCAAGTAGCACGAATATAGTGCCACCCAATCTATATTACTCACTAGATGGCATGGATTTTCTAAAATTTTTCAGGATTTATACCATATTTTGTCAAAGATTTGTAACTGTGACTAAACTATTGTCTTCAGAATGAAATTCCGTGCCAAATCTAGCATTTGTAAATTAATTTCATGTCCTGTGTCAAATTCATGATATTCGGCTACAACCCCCACAGATGCGACAGTTTCCCTAGCCTTGACAGCCGCCTGTAATGGTACAACCTCATCACGCCTGCCGTGCATAATTAAAATTGGTGGTAAATTATGATTTGTGGCGATCGCATCAGGATGTAAATACCCACTCATCACAACTAAGCCGGCTAAGGGTAATTTAGAGCCGACATCTAACGTCATTGCTCCCCCTTGAGAAAATCCACTCAAAACAGTCTGGGATAAAGGTACGCCTGTACTAGCCTCTAAAGACAGCAAAAAATCTGTCAATATTTGCCGACTTTCTGCTAATCCTTGATACATATTCTCTACACTCAAGTCATACCATGCTCTACCAAGATGAGAATGAGGAAAAGGAAAAGGTGCATTAGGAAGTACAAACTGATAATGAGGTAAGTTGATATGGGGTACTAAAGATGACACATCCTCAGCGTTAGCTCCCCAACCATGCAATGTCACAACTAAGCCGGTGGGCGTTTGCGAATTAGCAGGGGGAACGGTAATGTATTGCAAAGACAGAGGCTTACTCCTGAATTTAGAACTCGTCAATAACCAGGATACCTAACAATATCTCAGATCAATATATATAGTTTGCTATTGTTTAATCTGTACTGCTAATAATATTTTTAAGGTAGTCACGTTGTTGTGTATCAAGACGACCTATTTCATTTCCCGCTTTTCCCACTATATACCCTTGAACATATCGAATTCCGAGTTTATGTAATTTTCCTAGAGTTACTGGACTTGTGCTATCGAATCCTTCAATAACTACTTTTGGTGCATGAGAACGTCCTTCACTAACAAGGTCAAGAACAAATCGGCATATAATATCAATAGAGTTGGGATTAATAGTTACTTGCTGAAGTATATCCCGGTCTATCTTAACATGAGCAGGGTTCAACCCGATTAGACGACTTACTGAAGCATGACCGACACCAAAATCATCAATAGCAAAACCAATCTTTAAATCACGCACGTAAGTGCCTAATTGTTTCCGAAAAACTTCTAAATTATCTGGAAGGGGCAACTTTTCAGAAATTTCTAGTATTAATTTTTCAGGTTGGATAAGTTCTTCATCAGCTATAATTTCCTTTACAGCCTGAAAGTATGCTTCGTGCATCAATGATTGTGGATATACATTAACGGATAATTCTTGTATGTCTTCACTTCTTCGTCTACCTGGATTATTCATATAGGCTTTATGATAAGCAACTACAGCAGTTCGTATAAAATATATATCAAGTTCAAGCATGAATTGAAGCCCCCAAAGTTCTGCTGCTTTAAACAGATCATTAGGAACGGAGCTAATTTGTGGATCGCGCGCTAAAGCTTCCCAACTATAGATATATGGGCGTTTTGGACTTAAGTATAGAATTGGTTGGAAATGAATTATCATTTCATTAAGACGCTCACAAAATAATTGAAATCTACGATAATAAAGTTCTAGAGAAACATATCCATAAGTTTTTTTGAGATCATCAATGATAGCAGCTTCTAACAAAGAATTTTGGACATAAGTTAACTCGTAAGTTGCAGAGTATAGAGATCCTAGAATTCGTCCGTATACTTCTTCTAAAAAGTATAAATTTTTAGATAATCCACAAATTATCATTAAATCTTTTGTTGATTTAGATGGTAAAGGAACAAACATGAATACTTTAGCACAATCGCTTTCTTCATCAATAAGATACGAGCCATGATAATCTGGGTTGAAAATATTTTTTCTTAAAGAAATAATCGGTGAAATTTGTGCAATAATATTCTTAATATAAGTTTCTTGAGATAATTCTTCTACTTTAAAACTACTTTGCTCTCTAACGATCCAATTATTTTTAGTTTGTCTAATTACAGCTACAAAATCAGCCTCACAAGTATAACGAACTGCTTCTAAAATCCTGCTTTCTATATTAGAAACTGGAAAATCATCTTTTAAGAATTGTATTAATCTGTCAATAAAAAATTTATATGATTCAAACGGATTTTTTAAAGGATTTAATTGAAAATTAATTTGAGATTTTAATTGATTTTCAGAAACATTAATAATAGTTTGTTTTTGAGTATTTTCGTATTCCCAACCAGGACTAGACTTAGCAATAACAATTCGTCCATAGTCCTGTCCATATCGTCCTGGTAGTTGTTTAGAAGGGGCATGATTTCGTATATAAGTTAATAAGCTATCAACAGTAACCTCTCCAGTTTCTTTTTCAACTGCTCCTCCTTTTAAACCCCGAATTAAATAGTGCGTAAAAATACTATTTTCAAATTCTTTACTTTCATATGACGGAAGATCAGGTGGGCATGAAACTATGGCAACTCTACCACTCTCTTGGGAAAATAATCCTTTATCTACCAATTTTTCATCAGTCTGTATTTTGCTTATTTCAGTATTTATTCCTTTTGTAATAGAAGGGACAAATGCTCCACTATGGCAGCTATCCAAGATAAAAAGAACGCATTTTGCAGGAGAAATAGAGAAGATATCTTCATATAGATCATCCATTCTTAATCCTGCCCTTCTATTTTTTGTAAGTAGGTTTACAATATCTACATCATAAGTTCCCAAATAAGCTTTTTGATTTTGTTCCCCCAGAATAAATCCATGCCCCGAAAAATAGACTAAAACAGTATCATTATTATTTGGTTTTGTTACAATTTCCCTAAAAAGTAATTCCCATACATTATTTGTATTCGCATTTTCTCCTAGCAATAAAGTTACATTTTCTGGGCAAAAAATGCCAGTTTCTGGATTAGTTATAACCTCATATAAATCTTGGCAATCTTTTTCAGCATACTCAAGATTTGGTAAATTGCGAGAATCATTATAACTATTAATACCTATTAAAACAGCGTAGGTAGTTCCATTAGTATTCATTTTCTGTTACCTCAGTATATAAAAAATCATGTATGATTATGATAAAATTAACATCTGTACTTATACTAGTTATAGCGTTTCCTAATCACATGAGGTATATCATAGCCCCCTCATTGCTTGCTCTTAGGGGGTTGGGGGTGGGGTTCTTGTACCTCACTAAAGCGAGAACCGCTATATTAGCCATGCTAATTTCAATTAAATAAATGCTAACCATCCCACATGGTCTTGAAGTGAACCCAGGGTTATGTAAGAATTGGGGTCTTTCGCATCTAAGGAATTGAGACATGGCGCGTCTAGCACTGCTGAGTGTATCTAACAAAACTGGTTTAATTGATCTAGCCCGTAGTTTGGTGGAAGAATTTGCATTTGACTTAATCAGCAGTGGGGGAACAGCGAAAGCCCTCAAAGATGCGGGAATACCAGTTACCAAGGTTTCTGATTACACAGGTTCACCAGAAATTTTAGGTGGACGAGTCAAAACACTACACCCCCGCATTCATGGCGGGATTTTGGCGCGGCGGGATGTGGCTAGTGATGTCACAGACTTGGAAAATAACCAAATTCGCCCGATTGATTTGGTGGTAGTGAATCTTTATCCCTTTGAAGCGACGATCGCTAAACCAGGGGTAACATTAGCAGAAGCTGTGGAAAATATTGATATTGGCGGCCCGGCGATGTTACGGGCATCATCAAAAAACTTTGCTCATCTCACAGTATTATGTGATCCAGGGCAGTATGACGAATATTTACAGGAATTGCGGCAAAATAACGGCGAAGCATCCCTAGAGTTTCGCCAAAAGGCGGCTTTAAAAGGATTTTTGCATACTGGTAGTTATGATCAAGCGATCGCATCTTACCTCTCTCAACAATCTCCAGAATCCCTTCCCCAACAGCACACCCTAAGCGGGACACAATTACAATCTCTGCGTTACGGTGAAAACCCCCATCAAACTGCTGCTTGGTATCAAACCGGCTCTACTCCCACCGGATGGGCTGCGGCTACGAAATTGCAAGGTAAAGAACTCAGTTACAATAACTTGGTAGACTTAGAAGCCGCCCGGCGCATTATTACTGAATTTCCAGATACACCAGCCGCTACCATCATCAAACATACCAATCCCTGCGGTACAGCGTTAGGAAACACCATTGTCGAAGCCTATCAAAAGGCTTTCAATGCTGATTCTATCTCTGCATTTGGTGGGATTGTCGCCCTCAACCGTCCCATAGATGCAGCCACAGCCAGCGAATTAACAAAGACATTTTTAGAATGTGTAGTTGCACCTGATTGTGATGCAGAAGCTCAAAAAATTCTGTCTAAAAAATCTAATGTGCGGATTTTGACTTTAGCAGATTTGAGCAGTGGGGCTAAAACTCTAGTCAAACAAATTGCAGGTGGTTTCTTAGTCCAAGCTGCCGATGATATCATTGCAGATTCTAGTAAATGGCAAGTTGTCACAGAACGCCAACCCACACCCGACGAGTTAGCCGAAATGCTGTTTGCTTGGAAGGTTTGCAAACACGTTAAATCTAATGCCATTGTACTCACAAGCGATCGCACTACTCTAGGTGTCGGTGCTGGGCAAATGAACCGCGTTGGTTCAACTAAAATCGCCCTAGAACAAGCTGGAGACAAAGCCCAAGGTGCAACTCTCGCCAGTGACGGATTTTTCCCCTTCGATGATTCCGTCAGAACCGCCGCCGCCGCCGGTATCACCGCCATTGTGCAACCAGGGGGAAGCTTACGTGACCAAGATTCCATCAAAGCCGCTAACGAACTGGGTTTGGTCATGGTGCTGACTGGTACACGTCACTTTTTACACTAGTGGCAGTGATCACTGTTGACTGTTCACTGATTTAACTCCCCTGTCACCTGTCACCTGTCCCCTGTCACCTGTCCAGTTTACAAAGTGTCACCGATAACACTAGCTTTTATTTCAAAGCAGTGTTACTCTCTAGGAGTGTGAGGAGCAAGTTGAAAATTAAGAGTGCTTGGAGTGGAAACACGGTAACACGTCCAGGCACTTTTTAATATTTATTTGAACTAAAATATTTCTTAGTCTTCTTGAAAAGACTTGAGCTATAAGACTTGTAATTAATTTCTATACGATGTTTGTGTGATGGCGATCGCATCAAGAACAAAAACCTGACTTTTCACGGGATCTGGAAAACCCCTCTCCAAACCTCTCCCCTAAAAGGCTACGGTGTACACACATCTTTGTGCTGGGTGCAAAATGTGGCTTGATACCCCTCTAAATCCCCTTAAAAAGGGGGACTTTGATTCTAGTTCCCCCTTGTTTAAGGGGATAGTTCTAGTAGGGAAGGGGGTTAGGTTTCGTATGAACTTTTCCACATAACGTGAAAAGTCAAGTCGCTTCTCTACGAGACGCTACGCGAACGCTCCAATTCAAAATTCAAAATGACGCTCGCGGACTCGCTAACGCTGCGCTAACAAAATTCAAAATTAAATACCCCACGGATAAATCCGGGGGCTTGAATTAATGCTGTTTCACTTTTTTCTTCTCCATAAATAAATTTAGGGGCTTGTATCCTTTTTTCTTTGGTCAGGGGGGCTATGATATACCTAATGTGATTCGGAAATGTTATGTGCGGATTCTTCTAGAGAATATTCAAGATTGTTGAGTATCTTTATAGCCGGCAACAGCATCTCTAAGATTACCTTGGTGTTTTGATAATAAGCGATCGCCATCTTCTTTGCTTAAACCAGTCCAGTGCATTAATAACGCCAGTTTTACCCATTTACCGCTATGTTCTAATAAATAACCAGCCGCTTCCCGACTTAAGCCTGTGAGGTCTTGTAAAATGCGTAAAGCGCGATCGCGTAATTTTTGATTTGTGACTGCTACATCTACCATGCGATTGCCGTAAACTTTGCCTAGTTTGACCATCACCCCAGTAGACAAAATATTTAAAGTTAGTTTGGTGACTGTACCAGCTTTGAGACGGGTAGAACCTGCTAACACCTCCGGCCCTGTTAACAACCGAATATTAATATCAGCCTCAAAACCAACCTGTTCTGCTGGTACACAGGCCATAAAAATTGTCAAAGCACCCCGTTGACGCGCAGCATTCAGCGCACCGTGGACAAAAGGAGTCGTCCCACCGGCAGTAATTCCCACCACTACATCTAAGAGAGTAATATGGCGTTGAGCGATCGCGGCATCACCATCTTCAGCCCGGTCTTCTAAATCCTCAGAACTACGTACTAAAGCCCCAGCACCACCGGCAATAATCCCCTGTACTAACTCCGGGGGTGTACAAAAAGTGGGGGGACACTCAGCCGCATCTAACACCCCCAACCGTCCACTTGTCCCCGCACCCACATAAAACAAGCGTCCACCCTGGCGCAACCGTGCTGCTGTCTCCTCAATCGCCTTAGCTATCTCCACCTTAGCCGCCGCCACCGCCGCCACCGCCTTATGGTCTTCACTATTAAATAACTCCACCAACTCTAAACAACTGAGTTGGTCTAAGTTCAGACTCAAAGGATTGACTTGTTCAGTCAATAAATGCCCACGTTCCTGCAAATTTGTCATTGATGCTAGCCTGTATCTCTATTTCCAAATCATGCGCCAATTGCTATTGACTGAAACTGACTACTGAGTAATGTTAGCGTAACGGGGCGTTAAGGCAATTCGCAATTCGCAATTCGCAATTCGCAATTCGCAATTCGTAATTCGCAATGAGGTTTTATAACGGGGATTTTATTTGGTACTCTCATACCTCAAAACTCCCCACTCCCCACTCCCCACTCAGCACTCAGCACTCAGCACTCAGCACTCCCCACTCAGTTACAACAATCCTTCCAACTTGCGACGAATCTTTTCTAGTTCAGTTGCAGAAAATTCTGTTTCTTCTGCGGGTGGTACGTCGTCAAATTCCAAACTGTCGTCGCTAGTGTCATCATATTGCCCATCAGGTTGCCAGTCGGTTTCTTCCAGGTTGATTTCTGGAGGAATGATCAGATCGCTGTTTTCTGGGATAATTTCCCATTCATAGTCAGCACTTTCGCAAAATTCCTTAATTTCCTCAGCGTCCATTGCTTCCACAGTAGGCGTGTGGAAATCTTGAGCTTCCAACATCAGCGCAAAGCGAATAGCATCGTCTTGGGACTCAAACATTAAAATTTTATTGCGATCGCCCACACGCACAGTATGAATTCCCTCATTTTCCGTGTGAGCATTAAAAATCAACACAAAAACCCGCATTGGCGTAATCATCTTTCCCTATATTTTGATGTCTATCTATTCATTAAAGTTCTAGACCGTGTATCTGTGAAAGTCACAGCATTAATTTTCACTTTAATTCAAATTTTTCCCAAGTGTAGGGGTATAAGGGTGTAAGGGTATAGAGAGAGGAGAAAAACTAATGACTAGTGACTAAATGACTACGAGTTCATCCTCATGTCAAAACCTGAGATTGGTTTGTATCTTGGTATTGGCATAGTAATATGCCCATAGTGCTAGTAGTGTGCTTACCACATCCAGCAAAAAAGAAGTGAAACCAATGAGTAAATCTTCCGATCATGATCATCAATCCCGTAATATTGACCGCAAGCGTTTATGGTTGCTGGTTCTAAAGCGTGGTGGTATAGCTCTAGGGAGTATTTTACTACTGGGTTTAATCGGCGGTGCTTGGCGATTGTGGATTTTTGTGCAAAAAGAATTAACGCCGTTAGCAGAAAAAAGTCTCACTAGTACACTCAACCGTCCGGTAAAACTGGGCAAAGTCACGCAATTTTCACTCACGGGAGTTAGTTTTGGTGCTTCGGCTATCCCAGCCACACCAACAGACCCGGATAAGGTGGAAGTCGATGGTGTGGAAGTAGCTTTTAACCCATTGCTGTTAATTTTTAATCGCCAGCTAAAACTAGATGTTACTTTAGTTAACCCAGATGCTTATATTGAACAGGATAGTGAAGGACGTTGGATTACTACGACCTTAGCACCACCGGGAGCAGCAGGAGCGATTAAAACGGACTTAAATACACTGCGCTTCCGTAATGGTAATTTGGTACTTTTACCGCAGAAGAGAGAGGTTGAGGGGATAGAGGGAGAAGGGGATAAGGTAGATAATCCTTCATCTCCCATTGCTTTTTCTCAAGTTTTGGCATCGGCTCAATTGCTTGAAAACAATCAACTGGTTAAATTCACAGTCCAAGGTCAGGCAGATACTGGGGGTAAAATCTCTATTGCGGGGGATGTGCGTCCTAAGACTTTAGCCGCGAATTTGCAACTGCAAGGAGAAAAATTATTAGCTACAAATGTTACCGATATTGTAAAATTACCAGTAGATTTACAAACGGGTCGAGTTGATGGCGATTTGCAAATCCAACTAGCACCAGAGCAGAAGCCTTTATTGTATGGTAGTGCTGAATTAGACGGGGTAACGCTGCAAATTCCTCGGACACCACAAGCATTCATTAATAGCCAAGGTAGTATCTATTTCCAGGGAACGGAAATTAAACTGGAGAATATGACCGCCAATTATGGCAAGATTCCTCTAATCGCCGCAGGAATTATCGACAGTAATAAAGGCTACAAGTTAGCTGGACGTATTAATGGGGTAAGTGTAGCTAATGCTCAAGAAACACTCAAGTTAAAACTGCCTGTACCCGTAGCTGGACAATTACAAGGGAAATTGCAGGTGGTAGGGGATATTACTAACCCTATTCTTTTAGGTACTGTCACCACCGTTAAAACTGCACGCATTGATAAAATTAATTTTAAGCGCGTTAGTAGTAAGTTTGAATTTAATGCTAAGGATGCCTTAGTTAAGCTGGAAGATATTCAAGGCGAAACTACGGTAGGTGGTGAAATTAACGGTGGCGGTATCATCCAACTAGGAGAAAATCCCCAATTAAATTTAAATTTTGTAGCCAAGCAAGTTCCTGGGGATGCGATCGCTAAACTCTATAATCCTGATATTGCCTTTAAAATTGGCACTGTGTCCGCTACAGCTAGGGTTACAGGTACGCCTACCGATGCCCAAACCTTAGTTAAGTTTGCTGCACCAGGGGCAATTTATCCTACAACTGGTGAAGTGATTGTGGGTGTAAATCGTAACTATAACTTCCGTAATGTGGTGGCGCGGGTAGCTGGTGGGACGGTGCAGGGTTATGGTACTTTCGCTAATGAACGTTGGCAAGCGGTGGCTCAAGCTGCGGGTGTGAAATTACAACCCTTTGTTGACCAAAATCAACTGCAAAATGTCTCTTTGGCAGGGGTAGAATTAAACGGTCGTTTTATTCTGGCTGGGACGGCTGAACCTTTCCAAATTACTACTATTCGTTCTGATGGGGCGGGAGTGCAAATTGGTGGTGGTAGAATTGCGATCGCGAATATCCAATTAAAAGACCAAAATTTCACCGCCGGTTTAGTTGCTAACAATGTCCGCCTGGGACGCATCCTTAAAAATTCTCCGCCAGCTTTAGCTAATCCCTTAGATGGGACATTCCAAATCGCCGGTAACAGAGAAAATTTTAGTCTGAAAACTCTCCAAGGTAATGGGGAAGCACAGCTACGGGTTGACGGCGGGACAATTACAGCGTCGAACATTCAACTCGCTAACGGTCGTTATCAAACCCAACTCCAAGCTAATAATGTTCCTGTACAACGTTTGGCTACTGTACCAATTCAAGGTAATTTAACTGGTCAATTAGATGTTGCCGGTTCAGTCGAATCTTTCAGTCCCCAAACCATCCAAGCCAGTGGACAAGGAAGAATCAATGTTGGTAATGGCACAATTACCGCCGCGAATATCCAACTCGCTAACGGTCGTTATCAAACCCAACTCCAAGCCAATAATGTCCCCCTACAACGTTTGGCGGCTGTACCAATTCAGGGTAATTTAACTGGTCAATTAGATGTTGCTGGTTCAGTCGAATCTTTCAGTCCCCAAACCATCCAAGCCAGTGGACAAGGAAGAATCAATGTTGGTAATGGCACAATTACCGCCGCGAATATCCAACTCGCTAACGGTCGTTATCAAACCCAACTCCAAGCCAATAATGTCCCCCTACAACGCTTGGCAAAAGTACCCCTACAAGGCGATTTAACTGGGCAATTAAATGTTGCTGGGGCAGTGGATTCCTTCAGTCTCAAAACCATCCAAGGTAATGGACAAGGAAGAATTAATGTCGGCAATGGTACAATTACTGCCGCGAATATCCAACTCGCTAACGGTCGTTATCAGGCACAAGTCCAAGCTAATAATGTTCCCGTGCAACGCTTGGCAACTGTACCACCACAATTTCAAGGTAATTTAACTGGTCAATTGAATGTAGCCGGGGGATTAGATGCCTTTAGTCCCCAAACTATCCAAGCTACAGGTCAAGCACAACTGAATGTAGCAGGGGGTAATGTTCTATTCTCCAACATTCAACTAGCTAATGGTCGCTATCAAACGGCAATCGCTGCGGCTGGTGTGCAGTTAAATCGGTTTAATCAACAACTGCGGGGACAGTTTGGCGGACAGTTACAATTAGCAGGTAATTTGGGTTCAGCGAGATTGGCTGATGTGCAGGCGGCTGGTCAGGTGCAGTTATCCCAAGGTTTACCGGGGATTGAACGACCCCTGACAGCCGCCCTGGCTTGGAATGGGGAAAGGTTGACAATTCAGCAAGCAAATGCACCTGGGTTAAATATTAGTGGCGATATAGCAGCGAATGCTACAAGGCCAGGTATCCCGGAAATTACAGCTTTAAATCTCAACGTCCAAGCCCAAGATTTTAATCTGCAACAGTTACCTGTGACTCTACCCAATCAGGTAGCGGTGACAGGAAGGGTTGATTTTAACGGTCGCGTGACTGGTAAGTTACCATTGCCCAATGTAGCAGGGCAAATCGGCTTAAAAGACTTAGTAGTGCAGGGTATCGCCTTTGAACCATTGTTAACTGGGAATGTGCAGTCAGGAAAAGGTTTAAGTTTAGACTTGCGGGGAAATAATGATCGCATTGCTTTAAATCTCAATGCCAATAATCGCCCCGAATCCTTCCTTGTACAATGGCAACAAGCGATCGCTCAAGGTCAAGTTAAGGGGGATAATTGGGGTGTAAAAGTTGCCAGCTTCCCCTTACAAATTTTGAATGTGTCACCGCCGCCAAGTCTGCGTTTGGGTGGGGGGAAAGTTACAGGATTATTAACGGGAGACGTACAATTTAATCAAAGCACATTTGCGACTACAGCTAATTTAGCGATCGCTAATCCCGAAATCGGCCGGATTAAAGGCGATCGTATCACCACTCAGTTCCGTTACAGTGATGGTACAGCCAGCATTACTAGTAGTGAATTTATCAAAGGTAACAGTCGCTACGCCCTAGCTGGTAATTTTGCCCAAACCCCCAAAGGGCCAAGAGTGCAAGGTAAACTCAACGTCAGTCAAGGAAATATCCAAGACGTACTCACAGTAGCCCAAATTTTTGAATTCCAAGATTTCCAAAACAATGGTTCAGCAGCTAACTATGGCACAGCCGAGGACTTAACTACCTACGCCCAAGGTTTACCAAATCGCCCGTTACTTGACCAGATAAAACGCTTTTATGAAATTGATGCTTTAAGAACTGGACAAGAAGAACAGCGTAATGCTTCGCCAATACCTGAGTTAGCAGACTTAGCAGGAACTTTTAACGGAGAAGTCGCCTTAGATACTGCCACCCCCCAAGGCTTATCAGTACAATTTAATTTAAACGGACAGAACTTTACTTGGGGTAAAGAAACAGAAGAAAACCGTTTCTATCGTGCTGACCAAATCATTGCTCAAGGTAGCTTTGAAAATGGCATTTTGCAAGTGCGCCCTTTACGCATTGAATCAGAAAATAGTCTGGTAGCTTTTGCAGGTAACATTGGCGGTGCAGACCAATCTGGTCAATTGCGAGTCAGTAACTTCCCAATACAGGTATTGAATAACTTTGTTAACCTACCTGTAGGCATTACAGGTAATCTTAGCGGTACAGCCGCCTTAGCGGGTAGTGTTGCCAACCCTCAAGCGAGGGGAGAATGGCAAATTACCGAAGGTACACTCAACGAGAAACCAATAGAATCAGCCAACGCCAGTTTTAGCTATGCTAATGGACGCTTGAATTTTGGTAGTACCTTATCAGTAACTGGGCCACAACCCGTTAATATTAATGGTAGTATTCCTTATCAGTTGCCATTTGCATCTGTAGCACCAGACAATGACCAAATCAGCTTAGATGTCAAAGTTCAAAATGAGGGACTGGCACTATTAAACCTATTAACTAACCAAATCGCCTTTGAACAAGGTGAAGGCGAAATAGACTTAACAGTGCGAGGAACTAGACAAAAGCCAATATTAAATGGAATTGCTACTATCCAAGATGCCACGGTTTCAGCTCAGGCTTTACCCGAAAAGTTGACTGGTGTTACAGGTAGAGTGCAGTTTGATTTTGACCGCATCCTCGTAGAAAGTCTGCAAGGCAGATTTAGCCGTGGTAAAGTAGAAGCCTCTGGGGAAATTCCGATTTTCAACAACGAACTGGCGATTACCAATCCTCTGAATGTTAACCTTGATCAATTAGCCTTAAACCTGAAAGGACTCTATCAAGGAGGGGCGAGTGGTAACTTACAGATTACTGGTTCAGCCCTAACCCCAGCTATTGGCGGTAAAATCAGTTTATATGATGGTCAGGTATTGTTAGCAGAGTCTACCGACACCGAGCAGAATAATAGTAATGTTGGCATATCATACTCAAAACTGAACAAGCAAAATAAACAGGACATTAATGGGGCGGGTGCGATCGCGCGGTTTAATGATTTAAAACTAGAATTAGGCAAAAACTTAGAAATTACCCGTCAACCAATTTTAAACTTCCGAGCCACAGGCAACCTTACAGTTAATGGTACTTTTGCCGACCCCATCCCCGTAGGGACAATCCAGTTAAAAGACGGTGGCGTAAACTTATTCACCACCCAGTTTAAACTAGCTCGTGGTTATAAACACACCGCCACCTTTAGAGCCAACCAACCCCGCGACCCTGATTTAGATGTACAGCTATTTGCCAAAGTCCTAGATGTAGTCCAAAACAGCAACTTTAGCGGTGATAGGCTCAATCCTACAGGATTAGCTGCATTAGAGACAGTACGAGTAGAAGCCAACGTCAAAGGACAGGCCAGCCGACTCAACGAAACCCTAGACTTAACAAGCAGTCCATCCCGCAGTGAAAACGAAATTGTGGCTTTATTAGGGGGTGGATTCGTGAATCCCCAAGGAGGGGGTGACAGTACCCTCGGTATTATTAACATTGCAGGTTCAGCAGTATTTAATAACTTTCAGTCAGCCTTTAACCAAATCGGTACTGCATTTGGTTTAAGTGAACTGCGGATATTCCCCACCGTAATTTCTGATAACCCAGAAGCAGGTAAAAGTAGTTCATCTATCGAATTAGCAGCCGAAGCCGGCGTTGATATTTCCACTAAGTTGTCTATTTCTAGCATCAAGATTTTGACAGCTAATGACCCCTTCCAATGGGGGATTAATTACCGCATTAACGATCAAATCCGGGTACGTGCTTCCACTAACCTAGAAGATGATAGTCGCGCTGTAGTTGAGTATCAAACCCGGTTTTAATCTGGGCTTCTTCTCTGTGTTCTCCGTGCCTCTGTGGTTCAAAATGTATCTAACCACCGAGGCAATCATTAAAAATGATTATAAAACAGAGAAAAATATAGCCCATTTTCTTGCCAAGTGCCATTCTGGGAGTCAACAGATACGAGAGGAATACCCCAGTCAAGACGCGCAGTAAAACGATCGCCCTGTGACCACCGCAACCCCAAACCCACCGATGCTAAAGTATTAGGGTCAGGATTAGTACGAGAATTATTCCAAGCCACCCCAAAATCTGCAAAAGGTACGACCTGTAACACCCCTCTAGATTGAGATAGACGCAAAATCGGTATTTGCACTTCTGCCCCAGCAAAAGCACCATTATCTGCCAGGAGAAAATCTTGGCGATAGCCCCGCACACTATCTAGTCCACCCACACCAAACTGTTAGACATCTCCAAAATAGTATTATTCTGTGATAAAAGAACATTAAAGCGTTATTTTGACACAGAAGCATGAGCAATATACTGAATTACATTGAAGAGAATCCTAAACAAACCCAAAGGTTAATAGGTCTGGAATATGAACAGTTACAACAATTAATCATAAATGGGGAAAGATTATATCATGAAAAAAAAGCTTTACTGGAATCTAAGAAAGTGAGAATTATTGCTGGTGGAGGAGGTCGGAAACCAAAATTATCTATTTCTGAACAAATCATTTTAACTTTAGTGTATCTCCGACATCTGACAACCTTTCAACTTCTAGGTATTCAGTTTGAAGTAAGTGAGTCTACAGCCAACGATACGTTTAACTATTGGTTGCCTAACTTGCGAGAATTACTGCCATCAAGTTTGCTTGAACAAGTAAAAAAAAACGCTTCTGACTATGAAGTAGTAAAAGAAATGCTCACAGAATATGAATTAATAGTAGATAGCTATGAACAAGTCAGAGAAAGACCTAGAGACAATGATGAACAAAAGAAATATTTTTCAGGTAAGAAGAGTAATCATACATTTAAAACTCAAATGATTATTTTACCTGATGCTAGTGATATCGTTGATGTTGTGGCAGGTGAACCTGGTCCAAAAAGCGATATAACTTTGTTCCGAGAATATCGTTCAGAGTTTGATGCCAAACAAAGATTTAAAGGAGATAAGGCATATCTTGGAGAAGATTTAATTACAACTCCAATTAAGAAACCAAGAAATCAAGAACTAACAACTGAACAGAAAGAACAGAACAAAATATTTTCATCTAAACGAATCTTTGTTGAACATCGAATACGGTCAGTCAAAATCTTTCGAGTTGTCCAAGAGAGATTTAGGTTAAATACCCGCAAATATAAGCAAGTAATTTTGACGATTTGTGGGCTAGTAAGGTTACGGATTCGAGGGCTAATATTACCATTAGAAATATCAGCTATATCATCAGGTTAAAATTATCGCATATAACTAGATATTTTTGCCTAATTATCAACAGCAAATATCTCAAAGTCTTATTTCATCGTACAGAATAGCTAATTTAAGATGATTGCATTTAGTGGCTACAGCCTAGCCAAACAAAGGCTTTGACTGTTTTCGGAGATGTCTGTTCTATAGGTAACAGTGTTCGCGATGCTAGTTGCGTATTAGCACGCACGATTAATAAACTATCTGGTGCTAATAGCCGCGCCCATTGTGCTTGTCCCTGCCAAGAGAAAAACCGACTATCGGGAGCGTCATTATTCACAGTGGCATCAAACGCACCTATACCGAGATTAAATTGCGATCGCAAAGCAATCACTTGGCGATTATTGCGAGTGATCCATTCTTGGAAAAAACGTAACGCAGATATGCGCGTGCGTCCCGCGTCATCAGCACCCAAGGAGGGAAAAGGCAATCTTGCACCATCTATATAAGTAGCTTCACTTTCACGCCGTGAAGCCGTCAATCCCAAGGCGAATTCTTGGGTGGGAGTTTGCATTAAGGGTTGGCGGAGTGTCAACTCATAGTAACGAGAGGAGGATTCAATATCGAGAATATTAAAAGGTTCTTCAATGACATTGCTAGCTGAAGCCCCAAAACTCAACTTGAGTGTGCCGTTGCGAGGATTGAGGGGTAATGTGTAGCTAGTATCAAAAGCATTACTACCATCGGTATTAGTATAGGCTAAAGTTAGACCATCCCCTATACCCAGTAAATTAGCTTCATTGACTTGGATACGACGACGAAAACTACCCACACTAGGCGATCGCCCATTATCTAGGGCTAATTGAGTATTAAAGCTTCTCGCTTCCTTAACGTTAACTTGGAGTAAACTCGTCCCCGGAGTCGCCCCGGCTGACAAATCCGCCGACACGTTGGCAATTAAGGGATTAAGTCGCAGCAATTGTAATGCTTCTAATAACTTTTCTCGGTTTAAAGGGGGAGAGGTAGCGATCGCTAAACGGCTACGCACATAATTAGGGTTAAGTTTTTGTGTCCCACTAATCTGAATGTCTTCTAACCTCCCTTCCACCACCTGAATTTTAATCACACCAGATTTAATTGTTTGGGGTGGAATATAAGCACCAGAAGTAATGTAACCCCGACTGACGTATAATTCGGTAATTTGCGATCGCGCCTGAAACAGTTCCGCTAAAGTAATTGGCTTGTTGGTAAACTCCTCTGTCACCTTGGCTAATTCTTCTGGGCTGAATACGGTGCTACCTAAAACTTCAAACCTTTCTACAGTTATGGTTTGAGGAATATTCTCTGGTATTGGTTGCTGAGGTTGGTTATCCGGGTTAGTAGGCTGGAGTAATTCGGCTGGTGGTGGTAAAGGCTGTAGTGGCTGGGGGGATGGTAAAGCAGGAGATGCAGGGGGTTGGACATCCTGCGGCGGTGGGAATTGCTGTGACAAAATTAGTTCGTCCCCAACCTGAAGGGAAGAGGTTTTTGTAGTGATGGCTGTTTGTTCAATACCCGATAACCCATATTTTAAGTTGCTGGCTAGATCCTTTTCCTGATAACTTTGAGGACTATTTGCCAGTTGTGTATCTTCAACAGCTTGAGCTTTCATCACTCGAAAATCTATGCTGCCAACTAATACCAATATACTCAGCGTTAACCCTGATACTGTAAACCTTGGGGGGCATTGATACATCATGCTACTAGAGTGGTTTGCCAACAATTAGATACTTGTACTACTAAGCCTTCAAATGTGAATCTTACTGTACTTTTGGTATCTAATATAGCAGCATCCTGCAAAATTTCATTAAATCTCAGATGTCAAGTCGCTTCTCTCCAATTCAAAATTCAAAACAATTAGTGGGAGCTTGTAGCTTGCTTGTCATGTTGAGCGAAGCGAAACATCTCAAAGATCCTAAATTTTCCTAATCACATGAGGTACACCATAGCCCCCTCCTTGCGTGCGGGGAGGGGGTTGGGGGTGGGGTTCTTGTACCTCACTAAAGCGAGAACCGCTATACCGATTACCAATCTTCCCAGAGATGATCAGACTAATACCATTTCCGGCTGAGTTTGGGAGAGATTGCCGAAAAAGTCATAATGATCTAGTGCTTCCAAAATGCCCCAGGCATAATGACCTTGAGCAAAGTAAATCTGAGCATAGCCGCGTAATTTGTGGATTTCTTTGCTGTAATTACCCACCACCACCGCTAGAGTATTACCTGCTAACATTGTTTCATCATTGCCTGATGCCCCTGCAACTAAGAACCGTTTTACAGGTAAGCCCCATTTTAAAGCAATATAACGTAGGGCATCGCCTTTAGAAGCGCGGATGGGCAACAAATCAAGATACATACTATGACTGTAAACCCCTTTAACAGGGAGTTGCTGACGACGCAAATGGCGGATAATTTCTCGGTAGCTGGGCGAGATGCTGGGATCAACAAAGTAGCTGATTTTAAACCTGCTTTGAGCTTCTGCTGATTGCAATTCTACACCAGGTATATTTTTCATAGCTTCCCGAATTGCCTCTGGCTGCCAATTGTAACTAATGTGTTTCTGCCAACTTGTATCTGTGACAATCTGCGGACCATAGTAGATTTCGCTACCAGTGGAAGTGATCAACAAATCTGGCATGGGAAACTGCCATTCTTCCAGCATATTCAAGGTACTTTCGAGACTGCGACCCGTGGCAATGCAGACACCAGTTGTTTGTCCTTCATTGCGGATGCGCTGAATCAACTTTTCTAATGCTTCTTGATCACCTAGGAGTGTATTATCGATTTCTGTCACCAGGAAGCGATCGGCGGTTGGTAAGCGGTTAGTATCAGGGATATTCCAGCCTGGATGTTCAGTAGCTGGAAATGCTACAAGGGGACTGAGTAGAGATTGTACCTTTTGTTGGGGGAATAGGCGCACTTTTTCTAGATACTGCTCAACATGACTCTGCCAAGAGAAATGTTTACGGACATTAACTAAGCCATTATTAGACCAGCGTTGCCATTGTTGAGGATCGGTCAAAGCTTTTCTTAGTGCATCCTGGATGTTTTTAATATTCAGGGGATCAACCAGTAGCCCATTTTCACAAGCGGCGATAATATCTTGTGGGCCGCCGTCTGAGGTGGCAATGATGGGCAAACCACAAGCTGTAGCTTCAATCAGAGTTAGTCCAAAGGGTTCAGTGAGGGCTGGATTGATAAAAACGCCGCGTGTTTTTGCGGTCAGCCGATATAAGTCGGGTACATCGTCGGAAGTATGATGTTTAGGATAGGCGACATGACCATAAAGATCATAGCGATCGATTAATTGGAATATTTCCGTCAAAACTTGGCGGGGGCCTGATTCCATTGTGGTGATGTCATCTCGATTTCCTAGCACAATCACCAAATTAGCTAAGTTACGCAGTTCAGGATCTTCCCCAAAAGCTTTGACCAGAGTCGCTACATTTTTACGCACAGCCGGACGGGAAATCGCCGTAATCATCGGCTTGTAGGGGTCTTGCAGAAATCGTTGTAATTTTTGGTAAATCGGAGGATTTTGCCAATGATCTGTTGCTGGGTAGAAACGTTCTAAAGTTACACCAGGAGGAATTACCACCATTCTTTGTGGTTGATAGCGGTCATAAACGCTGTATTGTTCTTCAACTTCTTGATGGGTACTGGCGATGACTAAAGCTGCACCACCGAGAGTAATTTCCTCTGCTTCAATGCGGGTACTGATGTGATAGTTTTCTTCAATACTTTCTGGTTTAGTTCCCTGTTCTAGTAATTTTTGCAGTTTCACCCGTCCCAGGGAGTGACCTGTATGCACCAGGGGTGTACCTAACCAACCTGCAACTCGACTACCAACATAGCCTGCATCAGCGTAGTGTGTATGAATTACATTTGGTATTTTGCCGACTTTACGAATGTGTCTGAGCAATTCATCTGCAAAGGTATCTAAATAAGGCCAGAGGACTTCTTTACGGAGGTAACGCCGGGGGCCGCAGGCTAGGCGAATTATTTGGGCTTTATCGGAGAGAATTTCTACAGGTTGGGCATAGTCAGAACTCACTTTGGGGTCTTGCACCAACCGAGTTACTAGGTCAACTCTCTCTACGTCGGGGTGTTTAGCTAATGTAGCGGCGAGTTCGACTACATATTTTGTTTGTCCACCGTTGTCAGCATCTCGTCCTAACTCTAGATTATGTCCTCTAATTAAGCCGTGAACACTGACTAGTATGATATACAACCCTGAGTTATGTGACATTTGTCTTCCTCTCTAGTTGACTTTATATAGTGCTAAGTAAGTCGGCGTAAATAGATCAGGCAAGAGGGCAGAGGATTTTAGCCTAGTTTATTTGTCTGCATATAGTTTGCTTTGATCACGCCAATTTAACTTATGTTTGGGCTTTTTTAACTGCATGAATGCTGGAAATTACAGATGAGATATCCATGAAATTAGAACAATTCTATACCTTGCCAAACATCTAATCCATCACAAAATTACGCCCTTATGAATTCTCTGTTAGTAGCAAATACACTTCATTGAAATAAATTGATTATTTAGGGTGATAAGCTTTTTTGATTCTCCGATTTATTAAAAGATACTCTTATCTATATAGTATCAGTAAGAGGCCTTGCGATCGCGTCTTGTTGTCCTAAATACTCAGATATAATAGCTTAGACGCTGATTTAGCAACCTATTCCAGTGCCAAATTTAATACTTCAAGGTCAATTTATTATTGTCAGATTATTAATTTCAAAAAGTTAAACTGTATATTCATATACAATAATTTCAAAGTCTTTTATACCAGCATTTATGTCTAATACAGTCAAAGTATTTTTCTCTTACTCTCACAAAGATGAAGCCTTGCGTGATGAATTAGCTACTCATCTGAGCATGATGAAACCTCAGGGAGTGATTGAGGCTTGGCATGTCAGAGAAATCAGTGCGGGTAGGGAATGGGCAAATGCGATTGACGAACAGAATAGATTAGATCAGCAGCTTGACGAAATTGAGCAGAAGCTTGTGTAGTTTACTTTTAAAGCAGTCCGTGTCTTGCCTTATTCTTTATCAAGGTCAAGAAAGTCTCTGGCAGTAATAAATACTCTATATGCGGCTGCTACGATATTTTGGTAGTCAGCCTTTTTTTTAACTGCAAGCACAAGATATTTTTGGTATAAAAACTTGAGTATTATTACCTGATTGAGAATCAATAAAATACAACCTTAATAAGCATTAGGAAATAATGTGGCTTTAACTACGCTATTGACTTGAATTAGTAAGATAAACTTACCGAATATATGTCATCCAATTACTGACTTTCATTGACTAACAAAGAAGGATAACTAATGAGCCAAGAATCAGCCAAAATAATCTTATGGGAAGAAAACCAAAAAGACTTTATCAAAAAGTTCTATGATTTACAATTTCTTCCCAGAGTAGGAGAAGAAGTTTACTTAAGAAAGGAGAAATGGAAAGTAACTAGACTTGAACATGATGTAGAAGTGAATGAGATTAATATCTACATGGAATTAATCAAAAAAGTTAAGCAGGATAAAACATCTGATAAACACAACTGATGGCAGTTTAATGTCAATGCTGGGAGGAATAGTCTAGGTAAAGTCGCAACTTAGACTTAGAATCAAGAGGTAAATCATAGTCAAGAAAATACTATGAATGACTCAGCATTCACTATTTTTATCATCTTTGGCAGCATTTGGATTTTAATGGCAACCGCAGCTGTAATTGCTCTGTTAAAAGCAGATGGGCAAGAAATTCGTTTTGGTAAAACAGGACTGATGATTACTATTTCTATCATTCTCCCAATTATCATTACCCTTGCCTATGCTGCATTTCGAGGTACATTCTGAACAATTTATCCTATAACTTGTGCAGCACCTTAACCTGACCTAACATTGAATTATGGTAATTTTTGCTGAAAAGCTTTATTTTTTACTTAATTTGGGCTAATCTAAATATAGTATATTTACTGAACAAAAATTTTAAATTGGGTCAATTATCTAGTAGCTGACTTTTCACGGGTTCTGGAAAGACCCTCGATCTAGCTTGCTTATCTTACGTTCGCGTAGGGTGTCGTAGACAGACGCTAACGCGTTCGCCAAAGGAGCGACAATATACACAAAAGTCTGATAAACTTGCCCTTATTTACGCCTTGCGGGACTAGGGGTTAGTTTACCCTTAGCTTTTCCACATGACGTGAAAATTCATATCTAGTAGAGGCGTAAAGCCTTGCACCCCTAACCGTAGACTAACAAAAAATCGATTATTCTAACCCGCACAGTCGGGTTTTGTCTGTATAACCGCGACTTATATAGCGTTTCCTAATCATATAAGGCATATAATAGCCCCCTCCTTGCTTGCTCTTAGGGGGTTGGGGGTGGGTTTCTTGTACCTCACTAAAGCGAGAACCGCTATAGTCGCCCAGATAACTTATTTAAACGATGCGATAAATTTACACTGAGTAGGTAGCCAATGCAATACGATCGCAGGATTCTTAGGAAATTAATCCAATCTCTAACCGAGCCGGAACTCACAGAAGCACTTGATGAATTTCCGGCTGTGCGGAAGCAGTTTACAGATAGACAGCCACAAGCTTTGAGAGACAACATAATTCTTGATTATTTTGAAAAACATCAAGAAGAATTTCCTGTATTATTAACAGCCATTAAAAATTGCAATCCTATAGCTTATGAAAAGCACGTTTCGGCGTTAAAAATTACCCCCAATCCAGAACCGCCAAAGCAAGATATTATCCCAGAAGAAAAAACCTGCGATATTTTATTTCTCGCCGCCAATCCCATCGGTACTCAACTACTACAATTGGAGAAAGAAGCTAATCTAATTCGAGAGCAATTTAAACAACTAAACCAAGAAAAAAACTATATAGTTAAAGTCGAAATAGCCGTTAATGTAGAAGAACTATCTAAATATTTACGTCAATATAAACCGCTAATTGTACACTTTAGTAGTCACGGCAGCCCCAGTGGTGAAATTATTTTAAATAACGCTCAAGGAGAACAGCATCTAGTTTCTCCAGAAGCACTGGCAAATTTATTAGTTGTGCTTGATGGACGAATAGAATGTGTGGTACTCAATGCTTGCTTTTCATTAGAAAAAGCCGATGCACTAGCAGATAAAGTTAGCTGTGTTGTCGGGATGAAAAAAGAAATTGATGATCGATCTGCCGTAGCATTTTCAGCAGGTTTTTATAGAAGTTTAGCCGATGGACAGCAATATTACACTGCTTTTAACTCTGGTATTGCTGAAATTAAACTCAGAAGTTTGCCAGATAGTGTAGTACCCCATTTCATCACTCGTGATACATCAATCCTTGACCGAGAAGTTATCACAACAAGAGTAACTCGTGGTCCTCTTTCCCCTCCTCCCCCACAGTCTGAAACTACCATATATCCCCTGTGGTTTGGGACTAACCGCAAACCCAATAACCCCCAGGATATATCTCAAGGATTTTCAAGACAGCGCGATCGCAATCTTCATTATGGTACTTGTAAAGTAGCAGTACCAAAATCTCATAAATTCGGCTCTACAGGTTCTTCTTTCTTATATAGATTATTAAACTCAACGGATGATCGGCTGAAACTACAAGAAGATAGTCTCAAACTGCTTCAGGAACAAGCTTTTTTACAACAAGTCCAACAGACTTTACAAGCAAATCCCTTAGATAAGCGTTCTGCTTTAGTCTACATTCACGGCTTTAACGTCAGTTTTGAAGATGCAGCCTTGCGCGCCGCTCAGATTGGGTTTGATCTAGACGTACCGGGGATTATGGCTTTCTATAGCTGGCCGTCAAGAGGAAGACTAGCTAGCTACATAGCAGATGCAGCCACAATGGAAGCCAGCGAGATATATATTGCTGAGTTCTTACTCAACTTGGCTCAAAACAGTGGCGCAGAAAAAATTCATATCATTGCTCATAGTATGGGGAATCGTGGCTTAATTAGAGTCATGCAGCGAATTTTAACCCAAGTGCAAGCCGACAGTAACATCCGGTTTGGGCAAATATTTCTGGCTGCTCCTGATGTTGATCCTGATCTATTTCAACAATTAGCCGCAGCTTATCAAAAACTCGCTGAACGGACAACATTGTACATTTCATCTAAAGATAAAGCTTTAGCAACATCAGGTATTATTCATGATCATCCTCGTGCTGGTTTTTCTCCACCCATTACAGTTGTTGATGGCATAGATACAATAGAGGTTTCTAATATTGATTTAACATTTCTAGGTCATGGATATTTTGCCGAAGCCCGCGATTTGCTCCAAGATATGTACTCATTGCTCCATCATAATCAATCACCTAACCAACGATTTGGATTACAGCAAATGCAACAAAACGGGCAAGATTATTGGGTAGTAGGTAAGTAGTTAATGCAGTACAAGCGTGGACTTCTACGGAAATTAATCGAAGCTTTGACCGATCCAGAACTTGATAAATCTCTTGATGAATTTGAGCCTATCCGTAAAGAGCTTACTGCTGGACAGTCAAAAAGTTCAAGAGATAATATCATTTTGGACTATTTTGAGAAGCATAAAGAAGAATTATCTCTATTCTTGTCAGAAATTGAAAAAAACAACTCTACAGCTTATCAAAAATATGTTAAGCAGTTAAATGATGAAAATCCCAAAGATTCATCTCTTTTTAAGTTGAAAGAAGAAAATTTAGATAGTGAATTAATTAATGATTTAAGAAATATATTCTCTCAACAAGATGAGGCATTTTGGCAATGTGTCAAACAAGTGTATCAAGATGCTGTATGGCAAAAAGACCCTGATTTAGATGAGTCATTATATAATTTAGACCAAGATTCATTATCTGATTTAGCAGACTATTTCAACGAAGAAGAAATTATTCGACAATTTCTGCCACGGTTAGCTGGCTATTTGGAAAATAAACATATTAATAAATATACTCAATTTAACAAGAATTTACAAAAAATCATCAGAAAACACATTCGTAGTGATCAATCTATTACTATGTTAGATTTTAACAAATCTGTGACAAATTTCAAAGCGGAATATAAAAAATCTTTAGGGAAATATTATTTAATCATTGAAATTAAAAATAGCCAGTCTTACACAAATTCATTTCAAATTTCTGGTTGGTTGGCAAAGGAGAATATTGCAGATAGCTTCATACCTTTAAAGCATCAGCAACCCAAAATACAGATGCAAGATACAGAGGAAGAATATTATACAAAGGAACATATTCAAGAAATAGTTAAAGATTTCATTGCTGAAATTTCTCGTAAAAAAGGACAAGATATTAAAGATTTAATTATTGAGTTTTTTCTGCCTTCTTCCTTGTTTGGCTGGGAAGTAGATCAATGGAAATTTGAACCCTTAGATAAAATTTGTGTAGGAACATCACATCAAGTCAGAATCCGTTCTTCAGACAGACTCAAACCCATATATAAATTATATCAAGGTAAATGGGGTGATAAATGGCAATGTGTTAAAAAATGTGGTGTTCCTGTAAACCAATTTTTAAACAGTGATCTTAAAGATGATCTGAATACTCTCACGGGTCAGTTACAAAATGAAAATATTGTTGGATTAAAATTGATATCGCCTCTACAATCAAGTTACGAAGAAATGGCTTCAGCTTTATATTGCTCTGGAACACCTATCGCTCTCTGGCTGAGAAGTGAACCACCAGAAGGTAATTGTGAAACACAACTCAATCGTTTATTACGGGATAAATTATTACAACTGTCAGAGAAAATATTTCAAGAACGCTGTCAGTCACAATTGCATATTTCCCTGATTTGGGACGATCCAAACCGCCTAATTCCTACTAACTATCAACTGCAATGAACGATTGGAAAATATTTCAAAAAGAACGTGAACCCCATGACGGAATTAAACGCTTACCTCCAGCACCGAGTTGGCGTAGTTTCAGTTCCACCGCAGGAAAAAAAACGGAAGAGGAAAAACGGGGGGCAACGTTTCAAATTAGAGATGAAGAAGTAGAATTGGTGAATGCAGCTTTATACTTGCGCCGTCCTTTATTAGTTGAAGGTAAACCGGGTACAGGAAAAACTTCTCTTGCCTATGCCATAGCGCATCAATTAAAATTAGGCAAAGTTTTACGCTGGAACATCACCACACGTTCCACTTTAACAGAGGGTCTTTACAGTTACGATGCAGTAGGACGCTTACAGAGTATCAGAAACCAAAATCAGGATTCTCGACCAAATTTAGATAAGAAAACAGACGAAACAGACTCTCCTCAAGTAGACGATATTGGTAAATATCTAAGATTAGGGGCTGTAGGCACAGCTTTGTATCAAAGTCAAGATAAAAAACCGAGAGTTCTGCTCATAGATGAAATTGATAAAAGTGATATTGACTTACCTAATAATCTGCTGCATATTTTTGAAGAAGGGCAATTTGATATTCCCGAATTAGCGCGGATTAAAAAACAGCAACCTAACGTCACTGTATTTACTTCTGAAAATGAAGAAGTCGATATTCCAGGAGGAAAAATTGCTTGTAAAGCTTTCCCTTTTGTCATTCTCACTAGTAATGGAGAGCGCGATTTTCCACCACCGTTTTTACGTCGCTGTATCCGTTTAACTATGCCAGAACCGGATGATGAACGCTTGAAAAAAATTGTTGCGGCTCACTTTAAGGATGATCCAGATAAAGCTATTTTAGCAAAAGCCCAGCCGATTATCGAAAAATATCTAAAATTACAAGGAAACAAAAAGCAATTAGCAACTGACCAGCTATTAAATGTCATCTACCTCGTTACTAGAAAAAAATTCCCAGAGATGGATAAAGATAATAAAGATAAGTTTATAGAGAAATTATTACAGGATTTATCTAATTTAATTTGAGAGGATATATGTCTGCGCCGTCAGAAAAAGAACCACCTAAATCACAAGAAACAGAAATTGACCTAACGGCGCAAGAGTTAGCAGATATTATCTGGTTAATGGTGCAAATAAATCCATTAATTGATACTGCGGAAGTCGCGCCTGTTACTACTCCAGATAATTCTCAAACCACCTCATCACCGACTCTAAATTCTCAACCGGGTAATGTTTCTGAACAGGTGGAAACAGTCACAAATACTGCTCCTGCTTATGTAGATACTCCCCCTCATCAAGCTGCTGCATCTGAACCTACATCAACGGGATTACCAATTAAAATTACTGATCCCCTAGCATTAAGAAATACTTTAGCATTAGGGCGATCGCTCCGTCCATTCATGCGACAAGTCCCTTCCCTCACTGAAACGGTTTTAAATGAAGAAGCCACCGTTACCAGCATTGCTGAAGAAGATTTCTGGCTACCGGTGGTTCAGCCTGTCCTGACTCGCTGGCTAGAAGTCGCCTTAGTCATTGAAGAAACACCAAGGCTTCCCCTGTGGCGACAAATATTAATAGAATTTCAACAACTTTTAGAAAGACATGGTGCATTTCGTCATGTCACCCTATGGTATTTAAAAATGGGTGATGCAGGCGAGATAGAACTTTATCTACAACACCGTCAAGCCAGTTTTAAAGAACTCAATGACCCCAGTGGTAGGCGTTTAATTTGGTTAGTTAGTGACTGTGTATCACCAATTTGGCACAATGGTTCTTTACTAAAAATCTTGAGAAATTGGGCTAAAATTCAACCAGTCTCACTGCTGCAATTATTACCCGAACGCCTATGGTCGCGCACAGCTTTAGCGTGGGGAATGGAAGTGCAATTATATTCCCAAACTCCCGGCGTTCCCAATACTCGATTATTAAAAACCCGCCAACCTCCAGACAAAAAATTTAATTCCCCCCAAGCTTTGACTTTACCCATTGTCACCTTAGAAGCTTTCCCGATGAAAAATTGGGCAAAAGTTTTAGCAGGGGTAGGAGGAAGTAGGACACCAGGGTTAGTTTTTCTCCCCGAAGAAATTGAAAACATTAACTCTCAAGTTAGTCAGAATGCTAAGGAAGACAACAAACTTTCTGCTGAAGCTAGGGTGAGTCGTTTTCAAGCTGCTGCATACCCATTATCTCGTCAACTAGCAAGGATGATGGCTGCTGCTCCCGTTAGCTTACCTGTAATTCGACTCATTCAGCAAACCCTCTTACCAGACTCTAGTGCAGTTCATCTAGCCGAAGTTTTCATGGGAGGTTTACTCCAACCAATACTAGACCCCTCCCCAAACCTATCGCCTACAAATGTAGCTGACTTTTCACGGGATCTGGAAAACCCCTCTCCAAACCTCTCCCCTACAAGGAGAGAGGCTTTAACTTTTCCCCCTTCCCTACTAGGGAAGGGGGTTGGGGGGTTAGGTCTGAAACTAAAACAAGAGGTAAAGTATGAGTTTTATCCTGGTGTCAGAGAAGAACTGATCAAAATCACCCGCAAAAGCCAGACTATTAATGTAATTCTCTGTCTATCTGAGTTTATCAATCGAGAGTTGCAATTAAAGCAATCAAAGAGAAATTTTGATGCAATTTTATTTGATACTGATGTACAAATTGACTCAGATTATTTGCCATTTGCTCAAATTACCGCTCAAACTCTACAGTTATTAGGGGGGAAATATGCTGAGATGAGTCAGCGAATTGAGCAAAAAATTACTCAGAGCTATATAGGAATATCAAATTTACAAACCCAGCAATTTACAACTGTTACAGTCAACCGTCGCGGTGAAATCATCAAGTCAGAAACCAAAACAGCCCAATATTTTAGCGAAAATCTGGGGAACAACATCACCCTAGAAATGGTTGCAATTCCCGGTGGTAAATTTATGATGGGTTCACCGCCAGAGGAAGCTCAACGTTACGATAGCGAAAGCCCCCAACATGAAGTCATAGTCCCCCCCTTCTTTATGGGTAAGTACCCCATTACTCAAGCTCAATGGCGGGCTGTGGCTACTTTAGAACAAGTAAACCGCAAACTCCAGCCTGACCCCTCGCAATTTAAAGGTGATGATTTACCAGTAGAACAAATTTCTTGGTATGAAGCGGTAGAGTTTTGTGATAGACTATTAAAACATACACAAAAAAACTACCGACTGCCTAGCGAAGCAGAATGGGAGTACGCTTGTAGAGCAGGCACGACAACTGCTTTCCACTTTGGCGAGACTATCTCACCGGATTTAGGAAATTATTACTATGATGGAGTTCCCTATGGTGATGCTCTTAAAGGTAAATCTGTAGAACAAACAACCCCAGTAGGCAGATTTAAATTGACTAATGCTTTTGGGTTATACGGTATGCACGGAAATGTATATGAATGCTGCGCTGACCATTGGCATGAAAATTATGAAGCCGCGCCTACAAATGGTAGTGCATGGATAAGCATAGATAATGAGAATGACAATCAATCCCGTAGGCTGCTGCGCGGTGGTTCTTGGCTCAGTCTTCCGAGGTATTGCCGTTCTGCGTCTCGTGAGTACTATGGTCCGGGCAGCAGGGATATCAACATTGGTTTTCGGGTTGCGATTTACGCCGCGAGGACTTAATTCTTTACACTTTTCCCCTTTATCCTCTGCGCTTTTTCTTTTTCCCTTAACCCCCCGCAGAAGGCGGTCGATATTTTTTTATATTTGCACGACTATTAATAGTATCTAAGAAATGGTGGCTTTTGTCAAGAGAATTGGAAGTATATATAGCGGTTCTCGCTTTAGTGAGATAGAAGAACCCCACCCCCAACCCCCTCCCCGCAAGCGAGGAGGGGGCTATGATATATCTCACGTGATTAGGAAACGCTATAAAACAAATCGGATTCCTCTAGTACCGCAAGGCGGAATTCAAAATTCAAAATGAATACAGTGTAAGTAGAACAGGGTAAGTAATTAAAGGTTTGTAGTGAGAACTTTAGTTCTCTCTGCGTTCTCTACGAGAGGCTACGCCAACAAAAAAGGACTAAAGTCCTTACTACGAAATCAATCCTAGTCTTTTTGCATTACTTAACATAGTTTGTTTTTTTCAAATCGTTCTACTTAAGCGTTTCATTGATTTGGAATGGTCTGTTTATTTCCGCCGTGTTGTACTAGTAGGTTAATACTTTTATTCCTACTTTTTTATTAATTAGATAAAAATTATTTTCTATAATCAGAACTGAATTTTATAAATAGAAATTTACGTTACTATTTGAATTACTAATTATTTCTAGCTGATTATCTTTACTAAATAACAATTGTAATTGTAATCACAAAATAATAATTAACGAATGTTGCGATCGCACATTTAAATATTTTGTATATGCAATATACTAAATGGCAAGGAAAGATACATTATAAAGGACTTGTTTTTGCTAATCAAAGAAATTTAAAAAAACTTTGAATAACTTTTGACAAGTATTGAAAAAATCCTTAAGCTAATAAATAGGTCTCACCAAATCAACAAACGACAGCAATTTTGTTAGGTAAATTAAAAATCGCTGTAGTAGCTTATCAGTATGAACAAATGAATTAAACTCAATCCCTGACTATAAATAATAGCCTCACATAATTTGACAACACACTGGCTAATCATCATCTGACCAGATTTCGCTACGACTATCTCATCAAAAAGTCTTGGTCATGGATGAATGCCGATCTTGATGTGAGTGAATGTCAATTATTGAGATTGAACTGAGGTGAGGCAATATGCCTAGGAGAGTAGAATGCTTGATTATCTTACATCTTTGAATGACCACAATTTACCCTACCCGGACACGCTCCATCCTATTGTTGTTCACTTTGTAATTGCGATGGTTTTGTTTGCTTTTGCTTGTGATGCCATTGGGTTTTTTACAGGTAAAAGTCGCTTTTATGAAGTGGGTTGGTGGAATTTGTTTGTTGCTACCATTGCCATTTTTGTTGCCATTATTTTCGGTCAGTTTGAAGCTGGCTTGGCAAAACCCTATGAAGTGGTTAAGTCTGTACTGAACCTGCATACACTAATTGGTTGGTCATTGTCGGGTATTCTCGCCGCGATGACAGCTTGGCGTTATGTTCTTAGGACGCGTGACCCCCAAAGAATCCCTGTCCACTACTTGGGAGCAGGCTTAATTTTAGTCTTAATTGTGGGTATGCAAGTCTATCTCGGAGATGAACTCGTTTGGGTCTATGGGCTGCACACAGTCCCAGTTGTTGAAGCTGTCAAGGATGGAATGCTGCCATGAACTCAGAACTAATTGACCAATTAAATGTCCAATTAGGAGCTAACGGATTACCTTACACCATTCCGATTCATCCCAACCTAGTCCATTTGACTTTGGGCTTATTCATCATTGGTATTACCTTCGATATCGTTGGCGTTCTCTTCCCCTCCCAACAATGGGTATTCAAATTTTTGGGGCTAACTGTTGAACGGGAAAACTTCTTTGATGTTGGTTGGTACAACATGGTGGGTTCAACCGTCATCACCTTTTTCACAGTGGCCGCAGGTTTTTACGAAATGTTCCTAGCCACACCATCCAGTGACCTCAAAAGTACCTGGGGATTACAAGCCATGCAAACGATGCTTTGGCATGGGGTAGGTGGTGTATTTCTTTTAGGTTTAATTGCCGTTATGACCCTGTGGAGAGCGTGGCAGCGTTATGTCTGGTCTGTGGAATCAGAGCAACAAGTGCAATGGAGCTATTTGGCCGCAGGGGTATTCATCATGTTTATTATGTATCTCCACGGCACTTTAGGAGCGCAATTAGCTGCTGAATTTGGCGTACACAACACTGCTGATAACTTGCTGCGCTTGGGCGAAAATCTCAACACCGTACTTAAGTGAAGGTGACAGGGGACAGGTGACAGGTGACAGGGAAGAAGACAAGGGAGAATTTTTTACTAATTCCCAATTCGTAATGACTATTGGACTATGAAACTCAGCCAATTTCTCAATATTTTGATATTGGTAGTAGGAGCGATCGCAATTTCTACTATCAGTCTCTGGATAGGTAAACTAGCCTATTCCTGGTTGCCCCCCCAAGCGGCGGCTGAATCTCACTTGATTGATGATTTATTTAGCTTCTTGGTGACTCTGGGCGCGTTCATCTTCCTAGGAGTAACTGCTGTTCTTGTTTACTCTTTGCTGTTCCATCGGGCGGCTAAAGATGACTTGAGTGATGGCCCCCACATTGAGGGTAATGTCACTCTAGAAGTAGTTTGGACAGCTATCCCGATTTTCTTGGTGTTTTGGATTGCCGGCTATAGCTACCAAATTTATGAGCAAATGGGGATTCAAGGTTCTACAGCCTTGGTACACCTACACAACCCCATTGCCATGAACTCGGCCTATGCGGCTACTGGCGAGGAAGATAATACAGCTTTAGCCGAACCCAGCGAAAACATTGATGTTCTGGCAAAGCAATGGGCGTGGGTCTTCCACTATCCTGAAAACGATGTTACCAGTACCGAGTTGCATTTACCAAGCGATCGCCGTGTGCATTTGGCTCTACATTCCCAAGATGTACTCCACGGCTTCTACATCCCTGCATTCCGCCTCAAACAAGACATCGTTCCCAACCAGACCATCAACTTTGAATTTACCCCCACCCGCGAAGGTCAATATCGTCTGACCGATTCCCAATATAGCGGTACATACTTCGCCACGATGGAAGCGAACGTGGTTGTGGAATCTCCAGAAGATTATCAAAAATGGTTAACCAAAGCCGCCTCACATAAACCCATGCCAGCCTACAACCAAGCTGCTGCTGAATACGCTCAAACAGCTAGTCAGTCAGTCAAAACAGGTTGGGAAACCGTTGTACCAGCCCCCGCACCTTTGGTTAATTATCCAGGATAAAAGGAATTTCAGCGATGACAAATATCCCTATTAAAAGGCTTGATCTCCCTCTGGAGAAGCCGCACCACGGTTCTGGCGGCGGCTGGAAGGAATATTTCAGCTTTAGCACTGACCATAAAGTTATAGGTATTCAATACCTCGTTACTTCCTTCATTTTCTTTCTCGTCGGCGGTATTTTTGCCATGATTCTGCGGGGAGAACTAGTTACCCCCGAATCAGACTTGGTTGACCGCACAGTCTATAACGGGATGTTCACCATGCACGGCACTGTGATGCTGTTCTTGTGGACATTCCCCTCCTTAGTTGGTTTAGCTAACTACTTAGTACCCCTAATGATTGGGGCGCGGGATATGGCTTTCCCTCGCCTCAACGCTGCCGCCTTTTGGATGGTCCCTGTCGTCGGGATTCTCTTAATGGCGAGCTTTTTTGTTCCCGGTGGCCCAGCCCAATCTGGTTGGTGGGCTTATCCCCCTGTGAGTATTCAAAATCCCACAGGTCGCTTATTTAATGGGCAAGTAGTTTGGCTATTGGCCGTTGCTATCTCTGGTGTCTCCTCCATTATGGGGGCAGTCAATTTTGTCACTACCATCGTCAAAATGCGTGCGCCAGGGATGGGCTTCTTTCGGATGCCTCTGTTTGTTTGGGCAGTATTTAGCGCACAGATTATTCAATTGTTTGGCTTACCTGCCTTAACAGCCGGTGCAGTCATGCTGTTACTTGACATCACTGTTGGGACTGGCTTTTTTAACCCCAGCAATGGTGGTAATCCGGTGATGTTCCAGCATTACTTCTGGTTCTACTCCCACCCTGCCGTTTATGTGATTATTCTGCCCATTTTCGGTGTATTCTCAGAAATTTTCCCGGTCTACTCCCGTAAGCCTCTATTTGGCTACAAAGTAGTGGCGATTTCCTCAATGCTGATTGCTGTAGTCAGTGCCATTGTTTGGGTACACCATATGTACGCCAGTAGTACACCCGCTTGGATGCGGATGGTGTTCATGATGACTACTATGTTGGTGTCTGTACCCACAGGGATTAAAGTATTTGCTTGGGTAGCAACTATCTGGGGTGGAAAAATCCGCCTGAGTACACCCATGTTATTTGCTTTGGGTGGTTTAATTATGTTCGTCTTCGCGGGTATCGTCGGGATTATGCTTTCCTCAGTACCCGTTGATATTCACGTTAACAACACCTACTTTATTGTTGGACACTTCCACTATGTCCTCTACGGGACAGTGACGATGGGGATGTATGCAGCCATCTATCACTGGTTTCCCAAAATGACTGGACGGATGTACAACGAAGGTTGGGGTAAAATCCATTTTTGGTTGGCATTTATCGGTACTAACCTCAACTTCTTCCCCATGCACCCCCTAGGATTGCAAGGGATGTTACGCCGAGTTGCTTCCTACGCACCAGAATATCAAGGCTGGAATATTGTTGCTAGCTTAGGTGCATTCTTACTAGGGATGTCTACATTGCCCTTCATCTTCAATATGCTGGTTTCTTGGATGCAAGGTGAGAAAGCACCTGATAATCCTTGGCGCGCTATTGGTTTGGAGTGGTTGGTATCTTCACCCCCACCAGTAGAAAACTTTGAAGAGATTCCCGTAGTTATTTCTGAACCCTACGGATACGGTAAATCTGAGCCGTTAACGGAAGAAAGGGGTATAGGGGTATAGGGGTATGGGGGTATAGGGGAAAGAATGAGTACAAATTTCTCCCTTACACCCTTACACCCCTACACCCCTACACCCCTACACCCTTACACCCTTACACCCCTACACCCTTAAACCCCTACACCCCTATTTCTCCAATGAACGAATCAGAAGTAATAAAAGTCTACTGACCGATTCACATTGATTGAACACAGGAGTAATCAGGTGTGATGGAGCTAGTTCAACACGAATAGACAATAATAAATGTGTTTCTAGCTCTTTTAAAGAACCTTGGGCGATGTACAAAAATTGCATATATTCACCTCGTGTTCTTCGCCCATAACCTTCTGCAATATTCGCTGCAACTGATGCCGCAGCTCGTCGAATTTGTGAAATCATTCCGTAAGTTTCTACTTTAGGAAAGGCTTGTGTTGTTTTGTAACAAGCTTCGGCAAGATTCATTGCTTCTTGCCAAACCTTCAAATCACGATATGACTGCATTGATAGCTCTTTCATTAATCAGTGTTGACTTGTTTTATCTCAAGTCCCATGAAATTGAAAAGAGGTGTAGAGGTAGGAGGATATGGGGATATAAAAACCAATCCCCACACCCCTACACCCCTACACCCCCACACCCCTACACCCCTACACATCCCTATGGACAGTTCTTTATTCCCAGATGAATTGCAACAACCGTTGCATCACGCAGGTGGCGAACACGGCCACGATGAAGAAGGAAATAAAATGTTTGGTTTTATTGTCTTCTTACTTTCTGAAAGTGTAATTTTCTTAAGCTTTTTTGCTGGTTATATTGTCTATAAACTCTCAAATCCTAACTGGCTACCACCTGGAATTTCTGGGTTAGAAGTTAAAGAGCCAACAATTAATACTGTAGTGTTGGTTGCTAGTAGTTTTGTGATTTATTTGGCAGAAGTTGCCCTCAAACGCCACGATTTACGGTTATTCCGCATCTTTTTGTCCGCAACAATCCTGATGGGTGGCTACTTTTTGGTAGGACAGGCCATTGAATGGAGCAACCTAGAATTTGGTTTTACTTCTGGCACATTTGGCGGAATGTTCTACCTGTTAACAGGTTTCCACGGTTTGCACGTTTTCACTGGTATTTTATTACAGGTGATGGTTTTGGTGCGATCGTTTATTCCTGGCAATTACGATACAGGTCACTTCGGTGTAAATGCCACTTCTTTGTTCTGGCACTTTGTCGATGTTATTTGGATTGTTTTGTTTGTTATGCTCTACGTTTGGCAGTAGAACTAACTAATCTTCTAGCAGAATATCAATTATGTGGCTAATAGCTAGGAATGTGGCTATTAGCCAGTTATTTTGAGATAATTTTGCACTGGGAAAATATTTTTTGTGTTTTTAAACGCAAAGTAGCGCGGAGGTTCACGCAAAGTAACACAGAGGTTTAATCAGGGTTATTTGCTTGGTATTTTAAATTATCTAAACCTCTTGATAGACAAGGGGTTTATTGATTGGCACAAAATTTAGCTGGGTTTAGGTTTTTTCTGAGAATCTACAGTACAATTGTACTAAAGAGATTTTTATTCTTGGCGATGACATCTAGTTGGTGGAGAATCACATCTACCAATCAAAGTTGTCTTGTCTATAAGAAAAACCCTACTGTGAGATCATGACTATGATGACATCAAGGCAAGGTGTAACTGCAACCCCAGTTAAGTCACACAAGTTTGAGCAATACACTCCAGAACAGCCTGATGCGACTGAAAATTTTTCTTTTCAAGCTCTTACTGATGTCACCAAGGCGATTTTGCATCATGCTTTTTGGTTGGCAGAGCAAAAACATCATTTATCTCTAAGGGAGTATAGAAAGTTACTTTTTGATCAGGGTTGGGAAGGTGAAGAGAAGAAGTATCTCAAGATTGCCGCCGCTTTTGGGAAGTTTGAACCGCAAGATTTTGCTCAAGTTGAGCCAAGAACTATCTATCAATTAGCAGAAAGAAGTAAGCAGTATCAATCAGTGCTAGATAGACTGCTGGATTTAAGTGTAATTAACCAAGAGACTGTGCGATCGCTGATGAAAAAACAGCGCACTCCTAGAGCTAAAAAAGCTGAAAAACTCAGTATTTGGCGGCGGTTAAAGAATGGTGGGAGATATTGCCAAATTCCGCCAATTCACGAAGAATTAGAGCAAACTGGTACAACCTTACAAGCAATGATGGATGAGGAAGGATTAACTGCCCAACAAATCGTAGCAGAAGCGATCGCTCTTAGAAAAGCTTACAAACAAGGGTTAATATCAGTGCTGAGTAATGAGTAATGAGTAATGAGTAATGAGTAATTTTTTAACTCAGCACTCAGCACTCAGCACTCACAACTCAGCACTCTTCTAGTTAATATTAACTTCCTGTAAGTAATTGTCAGGCTGTACATTTTCCACTCTCATCACTGGTGGGGTGTTTCGAGTTGAGGAAAGCACGCTGTAGGCTAAGTTTTGGCTTTGGTTTTGAGGACGTAGCTTTTGGCTGTATTCATTCAGCTTGACTTGAGCTTGAGCATATACAGGGGTATCTTTGGGAATTTTGCGGAGAAAATTTACAGCGTGATCAAAGTTACCAAGAGATGCTTGTTTACGAGCTTGATGTAAAAAGTAGGCGGCTCTAACTTGGCGTTTTTGATTGTATTCGACTAATTTTTTTTGTACCAAAGCTCCAGCTGTGCTTTCTTTGGGAATTTGGCGCAGATATTCTAATGCTGTGGAAAAATCTCTGGCTTCAGCTTTGGCGTAGGCTTTAGCTAATAATTTTTGTGTTTCTGCTTCAATATTCCCTTTGGCTCGTTGTGTTAATTCATTAACTTTGACTTGCCAATATAAAATATCAGGAACTTCGTTAGCTACTTTGATCACATCCGACCATTTACCCTCAGCCAAAGCCTGTTCAGCTAGAGAATATTGTTGTGCAGCTACTCGCCATTGCTGTTGCCAGGTTTCGATAGTGGCTTGAGCATCTGGATAAACATTACTATAAGATGGAATCGATTTAGCAAGTGTGATCGCTTCTTGTAAATCCCCAGCTTGATATTGTTTTGTGGCTTTATATAAAATATCTGTTTCTGTAGGTGTCGGCGCACTATGTAATAAAGAATAAGTTCCGACTCCCATCAATAAAGAATTTACCGCCAGTCCGACTTTAATTCCTGTGAGTAATGGTGATGATGTGGAAGTTGGTTCTGCTTGCGTCTGTTCACTCTCTGATGTTGGCGGACACTGTGCGAGTGTACTTTCCCACACCATTTGTCTCAAGACACGCAACACGTCAGCCGCCGACTCGAAACGTTCTTGGTAATTGTAGCGGATCATCTGGCTGAGGATAGCTGCTAGATAATCACTAACTGGTGTATCAGAAGAACGCCAAATCATCTCATTAGTTTGAGGATCTACTTTTAATTGCAGTGGTTCTAAGCCAGTTAAAGCCTGAATTGCAATCATCCCCAAAGCATATATATCACTATTGGGCTGAGTTTGACCAATAAATTGCTCAGGCGGGATGTAACCCAAGGAAGTAGTTGGAGCTTGATAAATCGATAAGTCGCCATCCATGCCAAAATTGATTGATTGGATCGAGCCAAAGTCAATCAGGACTAACTTGCCGTTAACAGCACGTCTAATAATATTTTCTGGTTTAATATCGCAATGGATGACACCTTGGGAGTGAACAAATTCTAAAATTCCTAAAGCATCTTCTAAAAATGCCATGACTTCTTCTTCACTCCACAAACACCCCCACTGTTGACTAATGGGGAGTTCCGCAGTCAAGGAATGACCTGAAATATATTCTTGTACCAAATAGAACCGCTCATTTTCCTCAAAACAAGCGATAAATTCGGGAATTTGGGCGTTAGTTCCTAGACGCTGGAGGGTTGAGGTTTCCGTCAGAAAACGTAATCTGATGGTGTCGAGGTAGCTGGGGTGTAAATTGTTAACCTTAAGTTGTTTCACTACACATTGAGGTGTGTGTGGGTAGTTGATATCTACCGCTAGGTAAGTTTGTCCGAATACCCCTGCACCCAAGCTTTGGATAATTTGGTAGCGTGCTTGTAGTAGTTTACCGATCATGTGGTGGCTCATGAGCTGGTTACTGAGTTAGTCCTATATTAATTTTCTCTGACTTACCTACTGTTTCCGGAATGACTTCTAGATAAATCAGTAGGAGATTGGTTTCATAATTAGCAGCAAAATTGTTAAGTATTTTTACTTGAAAAATTAGCTCCGTTAATAATAAGTTGCACAACATCACAATTAAGTTCCAGCGTAATAGCAGGAGTGGGGACTGGGGACAGAAAGAGAAAAAGTAATGACTCATGACTATCTTTCTATTTCTTCGTCCACAACTTCCGACTTTTGTGTGAGTGGTTTGACGACTTTGGCGATCGCCTCCTGCACAAATGCTTTAATAAATTCATCCCGGCGATTCATTTGGAACTGTCGCTGTACAACTTCTGTCATACCGCCATCACCCCAGTCTTGATCATGGCGGAAATATTCAATAAAACTTTTACCGGCAATCCTGGTTAAATATGCAGCTGTCACCCCTTGAATGGCTCTCCCAATTACAAATGTAGCTACATTTAACTGCAAAGCCGTAGTTAGTAGTTGAATTGCTCCTTTAACTATACCCAAACTAGCAATAGTCTTGGCTAATGACAGGGCTAACTCTCTTCCCCGTTCCATGTTCAATTCACAACCATAGATTCTGCCAATCTCTACGACCATTTGGGCATTGACGGCGGCTGTTGCTAGTAAATCTACTACAGGCAGAGGCGTAACTGATACTACGCCAGCCCCAATCCACTGAAAACGATCAACAATTTTATCAGCTTGGCGGCGGCGTTGGGCATCGATGAGTTTACGGGCTTCTTCTCCTAACCGCAGAGATTGTAAAAGAATATTATCTGCTATCAAATCTTCACCCTCAGCCCTTAAAATTGCTGCCATGCGGCGCAGTAAGGGGACAATATCTGATTCGGGTTGGAAGGTTTCCCCGGTTTCTAGTTGAGCCGATTGGGGATGAGCTGCGATCGCTACGACATCATTTGTAGCAATAAATCCCCGCACCCGTTGCCGCAGTCGTGCTAAAATCGACTCCTTATCTTCATCGGTGTACAGGTCGGTTTTATTGAGAACTAAAAGCGATCGCTTACCAATTTCTGCTAAACCCTTCAACGGTTCATATTCTGAACGGCGTAAGTCATTATCCACCACAAATAATAGTAAATCTGCCTCTGTCGCCAACGCCCTAGCTAATTGTTCTCGTTCCGTTCCCGCCACCCCAGCCTCTAAAATTCCCGGTGTATCGGTAATTAAGATTTTGCGTTCTAATCCTTTCAACCGTAAACAGTAGGTTTCCCCGACGGTAGTTGTCCCCATTGGCGCGTCTACTTTGCCTACCATCCGCCCCATAATCGCATTTACCAGGGAAGTTTTGCCTGCACTCCCCGTCCCAAATACCACAACTTGAATCTCACCCCTAGCTAAGTTAGATTCAATTTCTTTTGTCCGACTTAGTAAAGCTTGGCGTGTGACTTCATCTTGAATTTGGGCTACCTGTTGGCGTACAGCTTGCAGGGTAGAAGAAGCCGCGTCAGATTTGACAACGGGAATCTGTGCTGGTGTCACCCGTTTCCGGCTACGGCGGGAACGCTGTTCACCAGCCTGCAATACTAAGACGTAATAGACAAAGGCTGCAACTAAACCACCAACAAGGAGAATTAGCAGCAACAGCAGCAAATTGCCCAACAATGGGGAATAGGATAATTGCCAATACAGGCGAGATAGGGAATCAATCAGCCACAGGGCGAGTCCCAGAATGACGATTAAACCAACAATTAATGTAACTAGGCGCGACAAAGGTATGGGTGGCATGGTTCAATATTCATTACCCAGATGTTTATAATCTTAATAGTTTCAGTATTAGTCATTGTCTTACTTAGAGCTAGGATTTGCGATCACTCCCCCTATTTCTCATCCTTAAGTTCCTAGTTTTGCAGGCAGGATTTTTAGAGAATGGAGATTGGGGACATTCAACTTTTGATATCATGTCCGCTTGATTGCTGATGAAACCAGAAGAACCCCACCCCGCCATAGCTACGCTTTGTCTCCCCTCCCCGTGAACGAGGAGGGGATTAATGACTGTTGGAAGCATAACTAAATTATCCAAACTTGGATATGACTTGTTTGTGTCTCCTCTTGCCTTTGCCAATAAAACAATCAGGAGAAATCAACCGATGGGACTGTTTGATCAAATTCTCGGTGCTGTGAGCAACCCTAATTTACAAGGTAATATGGGTCAAATAGAAACTATTGTCAAAACTGTACAGGATTTGAGTAATACAACTGGCACAGATCCTGCAACTATCCAATCTGTTGTGGGTGTTGTGGGTAATTATGTACGTGGTGCGTTGCAACAAAAGCAAGCCACAGAGGGCAATGAATCAGCCCAAGCTTTAGTAAATCAGTATGCGGGGACTTCTTTTGATCCCCAAGCCGTCAATTCGCTATTTTCTCCAAACACACAACAGCAAGTAGCAGGAGTAACAGCCCAGCGTACTGGTTTAGATGCTAGCACTATTCAACAATTGCTACCTGTGGTTGTGCCTTTAGTGCTGAATTTGTTGAAATCTGGTACTAATGCCCAAAATCCTCAAACTGCCGGTAATCCTATACTGAATAACTTTTTGGATGCAGATGGAGACGGCGATGTTGATATTGCTGATGCTATCCAAATGGCTAGTCGGTATATGAGTAGATAGGTGGATAGCAGAATTAGTTGGTGTAGTTGCAGATTGCCTGTTCTATTACACCAACAGTTTTTTAGACAAAGTGAATATCACTGAGGCTATAGCTAGTGGCAAAAATTGAGACGATATCAAAACTAGAAAATATTGAGGAAGATTCTAGATTACTCCGACTAGAAGCATCGTACACACCGTTAGCTTTGACAATCTCATCCACAGTGGCGACTAGCAGAGAATCATCAGAGTTTTTGCTAGTCTCTAATAGTAATTGATTAGCGATCGCAATATAGTTGCGTCCGAAGATATAATTTCCTAACTTTTTCAGTTGGATTTGATCCTGACCAGTCTGGAAATCTGTGATGAAGGCGAAGTCATTCAGACCTAAAAAGCCTCCACCTCCTACATAGTAAGGATTTAGCTGATCTCCTAGCACAAACTTATCTGGGTCTGCACCTCCGGTGAGGATATCTACTTCGTTGATACCTGGTTGGCGATTTGTAGCATCAACGCCAATGATGGTGTCTTTACCACCAAGACCAGAAATTTGGTCATTCCCTCTACCACCAATCAATAAGTTACTTTGGTTATTACCAACGATGTTGTCATCTTGTGAAGTACCGGTGACATTAACAAAGTTTTGAACGTTAAAGTTCAGCGTACCCAACCCTGGAACACCGTTGACTATCAGACTGTTAGTTGACAGATTAACGTTGAATGAAGTTGTTGTACTTGTGCCGGTAGAACCATCTATTTTATTGGCTTGTCTTTTTGCACCAATGATGCTTTCTATATTGAGGATCTGATCTGTACCTGCTATACCTTTGTTGACAATACCAGACGTTTGTAAGGTAATAGCAACACCCAAATTACTGTAGTTAGCCGTATCAAAACCAGTACCGCCATCTAGGAGATCGTTACCAGTTCCTCCGATTAAGATGTCGTTACCGCTACCACCGTATAAAGTATCGTTGCCATCACTACGTCTGGAGGTGAAGATATTACCTTTGTGTCCTCCACCAATGACATCATCACCATCTCCACCCTGCACTACATCATCACCGTTAAGCCCAAAGATTTCATCGTTGCCTTGACCACCAATCAATAGGTTATTGTTACTATCACCAACGATAGTGTCATTTTGTGCAGTACCGATGACGTTGACAAAGTTCTGAACGGTAAAATTCAGCGTCCCAATGCCTGGAACACCATTGACGACTAGACTGTTAGCTGCCAGATTAACGCTAATGGATGTTGTTGTACCTGTGCTGGTGGAAGCATCGATAGTATTGGCTTTTCCCTTCGCTCCAATAATAGTCTCTATCTCAAATAGTCTATCTGTGCCAGCTTTGCCTTTTTTAAGAATCCCAGTCGCTTCTAAGGTAACTGCCTGACCTAGTTCGCTATAGTCAACTGTATCAATTCCCGCGCCCCCAATTAAGATATCATTGCCAAAACTGCCAATAATATGGTCATCTCCTGCCAGGGCAAGTATCAGATCATTCAAGGGAGTCCCCAGGAGAACATCTTTGAACGGAGTACCGACAACGACGTTATCAATGAGAAGTAACTCCTGAGAGGATACAGTTGAAGGAATATAGGTTTGCAATTGGTCGATTTGAGTTTTCATGTCAATATCTCTCCCCTTACATAGAGTTACAAAGTGTAAATATATTTACACTCTTATATAAATATCATGAGTAGGTTAAGGGATTGATACATTTCATTTATTAAACTCAAAAACAGGCTGTATCCCGCGAAAAAATTCTTCAACTGTCAAAATTGCGAGACTGACGCTGAAGGGGAGATGATGGACGTGGTGAAACATGATTCCGCAATAGGAGCAAAGGAATACTCAGTAATCCTAAAGTCATGACTACTCCAGTCATAATCCAAACTGCCCAACGGTTCGGTTGATAGTCACTGCGTTCAATTTGCCAAAACACCTGATTGTAACGCCATGCAGCCAAAGCGATGGTGACAATACCGAAAACGACTAACATAATCCCCAAGTTTTCTGAATTAAACCAGGGGTTTACGGATGTTTCCTTTTGTGTTATGACAACATTAAGTTGACGTAAAAATAGCCCAAAACGAGCGATCGCAAACCCAAAGCCAATTAAAGCTATAGAAGTACGTAACCAAGCTAAAAAAGTCCGCTCGTTGGCTTGATGTTCTCTTTGACGGTCAATTTTTGGGGTTTTACTCATTGGATGGCGATGGGCTGCGCCCCACCGTAGGTGTTCGCAAAATTTGGTAACTTAGTTGTCACACATAGAGCGATCCTAACCAAATCCCCGACTTCTCGAAGAAGTCGGGGATTTTAACCTACTTAATTTAATATCTATTTGTGATTTGGACTCGGATTCTAGGTGTAGCACAACGCCAATCATCTCCAGAAATATGTTGACAGCCGGCTCTTCGCATAGCATCATGAGGTACGCCAGCAGCAGAATAACGCCAACGTCCTTCTGAGGTGCGTCCAGACCTAGCGCGTAATTCTATATACTGCACCCTCTGGTTTCGGTTTCTATACTGTCCCTGTTGGTCTCGGATTAGCACTCGGATTTTAGGTGTAGCACAACGCCAATCATTCCCAGAAATATGTTGACAGCCGGCTCTTCGCATAGCATCATGCTGCACACCAGCAGCAGAATAACGCCAGCGTCCTTCGGGGGTGCGTCCAGACCTAGCACGTAATTCTATATACCGGTTTCTACCTCTTCTGTCTCTGTTGTTATCCCTATCATCTCTATCATCTCTATCATCTCTATCATCTCTATCCCGTTGGTTTCTACAAATGTTCGCCGCCTCTCGTGCAGAAACACCATAGTCTCTGAGGTCTTGTATACATTCCCCTAATGAGTCTCTGGCGAAAGCTGGTTGCTGTGGGATGAATAGCTGTACAGAAGCGATCGCACTACCGACCAATGCTATACCAAAGATAGATGTGTTAATAATATTTTTAAATTGCATATTTTTTGCTCCTATTTGCATCTGATAGAATTGGATCACCCAATTGCTCTATTTTGTTGCCGTTTTTAACAAGTGTTAACATCTTCTCTATGTGGTTAGATGAATGATTTTAAACCACAGAGACACGGAGGGGACAGGGGACAGGGGACAGGTGACAGGTGACAGGGGATCAGGGGATCAGGGGATCAGGGGATCAGGGGGAGAAAAATACACTAATGAGTATTAACTAAAAACTAATGAATAACTTTACTAATGAATAACTTTTTAAAACAAACTTTTGCTAGTTTATTAGGAACTGTACTAGGACTAATTATTTTCTCTGGTGTAAGTACAGTTGGATTTTTCTTGTTATTGGTTGCTATTGCTAGTTCCAAAGATCCAGGGCCTGTAGTTAAAGATAAGTCAATGGTGGTTTTTGACTTATCAACGAACATCACCGATAGAAAACCTAGTTCTGGTGAGTTGCTACAAAATACTTTGTCTGGTATCAGGGATGAACGAATGACACTCCGTAGTGTTCTCGACACCATCGAAAAAGCTAAGGGTGATTCGCGGATTGTCGGTATTTATCTAGATGCAACACGCAGCACAGGAACGAGTAACTTAGGTTTTGCTTCCCTGAAAGAAATTCGCAAAGCCTTAGAAGAATTCCGTGCGGCTGGGAAGAAGGTTGTCGCCTATGGTGTGGACTGGGGAGAAAAGGAATATTATCTCAGTTCGGTCGCTGATACTGTCGTCTTGAACCCCTTTGGTGCAATGGAAATTAATGGTTTGAGTAGCCAACCATTATTTCTAGCGGGTGCATTACAAAAATATGGGATTGGGGTGCAGATTGTCCGCGTGGGGAAATTCAAAGGCGCAGTTGAACCCTTGTTACTAAATAAACTTAGCCCAGAAAACCGTGAACAAACCCAGAAGTTATTAGATGATATTTGGGGAGAATGGCGCACGACAGTAGGTAAAAGCCGGAAAATTACCCCACAAAAGTTACAAGCGATCGCAGATACTCAAGCATCATTAGAAGCCACTACAGCTAAAACTAACGGTTTAGTAGATCAAGTAGCATACAGTGATGAGGTCGTGGCTGATTTAAAGAAATTAACTAATAGTGATAAAGATGATAAGACCTTCCGCCAAATCAATTTAATTGATTATGCAGCAGTACCTAACAAGACTTTACCTGTAGAACGCCAAGCTAAGAATAAAATTGCTGTAGTGTATGCTGAGGGTGAGATTGTCGATGGTAAAGGTGAAAGTGGACAAATAGGAGGCGATCGCTTTGCTACTATCTTGAACAAAGTCCGCCAAGATAAAAATGTCAAGGCTGTTGTTTTAAGAATTAATAGTCCTGGTGGTAGTGCTACAGCCTCCGAAGTGATGCAACGAGAAGTCAGATTAACGCGCCAAGTCAAACCCGTTGTCGTCTCTATGGGAGATGTCGCCGCCTCCGGTGGTTACTGGATAGCCAGCGATTCCAACCGCATTTTTGCTGAACCCAATACTATTACAGGTTCAATAGGTGTATTTGGGGTGTTACTAAATGGTCAAAAGCTAGCCAATGACAATGGTATTACCTGGGATTCTGTAAAAACCGCTCGTTATGCTGATAGTCAAACCTTTTCGCGTCCCAAATCACCCCAAGAATTAGCACTGTATCAACGCAGTGTTGACCGTATTTATAATCTATTTCTCAATAAAGTTGCCCAAGGTCGCAAACTCCCATCACAAAAAGTAGCAGAGATAGCTCAAGGTAGAGTTTGGTCTGGTGTAGCAGCTAAACAAATTGGTTTGGTTGATGAAATTGGTGGTTTAAATGCAGCCCTGACATACGCCGCCAAACAAGCCAAACTCGGCAAAGATTGGCAGTTACAAGAATATCCGAAAGAAGGCACATTGGGGGAACGTTTTTTTGGGCGAGCAATTGAAGAAGCCAGTACCGTTTTAGGTGTGCAGAAATCATACATGAAGCCAAGTAATCTCCTCACGGCTGAATTCCAAAAGATCCAACAGGAACTAGCAATTATGCAAAATATGAACGACCCCCAAGGTATTTACGCTCGTTTGCCTTTTAATTTAAAAATTGAGTAAGTAAGTGGGCGTAAATAATTAAAGGTTTGTAGTGGGGACTTTAGTCCTCCCTTAAGGGCTAAAGCCTCACTGTTCACTATTTCCGAATAGGTGTCCCACAGGGATAAGTTGCTACCTCTGCATCAGGAGCAACTTTTTCTGCTGGTTGGTCTTTGGCTGCTAAATAATCGGTGCGGAGTTTATCGAATAATGTGGGTAGCTGATCATACAACCGCTTCAGGGGACGGGGTTGGCACTGGTTGAGGACATAAGCTGTAAGCAAAGGTAGGGCAATTGTGCTATCTGTATAACAAACAATAGTGCTGGGTAATTCGTCTGGGTCAATCTTACCCCAACTAACCGCCTCCGCAGGTGTTGCACCCGATAAACCACCAGTATCAGGACGCGCATCAGTAAACTGGACAAAGAAGTCATGTCCCCGTTCTTCCAATCCCAAGACCTCGTGAATCTGCGGTTGGGTTTGTAGCAAAAAGTTTTTAGGACTACCACCACCAAGAATAACAGCCGCACTTTTACCGTCTCCTTCTCTGGCATTGTAGGCGATCGCAGCTGTTTCGTTAACATCAATGGCTGGATCTAATATCAACTGCGAACCTTCCAACGCCAACGCCGCTACGTTCATCCCAATGGAACTATCACCAGGGGAAGATGTATATATAGGTACGCCGCATTCATAGGCTGTAGCTAGTAAGCAGGAATGCTGAACTCCCAATTGCTTCTCTACTTCCCGCACATATTTACCTAGCAAATAATGAAACTCAGCCGTTCCCATGCGCTTTTGGAACGGTTCAGCTTGTAGGATTTTACGGATGAATGCGTCGGTTTCTAGCAAGACATCATAGCCAAAAATAATGTCATAAATTCTGATTGTGCCTTCTTCACGCAATTTCACATCATCTAAAAAGGGATTGCCGGCAAACAACTCAAAACCCAAGCCATAGTGCATATCATGGTAAAGATTTGCACCCGTGCTAATCATCCAGTCAATGAAGCCATTCCGAATTAGAGGTGCTAGTGCAGATACCCCAAAACCGGCTGGTGTCATCGCACCGGAAAGGCTAACTCCCACGGTGACACCATCTTTAAGTACATCACGACTCATGATTTGGCAGGCTTCCCGCAACCGCGCCGAGTTGTAGGCGGTGAAGTAATTATCAATTAAATCCACCACACTAATATCAGCTGACATCGGTATGGGGGCAATTTTTTTACCCAAATGTTTTGCCATTTTGAGACTCCCGAATAGTAAACACGCCGAATTTAATGATAACTGGCGTTTCAGACTTGGGAAAAAAGGGGCAAAAATTTCGGCGGGTTGCGTAATTCTTTCCATCTAGCCACGAACTACTTACAGAAGAAGCTTGATTGAAATACAAGAGGTTAGGTTGATGCTTACTTTCTCTAAGAAAAATTATTCCGCCAAGAACTCTACCCAAAAAATGCCCCGTTGCCAATCCTTACTCCAAACAATGTTTGTCATACCGACATTAGTTGTGAGTATGATTGCAGCTACTCATAAACCTGCACTTTCTACCCAAACCTGTCCTTATCAAGTACATAATACCGCTAGCAGCTATGCAACCAAAATTGTAACTCAAGAGAAAAACTTGTATTTCTTATTACCGATGGGTCTACGGACAAGAGTCGAAGAATGCACATACTTTGCTAACGAAGGTGCTTTTATCGCATATATGAGAATGGATTGGCAACACCCTTGGGAAGAGAACAAACCTTATGTTGCAGTTGTTAGAGTCGAAGCGAATCCAAGGTATTGGAATTGGCAACTCAAGAACTTTAACGCTAATTTAGGGCAGCATCTGTTAACTGTAGGCTTTATCAAAACTCTAAGTCAATAGTATTCAGTTACAAAGTCTACTGCTGTCTACCAAGTATAAACTTTTGCAGCTAAAATATTTTTCTGCGTAAAAACTACAAGTTAAAACCGAAATATTAATAGAAGCAAGCGATCGCTAACCTTTTTTAAATTGGAGCGATCGCCGGCTAAAGCTTGTGGTGAAATATTTGGAAATTTTAGCAAAACTAACCGAATCTTTAAATTTTTTACGGTTACAAAAACTTTAAACTGATGGTGGGTGCTGAAAATTTTCCTTTCCTTAAGATTTTATTTGTCCGCGATTATACATTCATATTTTGCCCAGCAATGAAAAACCGACTCTTACAATTTGGCACTTTAGCGATTTGTACTACATTGACTGTGATTAGCAGCACTAGTATAGAACAGATACTACCGAATAATGACAATACAGCCGTAGCGCAAACAGCCGAGGAAGGAATTTCGCGCCAAGTTTATCAAAAAGCCAGTCCTGCTACAGTCACAGTTCAGACGAAGAGAGGTCATGGTAGTGGTTTTGTTGTTAGTCAAGATGGGTTAATTATCACCAACGCCCATGTGATTAAACCATCACCGAGTCAACAAGAAAACTATAATCCCCATGATTTTCCTAGCGTCGTAACTGTGGTTTTCGCTGATGGACGAAAAGTAGCGGCTGATGTGCTGGGTTTTGGTAGAGACGGACTAGATTTAGCCATTCTCAAAATTCATAATCAAAAGAACTTGACTACACTACCTTTGGCTAAAGTTGGTGCTGCTTCAGTAGGCGATCGCATTTTTGCTTTGGGAACTCCCCTACATACAGACTTTAAAAATTCTTTTACTCAAGGTAACATCACCCGCATCAACTCAGCAGATGGCGAGATTGAACACGATGCAAGGATCATGGGTGGTAACTCTGGCGGACCCCTACTGAATACCCAAGGCCAAGTAGTGGGAGTGAATAGAGCAGGGATTGGGGAATTGAATACAGGAATGAACTTTGCTATCTCTGTTTCACAAGTCCATTCTTTCATCGCCGCAGCTAGAAGAAAAGATGTTTCTAGCATACCCACCATATTTAAACCAAAGGAAAAACCAAACCCTACGACCATTTCACTCAATGGTCGAGTGATTAACGGTAATTTAGGCAAAAACCGCCTAATTAGAGACAATGGCAGTTTTGTCAACTTATACCAATTTCAGGGTCGGACTGGTCAACAGGTAGTCATTGAAATGAACAGTCAAATGTTCAACCCAGTGTTAATTCTGTACCAAATCACCAGTGATGGTAAACACAAAGAAGTAGCCCAAGGTATTGACAAAGGCCCTGGTGATCTGAACTCACAGATTGTCACTACATTGCCAGAAGATGGGGTTTATTTAATATTTGCCAGTTCTCTAGATCCAGGAGAAACAGGTAATTACATCTTACAAGCGAATACTAAACCTTAAATCAACCACCAATTTTTTATCAGGTTTCGCTGAAATTCATCACTCAACTTTAGCTCAATTTACATAACTAGACCTATGACAAACCCAAAATTTTTTATTAACTTAGTCCTGGCTGCTTGTACAACAATTACTAGCTTCGCCTATACCTCTCCTAGTTTCAGTCAATCAACTGCTGCTAAATCACAGCCTTCTCAAGTAACCTTTGTATGTACAAAAAAATTTGACCAAGCAAGTGGCGAAAGAATACCAACCACGGCTGCTTGGATTCCTGAAAGAAGAAATCATGTATATTTCATAGGGTGGAAATCGGAATATTTCAGTGGCTGGAATCCAGAAAAACGCTGTGAACACGTAACTCAAAAATTCCAAGAATTTTACTCCCAAAATCGTTTAAATTACATCACATCCGGCACACACAATGGCTATCCAATTATTTGTGGAGTTACTAGTCTAGGAGAAGCTTGTAATCAACATAATCAACTATTTACCCTCAAATCAGGTCTTGACCCAAAGGGAGTAATCGGCAGACTTATGGATATTGCAGAAGGTAAAGCATCAGACCCACTGCTGCAAAATTCAGGTAATCAGATATATATTCCTGTACAAGCCTTCTTAACTCAATCACCGATTATTAATGTGGAATCATCAGCCAATACCCAGAAATAAAACCAATTCGCAACGATGCTCCCACCCCGCTCCGCTAACGCAATTTACGGTGTACACACAAGTTATCGAATCACTACCAGTCCTCTGTTTACCCCACCCTAACCCTCCCCTTGGAAAGGGGAGGGAACTAGATTTTCCGGTTTCCCCCCTTTCCAAGGGGGGATTAAGGGGGGTAATTCGACTTGTGTGTATAACGCACCGCATGATCATGGTGCGTTACGGCAATTTATACTGTCGCTCATACTCAAATCCTGAAAATGCCGTAACACACCCTACATTTAACTACGAATTACGTTAGCGGAGCGGGACGAAGTCCATTACGAATTACGAATTACGAATTATTTAACCATTTTCCATGAAAAAAGCAATTATTCTTATCGCCTGCTTAACCCTTTTACCCATCCCCGTCGCAGCAAAAGAAAACTCACCCCAAACCTGCGAAATAGAACCCGCCCTACCAGAAACCGGCGAATACTCCCCACAACAACTGCAAACCCTAGCCAGCCAAAACACAGTCAGAATTATCGGGGACAGCAACGGCGGTTCAGGAACACTAATCGCCAAACAAGGTAATACTTACTTAGTCGTCACCAACGCCCATGTAATTAGAGGTGTGAATAATATTCAACTACAAACCACAGACAAAAAAAACCACACAGCAAAACTCATTCCCAACCGCAACTTAGAAAACCTCGACCTAGCCCTGTTAGAATTTCAAACAAGTCAAAATTATTGCCTGAGAAAAATCGCCGACTTCATCCCCTACAAGCAAACACCAGTAACCGCCGCCGGATATTCTAGCGAAAAAAGAGAAATAGTCTATCGCACGGGAACAGTAGAACAAATACCAGATAGACCACTCAAAGAAGGCTACCAAATTGGTTACACCAGCGACATCGAACAAGGAATGAGTGGTGGTGCAATTATCAACAGTCGCGGAGAACTCATAGGTATCAATGGTAAAAGTGCTTACCCCCTATTTAACACAGGCTATACCTATGCAGATGGGACAAAACCTACAGAAGCAGAAATTCAACAAATGCGAACAGTCAGTTGGGGAATACCAGTTTCCACTTTCCTGGCGAGGGTAGACCAAGCAACATTAACAGCTTACTCTCTCCCTTTACCAAATGTGCGGGATAGCCTACCACAACCGCAACTCACAGGATGGTTGGGAGAATTAGAACAAAAAGCTAAACAATTTACAGTTAAAATTCAGAATAAAAGCGGTGGTAACGGTTCAGGAGTTATCATTGCTAAAGATGGCAATACTTATACAGTTTTGACATCAGCCCATGTCTTTTCTGCACCCGATGATGCTAATAAGATATGTAATAACTGCAATTATGAAATAGTTGCAGTAGATGGTAAGACATATCAAGTAGACAACAACACAATTAAAGTAGAAATAGGTGTAGATTTGGCAGTTGTCAAATTCACTGCTAGTCAAGAGAATTATCAAGTTGCAACTTTAGCAAATTACAATCCCAATGATAATGATTATATTTTCACTGCTGGGTATCCCCAACTAGGAAATAGTTCGCCTTGGCGGTTAACAATGGGGACAATTTTTGAAAAAGAACAGGGATTAGTAACGATTCGTCAATCAGATTTTAAAAGTGAAAATGTAAGTGGATTACAAACAGCAAGTTCCTTAACTGGAGGATATGAGTTAGTTTACACCAGCATCACCTTTGAGGGGATGAGTGGCGGGCCAGTATTAGATTCTCTGGGACGAGTGATTGGGATTCATGGACGCGCAGAAGGGGAACAAGCTTTTGATGAAAAAACAGGAGATAGTGGTAGCAGTAGAGGTCAAGTACAACTAGGCTATAGTTTAGGTATTCCTACCAGTACCTTTTTAGGGTTAGCAACAAGATTAGGAGTGCAAGCACAAAAAGTAGAAACTACCATTGCAACCCGGCTAAATAATCAACAAATCAAATCTATTCAATCAGCAATATTATCAACAGATATATCCACGGGAAATACTACAGCCAGTCAATGGATAGAAAGAGGAAATCAATTGTGGCGATTACGACGTTATCCAGAAGCGGTCGCAGCTTTTGATAAAGCGATTGAGCAAAAACCATCATTTGTTTATTTAGCTTATTATGGCAAGGGGTTGGCGTTAGATTGGGATGGAAAATCTCAAGAAGCTATAGCTGCATTGAAGTCAGCAACCGAACTCAAACCAGATTTTAAGGCTGCTTGGGAAAGTCTCAGTGTAATTAATAGGACATTAAATCAATTTGAGCAGGCGTTAGTAGCAATAGAAAAAGCAATTCAACTCAAGCCAGACAACCCAAACCTGTATAACGAAAAGTACCTACTATTAAAGGATTTAAAACGCTATAAAGCAGCAGAAGTAGCAATAGAAAAAGCAATTCAACTCAATCCCCGCGCTGCGTTTTTTTTGAATCGGGGTATTCTTTACTATGAACTGAAAAAATGGGATTTGGCTATCGCTGATTATGATAAAGCCATTGCCATTAATCCTGAGTTAGCTCTTGCTTACATCAATCGGGGTATTCTTTACCAAGAACTGAAAAAATGGGATTTGGCTATCGCTAATTATGATAAAGCCATTGCCATTAATCCTGAGTTAGCTGATGCTTACTACAATCGGGGTATTCTTTACAAAGAACTGAAAAAATGGGATTTGGCTATCGCTGATTATGATAAAGCCATTGCCATTAATCCTGAGTTGGCTGTTGCTTACATCAATCGGGGTATTCTTTACCAAGAACTGAAAAAATGGGATTTGGCTATCGCTGATTATGATAAAGCCATTGCCATTAATCCTGAGTTGGCTGTTGCTTACATCAATCGGGGTATTCTTTACTATGAACTGAAAAAATGGGATTTGGCTATCGCTGATTATGATAAAACTATTGCCATTAATCCTGAGTTAGCTCTTGCTTACATCAATCGGGGTCTTCTTTACTATGACCTAAAAAAAATGGATTTGGCTATCACTGATTATGATAAAGCTATTGCCATTAATCCTGAGTTAGCTGCTGCTTATTACAATCGGGGTCTTCTTTACTATGACCTAAAAAAAATGGATTTGGCTATCGCCGATTATGATAAAGCCATTGCCATTAATCCTGAGTTAGCTCATGCTTACGCACGTCGAGGATTAGTTTATCTTGAAAAGGATAATAAACAGAAAGCAGTTCAAGATTTACAGCAAGCAGCCCGACTTTTTCAAACTCAAGGAGATACTGCTAGGTATGAAGTAGTTATGAACTTATTAAAACAATTGAAAATCAAATAATTGGTGATTGATGCTGATACTAATCGGCTCAAGACCTATAAGATTATAAATATATAGTGTGTGACTTAATTACGATTTTTTTCCAGTGCTTCAATAACTTTTCGTATCCTTTGATATTTCGCATCTTGACACTTGCTAACCAACCTCTTATATCTTTGAAGTGCTTTATTCACATCGCCATTTCTCAAAGCCATACGCCCTTGCTGTTCTAATTGTTCGCACAATTCAGGGGAAACAGTAGAAGAATTTATAGGATTTTTCAGGTCTTGCGATGCTTGTAATACTTGCAATCTACTGAGTGATTGAGTTTTGTTGTCTAATTCATCAATAGTCTCCCATATAGTTAGAGTTTCTGCAAACTTATCGGTTTTTAACAACTCTAAACTTTGTTGCTGATACAGTTCTTTTGCAACTTGAAAATCTACTAACTTTTTTTCTGTCTCCTCTTCAATTAAACCCCTCTGATGATAAGCTGCTGCATATCGGGGATTCAGTAGAATTGCTTGACTAAAATCGGCAATACCTAAATCTCTATATTCTGCAACCTTATCTATCAGTTCAACAGGGCAAGAAATTCTTAAACCATCAACTCTTTCACATCCTGCTATACTGCCATCTGGATGGAAGTATCTTTCTTGAGTGTATTGAAGATAAACTAAACCTCGGTGATAATAGGCTTCGGCATTTTGGGGGTCAATTGCAATAGCTTGTGTGAAATCTGATAACGCCCCTGAATAATCTTGTTGCTTAATTTTGCTTTGACCTTCTAACAGCCAGTTGGTAGCTGTCTGTTGTTGGGTAGGGATGGGGGATGCTTCAACTTGGGAAATTACTACGCTATAGGTAGTAAAGGTAGCAATTATCAGGCTGAGACAAGTAACGGGTATTTTGAGACAGAACATGATATTAATTCGTAATTATCGAAATTCTGAGTTTTGGTGATTAAGTAGAACGACTTGAAAAAACCAAACTATGTGAAGGAATGTAAAAAGCTTGGCATCTAGTTCGTAGTAAGGACTTCAGTCCTTATTAGAGGACTAAAGTCCTCACTACAAACCTTTAATTATTTACACCGTTCTACTTACTAGTGCAAATATGATTTTATAATGCTCAATTACAAATATGGTGTTCATCAACATTTAAATCTTGATTTGTCGTCAAGTAGTCTTGCAACCAATCACAACTAAGTTGTTGTAAATCATGAATATCTAAATTCCATAAAATCACATGATTCCCGATGTGTACAGAAGCCAGAAAGTTCCCATCTAAACTCAAATTAACTTGAAAAACTTCCCCTTTATGTCCTGCAAGAGTATACAGTAATTCTCCATCCAAATTCCAAAACCTAATTTTGTCCCCACTGGCTGTAACTATAACTTTGCTGTTATGACTAAAAGCAATACTAGATACACTATCATTATGCGATAAACTGCGTAGCATTTCACCAGTTTGACTATGCCAAATCTTCACAGTTTTATCAGCCGCCGCCGTCGCAATTATTCTTCCATCAGGACTAAAATTTACGGTGGCTATATTATCTTCATGTCCTGATAAAGTTTTTAATAAATCCCCCGACAAATTCCACAGCTTTACTGTTTTATCCCCAGATGTTGCTAAAGTTTTACCATCTGGACTAAAGTTAATGCTGGTTAAAAACTGATTATCATTCTGCCAAGTTTTTAATAAATTACCTTCGAGATTCCAAAATTTTACTTTGTTGTCAATTCTGCTAATCGTGACAATCTGATTACCATCAGGACTAAAGCTAATATCTTGAATAGGTGCAAAGTCCAATGTATTCTGATGACTAAGATCGTGTCCTTGCCAACTTTTTAATAAGTTTCCTGATAAATCCCAAAGTTTAATTTGATTATCCTTACCGATACTGACTAGATTTTTACTTTTGGGGTGAAAAATTACTTTGATAATTTCTGTGGTGTGTGCTTTAAAACTTTGTAGTAATGTCCCATCCCGTCGTCGCAGGGTGATAATACCTTCTTCATTACTAACTGCAATAGTTTCCCCATCTGGACTGATACTCACATAATTACCAGTAAAAGTTGGTAAAATACCCTGCAAACGCCAAAGTTTGACTGTCTTATCTGCACTTGCACTTGCTAAGATTTGACCATCAGGACTAAAACTCACCTCTGATGCTTTACCACCATGTCCTGAAAATTTGTAGAGTTCTTTTTGTTGTTTAATACTCCAAACTCTGACTGTATCATCAGCACTTGCAGAGGCGATTAATTCACTATCTGGACTAAAACGGACATCTAAAACTTCATCGTTATGAGCAGTAAATGTATGTAATAGCTTACCTGTTAAATCCCATAACTTCACATTTTTATCTTTGCTGCCAGTAACTATAAGTTGACTATTGGGACTAAAATTAACACTGAAAACTTCATCACTATGACCTTGTAAAGTTGTTAATAACTTGCCTTCTGTGTTCCAAAGTTTTACAGTATTATCAGCACTGGCAGTTGCCAATTTTTGACCATCTGCACTAAAACTTAAATGCCAGATTTTTTGACTATGGGCAGAAATAGTTTTTAAAAGTTTACCATCAATTGTCCAGAATTTGACTTGACCTGTTTTTGTAGCAGTTGCTAGAGTTTTACCATCAGGGCTAATGCTAACTGCCAATAATCCATCTTTTTCGATAAAATTTAAAATAGGTTTCTCTACAAATAAATTGATTGCAGGATTATATCGCCAAACAGTAATTTTATTGTCAAAACTAGCCGCTATTAAATATTGATTATCGTGGCTCATAATTACACTAAAAATATCATTATTATTTACTGTCAGGGTTTGCAGTAAATTTCCCTTGCGTCCCCATAGCTTAATTTGGTTTCGGCTGGCTGATGCTAATATCTGACCGTTAGAACTGAAGTTAAGACTGGCAACTTCGTCTGGATGTCCTGTTAAGCGGTTGTATTCGCGGATTTGATTGATAACTTCGAGATTATTACCTAATATATCTATGTTGGTGCTGTTATCTAAATTAGTTAATGTTTTTAAACTTGTCAAACTTTTTAATATGGGTATTAATCCTGCTATTTCATCTCCTGAGTTAATTAGAGATTTCCCTGCAAGACTTAGGGATTTTAACTCGTTAATTTGTGCTTGTTGACGTTGAAAATCGGCTTGTTGCCATTGAAATAAGGCGAAGCAAGCGAATATTGAAGTTACTATTATTCCTCCAGTCAAGCCGATAATTTTTGTTCTTTTAGCATTAAGTTCTTTTTGTTCTTCTCTTTGCCGCAGTGCTAAACTTAAATTAATAAAATCTTGTTCATAATTACTAATTTCTGTCGGGCGTTGCATTAACCATATTTCGGCATCAAATAGAGGTTTTCCCCGCAATAAACCCCCATCATCTTGACGACTATTTTTCCATTGTCGGATGTTTACCCTTAATTGTTCTTGCCAACGGCGGAACTCTCCATGATTAATCATCCATTGTTTGAATGTGCGCCAGTGTTTGATTAATGTTTCATGAATAATTTCTACTGTTTCAATTTTAGTCAATTCGTTACGGTTGGTTACAACTAACCGCGCATCTGCTAACTGTGCGACTAAATGCCAATTTGCTTCTCCAATTTCCTCACGAGTCGCTAAACGACGGACATCTGCGTTGTGTTCTCCTGGTTGCACTAGCTGAATAAATATCTGTTGCACCTTTTCCTTGTCTGCTGTACTCAGTTGGGTGTAGATTAAATTCGCATGGCTGGCTAGGGCGGTTTCTATGCCCCCAATGTCTGTGTATGCTTGATGGGTTAGCCATCCTTGTTGTTGCTGTTGCCACAACTGAGTTAAGGTAAATTCGAGTAAGGGTAAGTGACTGGGAGACTCTAACACCGCATCAATGAGGCGTTGGGTTAATCCTGGTTCTAATTGTACATTCAGACTATGGGCAGGTTGAGCGATCGCACTTTCTAATTCTACGGCATTCATCGCTCCTAAATTTAATTGGGCATCTTGCAAGGCATCGCTCAAAGGACGGTAAGATAAAGCTTCCCCAAAAAAATCGGCTCGCAAAGTGATGACTAAGGTAAAGTTAGGAACAGTCTTCACCGCATTTAAGAGATGATCTAAAAAGATTCTGCGTTCCTCAGCATCCTGACAAAGAGTGTAGAGTTCTTCAAATTGGTCAGCTATTAAAACTATATGAGATTTGGGTGAGGCTATAATGCTAGACTCTAAGAAGTTTTGTAAGGTGCGTAGGCGTAGCCCGTCGCAGACATCGCTATTTCTCAACTCCACCTCCAATTCTAACTCTTGTAGCCTTTCTCTATTTCCTATTTCCTGAGAAAGTGCGATCGCTAAAGATTCTAACGGATTATTCCCAGGACGAAAAGACACAATCTGCCAATGATGACTTTTATCTCGCTTCAGTTGCGGAACTAACCCCGCAAACACCACAGAAGACTTCCCACTCCCCGAAGCCCCAACAACGGCTACTAAATTTTTTTGCTTCACCGCAGTTACTAACTGCTGAGTCACCGTTTCTCGTCCATAAAAATAGGCTGCATCTGCTTCTTGAAAAGCCGCTAACCCACGATAGGGACATTTAGCTACAGTCCCCATACTCTGCCACGTAGGAGGTGTTGATAACAAATTTTGGACAATTACAGGCAACCAACTCGCACAAGGATATTCTGTTTCTAAACCCTGTAATTTTTTGCGCGCAATATTAACAGACTTATAAAAAGATTTTCCCTTAGTAAACTCTTCTAAAAAATACTTGAGAAACTGATTTGCTACCTTATCTGGTACTGGTTCGCGCATCACAATGATTTGCGGAATATGCAGACTTTCTAACTCAGCCGCAATTCCTAAACCATCACAAGAATTAAAAAAAGCCAACTGTAACCCTTTGGTGACGGCGGTTTGCAGTCCATACCGCAACTCATCCATCGTTAAACTATCAGTGCGGTTAAGAAAAATTCTCCCCTTTGCCGATTCTGTGCGACTATGACCAGAGAAAAATATCATATCCCAGCCTGTGTCATCCCAGAGATATTGGTTAAGTTCTGCGGGTGTTGGTTCAGCTAAAACAACTATTTCGGCTGCTTGGCAATATTTTTTGAGTAGTTTTTCATCTTCTTTAACATTAATCCCCTCACTATTACCCAAGATAATTAAAATGCGAGTATTTAGGCGTAGGCTTTTTTGAAATCTTTGGGATGACAAAGAACTAAAAGCCACCTCTGCATGAAGGTAAGACTCAAATAAATCCCATAAATGCCAAGGTAATTTTCGCTGTTGAGTTTCATTCGTGCGAATAATTACGCGCACTTCGTCAGTAATATTTAAATGTGTTAAGCAGACTTCTTTAATCGTGCGAAACGATTCTGCTTGTAACCAAGTAATAAATTTTTGTTTAAGAATATCCGTTTGCGCGTGACATTCTTGTTTTAAAGCTTGAAACTTAACATTAGTAATCTGGTTTTTTTTTGGTTTAATCCGGTATCCATCCAGACTACGATAACTATTAGACCACTCTTGATAGATATGAGGTAGGGTAGGAAGAGACGGTAATTTTAATGCGTTGTCATTTAGCTCAACATCAGGGTAAGAACCATCTTCACCAATTTCTAGACTAACGCGAAACCCCTCAGGGAAGTCACCATCCAACGTGAGGACGACTAACTTATTCATGCTTTTACCACTCCTACCCCAGCAAAAATTTATATTATCAATTCGGGTTACTTGTCCATATTTATGCAAAGTTTTAACTGATGACTTGCACCATTATTAATAAGTATAAAACCAATTCGCAATTCGCAATTCGCAATTCGCAATGGACTAACGTCCCGCTCCGCTAACGCAATGGGCTAACGCCCCGCTCCGCTAACGCAATTACCTGTTGTAACGGGGATTTAGACCCCGCCACAACACTTGCGGCTTGATAGAAGCCTGGGATTTAAACCCCTACGTTTTGTTGAATAAACTTCCAGCAATACCCACCATACAGAAATACTGTCACCTGTCACCTGTCCCCTGTCCCCTGTCCCCTAATATCCTACTCCGCATAAATTGCTACTCTACTCCCATTTCTTAAATTACCCAGACATCCCAGAGCATCTGCGTTAATAGCACATTTCATAGACATATTCCATTCATTAGTAATTCTATTTCCTTGTTGCAAAGCAATTTGATTAATATAAAAAGCATTACCATTTGCGATATTTTGCAATTGAGTACGATTCAGGATGAGAATCAAGCAATAGGTTGTAGTGCATAGTTTCAGATTACCAGTTCCATTATTGAAAGCACCTATAACTCCATAGTTACAGCTAAATAGTTCACGATTAATCGTAATATTACAACTTGATGGATAAAAGCTTTTGTGGTATGTAAAATCAACGGCTGGTTTTGCTAATGCAGCGTTAACATTCAGGCTTAACAGACCAACGGATGTAGCCAAAGACGCAACAACTCTTTTCAACATGATTTTAACCCTTGTAAACATCATTTTTATGGGTGATGCAACCTTGTTGATTGCTTCTATTTGTTTTTCTGCACCTGCACTGTGTTTTTACGCAGGAGGGAAATTTAGTTACAAAAGTTTAGTTTTTGCGTGAGTTTTGACAACGTGGAAGACACTGAACCGCTTGCATTAACATATAGCGGTTCTCCGGTGTAGCCCAGTTTTGACCTCTCTCCTACAAGGCTACAGTATACACACAAGTCCAACATTTTCATGCTGAACCCTGATACCGCCTAGAACTTAAGTTCTAGGCTAATAGCTAAAGTCCACTCAAGTGGACTAAATGGAATTTCTCTTTGAGTCCTATTGAGAGGACTTGCGCTATGAGACTCGGAATTGATTCCGAGGCGGGATAGATACACTGCGCCAAAACTTGACTGCTGAACAGATTTTTCAAGGTGGGCGATCGCTAACTGAGTGAAACCCAACCAAACCCAGAATTTTCCCTGTTGGGTTACACTCCCAGAAGCAAAACTGAAAATAATCTTAACCTTGATGTTGCACTAACCAAGCTTCTAAATCTGCTAAACTCGAAAAATCAAGTAAAGCCTCTGCTAAATCATCTAACTGCGTTGATTCCAAAGCTTGGATTTTCAATAGCTGTGCAGGTGGAACAGTTCCAACTTTACGGCGAAGTAGTCGCGTCACAATCGCCAAAGCTTTTTCCTGCTGAATATCCTGATAAATTACAGACTCGCGCATAGCATCACTCCGTAATAACCTTTTGATCAGTTTCTTGTTTAATACTAGCCCAGCTAAGATTGCCGTTGACGCAGCAATATTATTTTGGATTCGGGTGTCGTTTATTTGCTCAATAGCTTCTGCAACCTGCTGTAATGTGCGTGTTTTATCCTCAGTTTGGCTCAGGGTTGCGAACGGTAACAAACCCGGAGTGTTTAAAAATATGTCACTGGGTTGCTCCCAAAGACGAATCACTCCAAATTCATGACGGGTATTTTCTAACACAAAGGCTGTTTGCTGCACTAATTCGGATGTGGTGGGTTGGAGATAAATCACAATCTGACGCATCCGCTTTTTGGGAAATTTGCGATACACCCTTAACCGATAATCCGTCATCCGAAAAGGAATGTCGGCTTTTGGTTCGGTTTGGAATTCGATATGCAGGACAAATTCATCTGACTGTAACAGAATTAAAGCATCCGCTCGAATCGGTTCGAGGGATAATTCTGATGGACTGAGTTGAGTGAGTGCAACAGATTCACCGAGTAACCAGGTGGCGAAATCGGCGGAAAATGACTCTGCTAAAAAGCGACAGACGTTATCAAACATAGACAGTTATTATATCAGCTATGTTTTATGTCTAATATGGCTGTTTTATAAGCGAGGAGTAATTAATTAAATAGATTATTATATTTATTGTTGCAATTTTTTTAAGAAATTCATCACTGTATTATAACTAGTAGTATTTCCTTGAGCTTGGAAAAGTTGGGCTGCTTGCTGTAAATTTTGAATAGCTTTCTGTTTATCACCTTTTTCAGAGTAAACGAATGATAGACCTAAATAAGCTTGAGCTAACTGAGGATTTATATTAATTGCTTTGGTGTAATCAGCGAGTGCTAAATCCCATTTCTTCTGCTCTTTGTAAAGAATACCCCGATTGTTGTAAGCACTAGCAGAATGAGGATTTATATTAATTGCTTTGGTGTAATCAGCGAGTGCTAAATCCCATTTCTTCTGCTCATTGTAAAGATTACCACGATTGTTGTAAGCACTAGCAGAATGAGGATTTATATTAATTGCTTTGGTGTAATCAGCGAGTGCTAAATCCCATTTCTTCTGCTCATTGTAAAGATTACCACGATTGTTGTAAGCACTAGCAGAATGAGGATTTATATTAATTGCTTTGGTGTAATCAGCGAGTGCTAAATCCCATTTCTTCTGCTCTTTGTAAAGAATACCCCGATTGATGTAAGCTTCAGCTAACTGAGGATTAATCGCAATGGCTTTGGTATAATCAACAAGTGCTAAATCCCATTTCTTCTGCTCTTTGTAAAGAATACCCCGATTGTAGTAAGCACCAGCAAACTGAGGATTAATTGTAATAGCTTTGGTGAAATCAGCGAGTGCTAAATTCCATTTTTTCTGCTCTTCGTAAAGAATACCCCGATTGTTGTAAGCACTAGCAGAATGAGGATTAATTGTAATGGCTTTGGTGTAATCAGCGAGTGCTAAATCCCATTTCTTCTGCTCTTTGTAAAGATTACCCCGATTGTAGTAAGCAAGAGCAAACTGAGGATTAATTGTAATGGCTTTGGTGTAATCAGCGAGTGCTAAATCCCATTTCTTCTGCTCTTTGTAAAGAATACCCCGATTGTAGTAAGCATCAGCAAACTGAGGATTAATTGTAATGGCTTTGGTGTAATCAGCGAGTGCTAAATCCCATTTCTTCTGCTCTTTGTAAAGATTACCCCGATTGTAGTAAGCAAGAGCAAACTGAGGATTAATTGTAATGGCTTTGGTGTAATCAGCGAGTGCTAAATCCCATTTCTTCTGCTCTTTGTAAAGAACACCCCGATTGTAGTAAGCATTAGCAGACTGAGGATTAATTGTAATAGCTTTGGTGAAATCAGCGAGTGCTAAATCCCATTTCTTCTGCTCTTCGTAAAGAATACCCCGATTGTAGTAAGCAGAAGCATGTTGAGGATTAATCGCAATGGCTTTGGTGTAATCAGCGAGTGCTAATTCCCATTGCTTCTGCTCTTTGTAAATATTACCACGATTACTGTAAAACGCAGCACGGGGATTGAGTTCAATTGCTTTATTTATTGCTGCTTCTGCTTCTGCATATCGTTTTAAATTCTCTAATAATTGCTTTTTCTCATTGTACAAGTTTGGGTTGTTTGGCTGGAGTTGAATTGCTTTTTCTATTGCTACTAACCCCTTTTCTGGCTGCTGGAATATACGATAAAATGAACTTAGTTTTTGCCAAGCAGCTACAAAGTCCGGTTTGAGTTTGGTTGCTGACTCTAATGCAGCTATTGCTTCTGGATCTTTTCCACTCCACCCCAAAGCTAAACCCTTGCCATAATAAGCTAAATAAACAAATGCTGGTTTTAGCTTGATGGCTTCATCAAATGCTGTGACTGCTTCTTCATAACGACGCAATCGCCACAGTTGATTTCCTCTTTCTATCCATTGGCTAGCTGTAGCATTTCCTTTGTCGATATCTGTTGATAATGTCGCTGCTTGAATAGACTTAATTTGTTCGGCTTTTAATTGCGGTGCAGCATTAGTTTCTACTTTTTGCGCTTGCACTCCCAATCTTGTTGCTAACCCTAAAAAGGTACTGGTTGGAATACCTAAACTATAGCCTAGTTGTACTCTTCCATCACTAGTACCCCTATCTCCTGTTTTCTCATCAATGGCTTGTTCCCCTTCTGCACGTCCATGAATCCCAATCACTCTTCCCATAAAATCTAATACTGGCCCGCCACTCATGCCACCATAGGTGATGCTGCTGTAAACTAACTCATATCCTCCGGTTAAAGAACTCGCTGTTTGTAATTGGCTAGAACTATCAGTTTGAAAATCTGATTGTCTAGATTGTAGTAATCCTTGTTCTTTTTCAAAAATCTGCCCCATTGTCAACCGCCAAGGTGAATTATTCCCTAATTTGGGATAGCCAGCAGTTAACATATAATCGTAATCATTAGGATTATAATTTGCTAAAGTCGCAACTTGATAATTCTGGTTACTAGCAGTAAATTTAACAACCCCTAAATCTACACCTTCTTCTGTTTTAATCGTGCTTTTATCTATAGCATATTGTTTACCATCTGGCGCAAGTATTTGATAGTTATAGTTTCCACATGGCTGAGTAGCATCTTCTCTTTCACAAACAACGTGCGCTGCTGTTAATACTGTATAAGTATCCCCATTTTTAGCAATGATTATTCCCGAACCATTAGCGTTACTACTACTATCAATTCTAACGGTGATTTGTTTGGCTTTTTGTTCTAAGTCTCTTAACCATCCGGTTAATTGGGTTGTAGGTACATCAGGTTGTGATTGTGGTAAAGGTAAAGAATAAGCTGTTAATATCTCTGTATTAACCTGCGCTAAAAAAGTTGAGATTGGTATTCCCCAACTTACTTTTCGCATTTCCTGGATTTCTGCTTCTGTCGGTCTAGAATCATCAGGATATACATAACCTGTGTTAAAAATGGGATAAGCACTTCTACCATTTATCCCAATTAGTTCTCCACGCGAGTTGAGAATTACACCGCCACTCATTCCCTGTTCAATATCGCTGGTGTAACCAATTTGATATCCTTCTTTAAGCGGTCGTTGGGCAATTTGTTGTACTTTACCTGTGCGAAATACTAGCTGTCTTTTTTCTGAGGAATATCCCACCGCCATGACTGGTGTCTCTGGGTTGGGAACTGATGTAGCAATTTTTTCCTGTTCGGGTAAACAATAGTTTTGGTTTGACTCGAATTGAATTAAAGCTAAATCAAATTTATCAAAGTTAGTTTTGGGAAGAATTTGTGCAGGATAAGTTTTACCGTCAGATGTTTGGAGGTTAAGGCTGTTCATTCCTCTAATTACATGGGAGTTGGTCATTACTAAATAGGTATTGCCTTTTTTAGCGAGTAATATTCCTGAACCTCCGTTATTGTCACCAATTACTCTGACTGTAATGTTCTCGGCGAGGGTTTGCAGTTGTTTTTCGGAATACTCTCCGGTTTCTGGGTTTTCTGGTGTGATTTGACAAGTGGAAGTTTCTACTTTTGTTTGGGAAACTTTATCAGGGAATGTTTGAACAGCAAAGGTGTGGGAAGGGAATAAGAGTAGGGAAGCAATCAGGGTTATGGTTTTATTCATAGAAACTAGACTATTGGTGTTGTGAACAGAAGTTTATGGATTTCACGCAGAGGCGCGGAGGCGCGGAGAGTAGAGTCAAGAGTTATTAAATTTCAAATATTCTTGTTTGTTGAAATTCTTTATGAGTGATTATGATTTGGAATTTTTCTCCTACTTCAGCACTAAACTCTAATTGAATCCAATTATCTTCATTTCTTGATGTGACTGATAAAACATCTTCTCCTGATTCATCTTTAATGCTTAACTCCACTCCTTCAGGTAAAACATTATTTCCAATAGGATATACTTGGGTTAAGATGTCAATTTCTCCTGCTTTTGGCTCAGAAATTTTGACTACTAAAGCTACAGAGATTTTGTCAAGATTCATCCCCAAGTCGATTTTTTGCCCTCGTGTCATCGTCACGGTACTTTTAAAAGCTAATCCCAATTGTTGGGGATTTAATAGATGCTCAATAGTTTGCCAACCTGCATCAACAAATCCATCTAACCATTGCCCAATTTTCACCATAGTTGGTGATTTTTCTATTTGGGAGGAGTTAGCTATTTCTAGTTCGCTCAAATAAATTAAGAAATCATCTAAGGATTGCAACTGATGTAGAGGAATTTCTGCTGCGGCTTGAGGTGTAAAACCTAAAATGGTTGCTTCTTGGAAGTCGGAATTGAATTGTACTGCTATATAACCAACTCTGTCTGACCAAACTTCGGGCGGAATTTCACATATTTCGGTGTTTGTTAATACTGGACGACATTCTAATTTACCGATGTTTTTTATGTTTAAATCAGCTACATTCATCAGTTGAATTGTCAGGCGATCGCGGCTATCACTCCCCTCTAAATCAGTGGCAAATCCCATACACTGGAGATAGTAATCTACAGCATACACAGCTAAAGTATTGAGATAAATTTGTTGCTTTTTAAGAGGGTTAGAAATTCCTTTGCTATATTCTTCAGCAATAGTACGAGCTTTGTTAGTTAAAGTTACGCTAAATGTTAATTGATCGGTGATACTTTTCATTAGACAATCTCCAAAGTTTTCTAAGATAATTAATTCAGTTTCTATATATACTTCTTTAGATAGGTGACAATATTACGCATTCGGCGGCGATAAAAATCAGAAGCTGTTGAAATTGGTACGCCTAATTCTTCAGAAATTTCTTTCCATTGTTTACCTTCTATAATCAATAGCAAAATAACTTTTAAATTAGCTTGGGGATTTTCCTTAACATACTGGCTACTTAAAAAATTCTCTGGGTCATTTTCAATAATTTCTTTTAGTTGTTCTTCGTTAGATATCTCACTCTCTACGGGTACTTCTTGGTTTAATGTATCTAAAGAGTCAATTTCTTGCTGTTTGGGAAGCCAAGTCATTCCTCTTTTTTGGTCTTTTTGTCTCACATCCGACATTCGTCGGGAGAAGATTATATTTACCCACTGCATTACAGAATATTGTGGATCATATTTTTCTATTTTTTGACAAATTTCTATGAATGTGAGTTGTAATGCTTCATGATAATAATCTTCATATTGGGGTGATTCTAACCACTTAGTTTGCTTACTCAATTTCCCAGAATATTTAATAGCATTGATCAGCTTATTTAAAGCTATGCGTCGTTTTGCTCTGTCAGTGGGGTTTTGACTGTCAGCAGGATATTGCTTGGCTTCATTAACTAGCTTTTGTAGTTCTTGGTTGAGAGTGTCGTCTTTTTGTGGGAAATCATTCGTCATCTCACACTCCATAACTCCAGTAGAGAATATCTATTCTGGTATCTTCTCTTAGCAGAGGATTTTACGCAAAATGCGTGCATGATTACAAAACTTTACGTGATGAGCTTCAGGATACTGTCTTTTCTAAAAAGCCGCACCCGGTTTATATTTCTGTTCTGCAACATCCTGCGAAGCCAAATAATTTTTAGCAATAATAATAGTTAGTTAAGCGAGTTGAGATTTAGCTAACTATGGATAATTTACCCGAAAGCAAGTCTAGCTCCCCTGCTGGGGGTGGTTTACCTGTAATTCAGTATTGGGTAGAGCAAACTCTCTCACCGCAGGGATTAAAATTATGGCAAACTCTCAATCATAAAAGTGCGTGTTTATCTTGCGCGTGGGGTACGGGTGGACAAAAAGGGGGGTTTGTTAATGAAGCGGGAGAATATTTACAACGCTGTGCTAAAAGTGTAGAGGCGATCGCTGCGGAATTGCAACCAGGGATTAAACGAGATTTTTTCCAAGTACATAGTATCAGTGAATTACAAAAACTGGATTCTCAAGGGTGCGATCGCTTGGGTAGATTAAGTTATCCTGTCATTCTCAGATCAGGTTCATCCCATTATCAACGTATAACCTGGGAAGAAGTTTACCACATCGCTACACAGGCTTTTAATTTACCACCGGCACGAATTGCTAGTTATAGTTCGGGACGTTCATCTAATGAAGCGGCTTATTTACTACAATTATTCATGCGATCGCTAGGTAGTAATAATCTAGCAGACTGTTCAGATTTGTGTCACGCACCCTCAACAGTGGGGTTAAAGAAGGTTTTCGGCTCAGGTACATCAATGGTAAGCCTAGAGAGCTTAAAACATAGTGATTGTATTGTTTTAATTGGTTCTAACGCACCTGCAAATCATCCGCGACTGATGAACGAATTAATCAAATTGCGGGAAAGAGGCGGTAAAGTAATTATTATTAATCCTCAAATTGAAATCGGTTTAGTTAAATTTGCATCTCCCGCATTTCCTATCAAATCTTTACTCACAGGCGGTTCAGATATATCTTCTTTATACTTACAACCAATTCCTGGTAGTGATACCGCATTATTTGTAGGACTGCAAAAATCTCTAATTGCCCAGAATTTGATCAAGACAGACTATCTTAAATCCTATACACAAAATTGGCAAGAAGTTGTAAATTACGCTAATAATATATCCTGGGATAGTATCACTAATACCTGTGGTTTATCCCAAGAAGAAATCACCGCAGCAGCTTATATGATTGGTACATCAGCGCGGGTAGTTTTTGCCTGGGCTATGGGTATAACTCAACACGCTAATGGTGTAGACAATATTTTTAGTATTGCTAATACAGCCTTAATTACAGGCAATGCTGGTAAAATTGGTGCTGGGACAATGCCAATTCGAGGACATTCTAATGTCCAAGGATTTGGTTCAATGGGTGTCACTGTCAACTTGCGAGAAGAAATCAAACAAGCCCTATCTCAACTATTAGGAAAGCCCTTAAATGAAACTCCTGGTTATCATACCCGTGACTTAATAACAGCAGCAGAATTAGGTAGAATAGATACATTATTTTGTTTAGGGGGAAATTTGTATGCAGCTAACCCCGATTTACACCAAGCAAAACAAGCATTGTCACAAATAAACACTATATTTTATGTAGCAACTAAACCGAACCTAGGACATTTTCACGGATTAGGAAAACAGCATACTTTAATATTACCTGTATTTAATCGCTTTGAAAACCCTCACAAAACAACAACTGAATCTGGTAATAACTTTGTGCGGTTAAATAATGCAGGTAAAAGTCATTTGCAATCACCCAATGCTGACTTGATTTCCGAAGTAGAATTAATTACAGAAATTGCTCATCGTTTACATGATGAAAGCCCGATAAATTGGCGTAAACTGCAAGATACAGTTTATGTGAGAGAATTAATTGCTAAAACTATTCCTGACTATCAAAAAATTAGCACAATTGACCAGACGAAAGAAGAATTTATGATTGAAGGGCGGATTTTGGATGAACCAAAATTTCCCACATCTGATGGTAAAGCGCAGATGTTTGTCACTCCTTTACCACAATTATCAGTACCCACTAAATCAGAGTTTGGTGTGGCAGAAAATCAGCCAGGGATTGTAGTAATTTTAGGCACAGGACGCAGTTATGGTCAACATAATACAGTAGTTTATCGCAGTGAAGATAAATATCGAGGAATGTCCCATCGTCACTGTATTTTAATGAATCCTCTGGATGTCAGAAAAGCCGGATTTCAAGAACATCAGCGAGTCATAGTCAAAGGAGATAGGGGAGAATTAGACAATATTGAAATTATTTGCGGGGCGATTCTTGAGGGTGTAGCTTTTATGTTTTATCCTGAAGCTAATGTGTTATTTAAAGCCAAAATTGATCCGCAAAGTGGCACACCTGCTTATAAAAGAGTTCCGGTTTGTATTATGGCTTCTTCTATACCCTATTTATAGAAAAGTTTACCTTGAACAATTTCTATTTACTCTATATATTTCTGTGACTGGATTTGTCAGGATTTTCTCAAATTAAATCCTTATAGATGACTTGTAGTCGCTGCAATATTGTCAAAAAATGACCATTATCTATTAGTTGTGCTAGATGTCCACTACAAAAACGTTCTTTACGAACGTGGCTAGTAAATAATTTCTGTATTGTAGAAATATCGGCTACATTTAATAATTCGGGAGTAGTTATAAAAAGATTCGCTTCATGCTGCCAATTTGTCCAATCAAAAGATATGACAAATTTTTCTGTGTAAAGTGCTGTGATGAATCGATGAAATTCTTTAGAATAGTTGTAGGGGTCTAACGTTAGAGGTTCTGTTTGTATGTCATATAGCTGGCAGTCTTGATTAGAAAATAATGTTACAAAGGTAAGTATATTATCAATATTCTCTAGCGTAATCTGATTAGACATACTCAAGACTCAAAACTCAATTGCAAAAATTAGCAGACAATTAGAGCGTTTCTTAATCACATGAGGTATATCATAGCCCCCTCTTTGCGTGCGGGGAGGAGGTTGGGGTTCTTGTACCTCACTAAAACGATAACCGCTATAGACAGATTCACCACATATATTTTTATACAGCCTCACACTAAATCATGCACGCAACATCTCCTACAGGAGCAGATTTAGTAGAAATATCCGCCTGTTTTGACAAAATTTTCTTGATTCTCTGCTAAATCCACCCCAGATGCTGATTAATTTCAGTACGAATTTTTCTTGTTTTTTTTAGTTGTAACATCTATTTTCTGTATCCTCCGATGACTTTGATGACAAGTGATACACCAGAAGCATTAGAATCAGATAAGGAAATTGAGCGTTTAATTGATGAAATAATGTCAGCCAATCTGACTGATGAACAGTACCGCGAAAAAATGCAGCGTCGTAAAGAAGTACAAGAACGACGCATAGCATCAGCTGTGCCAGAAAAAGGGTTAATTATTGTCAATACTGGTAACGGTAAAGGGAAAACAACCGCCGCCTTGGGTATGGTGTTGCGATCGCTTGGTCATGGTTACAAAGTAGCCATTGTCCAATACATCAAAGGTTCGTGGGAACCTTCAGAAAAAAAGGTGTTCAGCCTTTGGGCAGACCAAATAGAATTTCACGCAATGGGGGAAGGCTTCACCTGGGAAACCCAAGACCGCGATCGCGATTTGGAAAAAGCCAGCGCAGCTTGGGAAAAATCACTAGAATTTATCCGCAACCCTGATTTTCAGGTGGTGCTATTAGATGAAATTAATATTGCGCTTAAAATGGGATATTTACAAGTTGATGAAGTGTTAGCTGGTCTAGCAGAAAAGCCACCCAATAAACACGTCATCCTCACTGGTAGAGGCGCACCCGCCGCTATCATTGACCGTGCTGACCTAGTTACAGAGATGACCCTGGTTAAGCATCCTTTCCGTGATCAAAACGTCAAGGCGCAACCAGGGATTGAGTTTTAGTTAGGTGACAGGGGACAGGTGACAGGTGACAGTTAACGTTGAGTACACATTTGGAGAATGCGGCGATCGTTCCCACTAATAGCGTTAATCTGGTGATAGTCTTGCAAGGCTACAGAGTGGGCATAAGTCATTGGCTCATCGCTGGAAAATGTAGGTATTCTACTAGTTGTAGCTACATCTGGTGAAATACCTGCATCTGGTGTAGTCGTAACAGTCATTGCCAACTCTCCAGATTGGTTGAGTGTGCCTTGGAAACAGCTAAACTCAGACCTAGGCATATATAATGCACCAACTAATCTACCTTGCCGTTTTTGAAATACAACATAACCTTGTCCTATCTGGTTTGGTTGTGCTGATTGACCATACAGATAAATCCCATCTTTTGTAGGTATGTTGACTTTTTGGTTGAGTCCTGAGTTTTTGGCAGCTTTTTGAGTATTAATATTCTTTTCTAAACTGACAGAGGAAGCTAGTCTAGGTTGCTGTGACTGAAGATTGGTAATGCTTTGCGTATCTTTAGCTGCGGTGTTGAGTTGACTTCTTTGGTCACGAACTTGTCTTAGTTGCACTAACAGAGGAGTCGAGGAACTATCTTGTTTTTGCTGCGTCAATTTGGGGAGAGTAGCGGCAATCCCTTGTGTAGAGTAAGGCGATTGTTTAATCTGATTATTGAGTAGAGTTTTTTCACCCACCACACCAAGGGTGAAAATTAGACCAATGGCGGGGATTGTCAATTGGCGCAAAGAAAAAAAGTTAGATATGTTGTTAAGCACCCGACTTCTCCTGTTACAAACTTAACGACTTCCTCAGCGATTCACTTAAACCATACCCAAGTCTCTATCATTTAAGTTTCGGTCAAAGGTTTGATTAAAATTTCTGAGAATTACAAACAGCTAAAAAATGATGTTTTTATCGAATTTTCGATGATAGTCTTACCTTATCACTGATGAAGACATTAATGCTTCCCCCACGAGGCTCATTCTATTGGGGGATGCAATCGCACAATCCCTACACTGAAAAGGTTTTGACATCTTGCTGCTATATTTAGCAGTTAAAAAAATTGACGTTTCGCCTCAATAACATCTCGCTTTGTTAAGTACGTATATATCTACAACCGCAAATAATTCAATTTCGGAAAAGGCGCAATTTTTTTTTGACTATCCTACAGACTTGAGTTTTTATTTGTTGACACTCCCCAGCCTAAAGGCGTGGGGATTCTACATTCACAGACTCGCCGTTAGACGACAGGCCCCGGCCAATCGCCCAAGAGGGCAAATCTCCTGTAGCGTAAGTGACCGTATCCCTACCGTACTGAGTCCTGATCTCAAAATAATAAATACTACTTATGCCGCACCATTCTTCATCATCTGGCTCAAAATCTTTTGCACAATTTGCACCCCTGTCACAGCTTGCCAGCCAAACAATCCCAACAGAATAAGGTTCAGCGAAACGTGGATGCTGCGAACCCAGTCATGCTTCTGCATAAAGGGAACTAACGCCGCAGAAGTAGAAATTAACCCCACCATCCCTAAGCCAGCAAAAAGATGAGGGCCAATCACAATCTTGCCATTATTGAGGTAGGTAACAATGATTCCCCCAATCGCACCTATTACCATCAGTGCCAGGAGGATAGAGCAATAACTTAGTTGACAAATAAATAGACAAACCTCTACAAGATATGACAAGCTTAGACAAGAAAGCAATACAGTGTTGAGGTCGAGCAATGCTTTTATCCATCAAAACAAAGCTCAAACTAAGTCAAAACCAAAAAATCATCATGAGTAAACACGCTGGTATTGCGAGGTTTACTTATAATTGGGGTTTAGCTACTTGGAACAACCTTTATAAAGATGGATTAAAGCCTAACAAATATCTCCTAAAAAAGTTCTTTAACAACCACGTTAAACCAGAATTCACCTGGATTAAAGAAACTGGTATTTGTCAGAAAATAACTCAATACGCCTTTGATAATCTTGGTGATTCTTTCTCTAGATTCTTTAGTGGAAAAGGTGGATATCCTAACTTTAAAAAGAAAGGGCATCATGATTCTTTTACTATTGATGCTGGCGGTAAACCTATTCCTGTTGGTGGTAAATCAATAAAACTGCCTACGATTGGATGGGTAAGAACTTACGAGATTTTACCTCACACTACTTGTAAATCAATCACAATATCACGCACTGCTGATAGTTGGTTTATTGCCTTCGCTTACGAGCAGAAACATGAACCAACCGTTAAGCAACACGATGTTGTTGGCGTTGATTTAGGTGTCAAGGAACTGGCAACACTCTCTACAGGTGTTGTGTTTGCTAATCCCAAACATTACAAAACTAATCTAGAAAAACTGAGAAGATTATCTAGAAGGTTTGCCAGAAAAAGCAAAGGGTCTAACAACCGATATAAAGCTAAAATTCAACTCGCTAAACATCATTCTAGGGTAGCTAATCTCCGAAAAGATACGCTCCATCAAATCACTACTTTCTTATGCAAAAACCACGCAAAAATAGTAGTAGAAGATTTAAAAGTTTCGGGGATGTTATCTAACCATAAATTGTCCCAAGTCATTGCTGATTGCGGTTTCCATGAGTTCAAGCGTCAGTTGGAATATAAAGCTAAAAAGTTTGGTTGTGAAATAATTATTGCAGATCGTTGGTATCCATCGAGTAAAACCTGTTCCAATTGTGGACATATTCAAGATATGCCACTCAAAGAAAGAACCTACAACTGTGGTAGTTGTGGTCATTCAATGGACAGGGATTTAAACGCTGCAATCAATTTATCGAGGTTGGCTAAACCTTGAAAGCTTACTGTAGCTTGCTTCCCGAAGGGTGGGATAACCGCTCCCATGCTCCCAGTGAAGTAAGAAATAAATGTCTAGACTTGTCTAGGATTTATATAGCAGCCAATTTGGTGATGGCGGATGGCGAATCTACCTTTGACCAGTTCTTTCTTGATATCTCCGTCTGCCAGCCTCATTCGTCGGACTTGCACACCCAGGTACATGGCATAGAGCGCAACGACCAGCAAGATCCACATAGTAACAGGGTGAAAAAAGCTGAGATAAGGCTTGAGAACTGCTAAACTTTCCGAAATCATAATAGATATTTCTAAATTAGCTATGAAGAATTAGTCACAAAAAAGTATGGCATACTGTTGTTTGAAATCATGTTTGAATACTGGAAAAACTGTATGAAATGTACAAGAAAAATATAAGTCTTGATATTAAAAAATACTAGTTATTTAAGAGTTATAATGAAAAAGAAGATAAGAAAAAATGCAATCCCTTGAGAGTCACTTCCTACATAATTAGACCAAGGGTTTTCTAAGGGTTTTGCAGCCCATTCAAGAATTTTTTAAGGGTTTTGTAGCCCATTCAATATTGGAGATTACAGTTATAAGGTCAACTTTAGTCATCAAATTTTAAGGAAATCTATCATGGACACTAGTCTTCCAATTGAAAGTCCATCCCTATCACGGCGGCAGCTACTTAACTTTCTGACAGGAGCAACTGTTGCGGTCACTGCTGGTGCTGCACTCTATCCTGCTGGCAAATTCTTCATTGCTCCAGCAGAAAAAACGGGAGCGGGAGGTGCTATTTTGGCTAAGGATATTCTGGGTAATCAAATCCCAGCAGCGCAAATCCTAGCCGAACAGCCGGGAACTCGTGCCTTGGTTGCAGGTCTAGCAGGAGAACCCACCTACCTGATTGTTAACGAAGATCACACCCTAGATCATATCGGGCTTGTCGATAACTGCACTCACCTAGGTTGTACCTTCCCCTGGAATCCTTTGGATCAGCAGTTTCAATGTCCCTGTCATGGTTCTCGCTATGCCCCAGATGGTACGGTGGTGCGTGGACCAGCTCCTCTACCGCTTAAGATTGTCCAGGTTGTGGTGATTAACAACAGCATTTTAATCTCGCCGTGGACGGATACTGATCCTCGCACTGGAAAGAAGCCCTGGTGGGTCTAAGAATGAAGTGATCAGGATTTTGAATTAGTTAAAGAACATACGGTTACAGTCAGCCCCACCCTAATTTTTAATGAAGGACGGCAGAGACTCAACGGCAATGTAGGCTATCGGTTCATCAAAGCCAATATTCGAGAGTCACTGCACAATCTTCCGGGAGAGCAATCCTGGTGTTAGGAATCTTGCAATAATTTATCGTAAATTCAAGGGTTTAAGACCCCTACGTCTACACGTAGTATCAGTTGAGTTGGGGTTTAAATCCCTAACTCCAACTGTCTTTAATTTTGAATTTTGAATTTTGAATTTTGAATTGTTAAGGCTTGCAGCTCCAGCATTTCTGATAATTATTGCTAGTTACTTTGCTTATATGAAATACAAGAATCGCCTCGTGTTAAGCCAGAAGCTTTCCAGAAATCTTTTAGATGAAAAGTGAACGAATAAGGATTTATATAGCAGGCAAAACCATGAGATCGAAGCTATACGGTTTGGTTGCGTGTTTAACAGCTTTGAGCCTGTTAACAGGTTGCTCTCTCAGTTTGGGTGGGCTTAGAGGCTCTGGAATAATTAAGACCGAATCTAGGGAAGTAGGTCGATTCTCATCCATTTATAGTAAATCTGTAGGTAAAGTCACGATACAGCAGACGGGAAAAGAGTCTCTCACGATTACCGCCGACAACAACATTCTACCTCTCCTAGAGAGTCGTGTAGCTGACAACATTTTGTATCTCACGATCGCAAAAGATGTGAATATGAACCCCTCTCAGCCCATTGAGTTCGTTGTGGAGGTGAAGAGCCTAGAGAGCTTGAATATAGATGGTGTTGGTAGTATTGAAGTCAAGGGTATTCAAGGTAAACGGTTGTCAGTTTCACTTGATGGAGTGGGTAGCATAGCGATTGCAGGTAGTGTTGATGTGCTGGATCTAGATATTTCTGGAGTCGGTAGCTTTCAGGGTGAAGGACTCAAGACTAAGCAAGCTACGGTTCGCCACATGGGCGTAGGGAGTGTGGTGGTTAATGTCAGTCAGCAGTTAGATGCGACTGTATCCGGCGTGGGTTCAATAGAGTATATTGGCTCTCCTCAAGTCCGGGAATCTGGTCGAGGTCTGGGGTCGGTCAAAAAACGGTAGCTAATATTTCTCACCAATGGGGTTCAGGAGGCTCATCACCTTGTAGAGTCGTAGCACGGCTACGACTCTACATTTAGCTAGCAACGTATTCTTTGACATTAGCTCGACGGCGACGCAGATGAGCTAAGGCTTGATGCTCTAGTTGACGGACGCGTTCACGACTGAGGTTTAATCGTTCGCCAACTTTTGCTAGAGACAGTTCGTTACCATCCTCTAAACCAAAGCGGAGTGCTACGACTTCTCGCTGTTGGGGTGTGAGTTCAGCTAACAAGGTGTTCAAGTCTTGGCGTAAGAACTCTTGGGTAGTGTAATACTCTGGTGACGGGCCGTCATCTTCGAGCATTTCTTGCAGTTCTGTATCCTGGTTGTCACCCACTCGCACATCTAAAGAAACTGGTTGACGCGCCATGTTCAGATATTCCCGAATCTGAGCAGGTTCTAGTTCTAGTTCTTTGGCAATTTCCGCCGGAGTTGGCGATCGCCCCAAAGTCTGTGCTAGTTCGCGTTGTACTTTTTTAATTTTGTTCAGTTTCTCGGTAATATGGATAGGTAGGCGAATTGTCCGACCTTGTTGAGCGATCGCACGGGTAATTGCTTGGCGAATCCACCAGTAAGCGTAGGTGGAGAATTTATAGCCCCGCATTGGGTCAAATTTCTCTACTCCTCGCTCTAATCCTAAAGTTCCCTCTTGGATTAGATCCAGAAACTCCATGTTCCGTTTCTGGTATTTTTTGGCGATCGCTACTACTAAACGCAGGTTCGCTTCAATCATCTTTTGCTTGGCGCGTTTACCTTGAGCTACGGTTTGTTTCACCTCTGTTTCTGATTGGTGAACATGATCAGCCCACTCTGGTAAACTGGGTTCGCGTTCTAACTCCTTCGCTAAGGCTTCCTTAGCGTCTAGAAGTGTCATCATTTGCTGCACCTGCTTCCCGTAAACAATCTCTTGCTCACGGGTGAGCAGGGGAACTCTACCAATTTCTCGCAGATAGGTTCGCACCATATCAGCCGTGAATTTGGCGTTCAGGTCTTCATTTTGGGTGTTAACAGTAGGCATTGGTGCGTTATCCTCTACTCCCTAAACACAATCAATCTTGAGTAACTAAATCTGACAGTGGAAATTAGTCAAATATGACAGAACATGACGCGCTACCAAAACTTCCACAATTGCGTATGTCCATTTTTCAGAAGGCGCGTCCTTGAGATATGTTCCCCTAGCTTCCCTACATTTTTGAATCTCTGACAAGCAATCTGGGTTGTTTTCAAGAATTCTTTCTTTTAGTTGCTAGTGGCAACTGTTCAATCCGAAGTCAGTATGAGTTCTACTTATCTCATAGTAGAGCAAATCAGGCAGATAGTAAAGTAGCCTGAAGATGGATATATATTATAATCCAAAATGGTTTGTTTTTTAAAAAAATTTACTTCCTTCACCCGGCTAACTATATCTATAGTGACGTGGAAACCTCTTCTCCTGTTGCATGGAAGTAGGGAGATAACCGAACTGGGTGGGTCAAGATTATGGAGGGAAGTTACGAACAGTAAAATTTAGGAATTATTTATTGGGGATTGTAGTTAATAGGTTCTCTGTGGGAACTGTTGACTATTCCCAATTTATTTTCAGAACCCTAAATCAGCTTTAGCTAGTTCAGCAGCTGCAAATACCTCTTCGTCTGGTTTTTCTTCCCAAGCGGTATCGCCAATTTCGGTGTAAAAGGTGGCATCATAGGGACGGGTTCTTACTACCACAGGCATAGGGACGGCGTGACCTAAGATTAAGGCTTGTTGCTTGGAGTCTAATTTTGCTAACACAGACCTTAAACCACCAGCACCAGAAACACCTGTAAAGATTGCGTCGATGTCTTTCTCATCGTTGAGCAAAGCGGTGATGCGAGTGCCGATTTGGGACATGACTTCATTATCTATCCCAGAGGGTCTTTGATCAACTACTAGAAGTGTTACGAAATATTTTCGCAGTTCACGGGCGATTGTGCCGAAGATGGTACTTTGAACGATCGCTGGGTCAAGGAAGCGGTGAGCTTCTTCTATGGTAATCATTAATGGTGTGGGGCGATCGCAGGGATTTTTGCTTTGTAGGAATTTATCAGCCTTTTTGACGTAATGCTCATGAATCCGTCTGGTGATCATGTTAGTCACCAACATATAAGAAAGCATATTCGACTGAGAACCAAATTCTACTACTACATTTTTCCCAGCCTCTAAGGATTGTAAGATTTTACTAATATAATTCTGGGGACAAACTGCCCGCATATATTTAAGTCCATCTAAACGCAATAATTTGCGCTGCAAGGCCATAATTGAGCCTTTGTGTCCCCGCTTCTCATCACAGAACATCTCAATGTCTTCATTAGTCATGTTCAGCAGTTGGACAATCCAAGATTTGCCGAACTCACTATATAAGATGTTGGCATTATCTAAAGCTGCGTCCGATAAGCCTAAATCTCGACTACATAATTTTACATCTTCGACTTCGATTTGTTCATAACTCAGATAAAGTTCTTGGGAATCTCGCACCCCGCGACGCTTGCTAGATTCAGGATCAAGGGTGTAGACTTCGACTCTACCAGGAAAAAGCTGCTTGAGTCCCTTCACAGTGTTAACGTTTTTACCCTCTGCTACGGCTTCCCAGCCATATTCAGAGTGCATATCAAAAATCAAGCTGACTGCGGCATTTTTGCGGATAACACCGGCTAAGAGTAAGCGGGTGAGAAAAGATTTACCTGTACCCGATTTGCCAAACACCCCATTACTACGTTCCACGAAGCGGTTTAAATCGATACACACCGGGACATCCATATCTAGAGGTTTCCCAATGGAAAAGTTCCGCCTTTGGGGGTCATCTTCCCAACCAAATACCCGCCGAAAATCTTCCACGCTAGCTTCATAAACTTGGCTAAAGTGGCTAGGGATAGTTTTCACGGGGAGTAATTCCATCGTGGTACTAGTTTGGGGTTGGAAGGAAGCCAAATTAGTAGAGGATGGGACAAAGGGGTTGACTGATTTACCATCTGTGGTGGAAAAAGACTCATTAGATTCAGGGGTGAACATTAACATGGGTGAGAGGTTAATCGTCCCATATGTTCCACTACCAGCTAACACGTCTCGTAAAAACGTGTCTTCCCAACCGGGGGGGCTAGCGATGATGCGGGCGTTAGCTACACCCAATGCTACATCTGTCAGCATACAAAAAAAGCGCGATCGCATCCCCTGGACGACTAGAAATTTACCTACCCGCATATCCTCAACGGAAATATCGGGGTGTAATCGCACTTCTAAACCCCCAGTCAAAGAACCTTGGATTACTGAACCTAATGGTTGTGGCAAATTTTCATTAGTCATTAGGAATTGGGTTATGAGTTAATAGCCATTCGTCCCCCCCTGTCACCTGTAACCTGTCACCTATTCCCTAATTAATCAATCTGAATAGAAGTTGGCGCAGAACCAGTGGGAGGAACGCCGATTAATGGTTTGCGGAATTGGGTGTAGATGCGATCGCGCCAAGCAAAAAACGCTGCATAATCAGGGTTGTCTGCTATAGATGGTACACCTTTACCTCGAATACTGACTGGTAAATCTAGGTAAGCTCCTTCAGGGAACTTTAATAGTATAGATAAACCTGCGACTGCTAAATCAGCTAAGGTGGGTTCATCTCCAGTTAGGTAGGGACTATCAGCTAACAATAGGGTGACTGCTTCTAGGTCTTGTTTTAAATCTGCGATCGCAGATTTGATCACCTCTGGGGTATATCCTACACCAAAGCCCAACACTGTCATAAAATCACCCGGCACACCTTCTACTAAAGTTTTGAGGATATCCGGTGTGGAGGTTGGTAATAAAGACTTACGAAAATTCTGGTCTTGACTGATAGCCGAAAATAGTGCTTTTCTGCCCTTGATACCGATTGACTCATCAGCCCATTCTTCCATTAATAAAGTTAAACCCCGGCGTTTGGGGTCTTGTGGTATCAGAGGACGATCTGGATATTCTAAGTCTAAATACTTAGCTATTTCGGTAGAATCTGCAATATATCTACTACCATCTTTTAATACTGGTAGTTGCTTTTGCCCAGTCAACCGAAATAACTCTACCTGTCCAATCCCAGGTGTCACCTCAATTTTGCGGTATTCCAAACCTTTATAGTCTAGAATCAGCCGCACTTTTTCCGAGTATTGCGAGAGTTCCCACTGGTATAATTCCAACATATTATATACCCTGTAACTAATGATTTCATGAACTTTCTAATTGTATCTTCAGTTCTAGTAAATTTCCTGAGTAAATAGTTAATTATTACCTAATTTATTTGCTCAAAAAATTGTTTATTTGGCATTTTTTATAGTTCTTGGTATCTCAGTAAAACTAATTTTTCCTATCAATGACCATAGCAATTTCTACAGCTATTCCGTAAAATAGCAAACATGAATTAAATTTGCTATAATGTGCCATCAACAGTAAATCTTAGCCGTTTAGTATTGAATTTAACTGAGTCATTGACTAATTCAAAAATTCTGGCAATTAGTCTTAACCTGCTTTAAAGCTAGATTAAAAGCTGAGAAATCATATTTTTACCCAAAAATCTTGCTGCCGTGGTTAGATTTTGTTACTAGTAAGATGTTATAAGTCTTTAATGTAAACGCTGTAAAATTAGAACAAACAAAATTTATGAAGCTCAACTACAGCACACTGCTAACTAATTTTGCTAGTGTAGTAAGTCTAGCAGGTGTTAGTCTCCTGATCAGCTTACCATCAGGTGCGAAAGAGGTTTTAAATCCCAATCCTAGTATTTTCCAAGAAGCTCACTATAATCGGAGTCTATCGACCCCTGGTAATGTTATAGAACTCACCAAGGGTAACGACAAAAAACAGATAGCACAAACCCCAGGGAGTGGTAAGGTCAATCCTAGACCTAGCATCTTTAACGAACCTCCCTATAATCGTGGTAGTCGCACCACACCAACTGAAGTAGCACCACCCCCAGCAACAACACCCACCGCACCTGAGAAACCAGCCGCAGGAACAACTGAAACTCAGGGCAAAACCTTGTTAGCATTAGCGGAGTCTTCTCCTTCTTTTACAGTGTTAGCCAAAGCTATCAAAGCCGCAGGACTCAGTGACGTTCTACAAGGCAAAGATAACTTTACAGTGTTTGCACCTACTGATGCTGCGTTTGCGAAATTACCACAAGACGCTTTAGAAGAATTACTGAAACCGGAGAACAAAGAAGTATTAGTCAAGGTATTGACTTATCATGTTGTTGCCGGTAGTGTTTTATCAACTGATTTAAAATCAGGCCAAGTTAAAAGTGTTGAAGGCGGTCCGATCAATGTAAAAGTTGATCCTAAAACTGGTGTTACTGTCAATGATGCCAAAGTGAGCCAGGCAGATATTAAAGCGAGCAATGGTGTAATCCATGCCATTGACGAAGTAATTTTACCTCCCGATTTGTAGGCTGATGTCAAAGCTAGAATAGCTAGCCTAAAATCGAGCTTTAAATGGTAAAAGCCTCATTCAAGTTTTATTTTGAATGAGGCTTTTATCTAGTTTGTAGTAAGGACTTTAGTCCTTCTTAAATTCTTCCAGAACAAGGGCTAAACCCGGATTTCTCACCAATTATTGCAACCTCAGTCCAGAGTCCGTAGGGGCGGGTTAAGCGAAATATTCGTGAATGATTCGAGCATATCTGTGAACCCGCCCCTACTGTTTGTGAGAAATGCAGGTAAAGCCCTTACTACAAACCTTGAATTATTTCTTTGCAATCACCCACACCGCATGAATAATTCCCGGAAAATAACCCAAGAATGTCAACAGAATATTAATCCAGAAGTCTTTACCTATCCCTACTTGTAAAAAAACTCCCAGAGGTGGGAAGAAAATCGCGCATAAAATCCGCACTAAATCCATGTCAACCTCCTTGTGAGATTACTGCTGCTCTTGATATAACTACTCTAGAATTGGCTCTGATTCCTGAATTTTAACTTTTGACTTCCGCGTAGCTGCACTAGCCACCGCTAATTTTAGCTTTATAGCCTAGCTTAATCAAAATTTCCAAAATTTTCTGTTTATGGTCGCCTTGCAGTTCTATTTCATTATCTTTAACTGTGCCACCCGTGCCGCACTGAGTTTTTAAGGTTTTTACTAAATCAGCCAAGGTTTCTGGTTTGGTTTGAAAACCAGTAATTACTGTAACCGTTTTACCCTTACGTCCAGAACGGGTAGCTTGCACTCTCAGATTTTGTTGTTTTGGCGGTAATTCTGGAGTTGCTCTTTCAGTGGCGGCGGGGTTGTCATTACCAAATTCGCGGTAGGTATAATGCTTGTCGGCAGAGTTGGAATTGGAAGAAGACATAAAATTTCAATGGAGAAAGACTTTAGAGGCAATGCCAAGCTGTACTAGGAATCAAATTCTAGACTAACATCACAAATCAGAGCCATGCCTGCGGCGTGAGTATATTCTCTCTGATTCAGACTTTACTTATAATAATTAGGCTGTCCCATCATCAACATAATTTCCGTGACTACCACTCCCCTATCTCCAAGTTCTCCCTCTACAACTCTAGTTCCCGATACACAAGGACGTTTTGGACGCTTTGGCGGAAAGTACGTCCCGGAAACCTTAATGCCTGCTTTAGCTGAATTAGAAGTAGCTTATCAGCAATACCGCCATGATTCCGGTTTTCAAGCAGAACTACAACAACTGCTCAAAGACTATGTAGGACGAGCCACACCGTTATATTTTGCGGAACGTCTAACTGCTCATTATGCCCGTCCAGATGGCACAGGGGCGCAAATTTACTTAAAACGTGAAGACTTAAATCATACAGGCGCACACAAAATTAATAATGCTCTTGGTCAGGTATTACTGGCAAAGCGTATGGGTAAGCAACGCATTATTGCTGAAACAGGTGCAGGACAACATGGTGTTGCTACTGCCACAGTTTGCGCTCGGTTTGGTTTGTCATGTGTGATTTACATGGGCGTTCACGATATGGAACGCCAATCTTTAAATGTATTTAGAATGCGGTTGATGGGGGCAGAAGTTCGCCCAGTGGCTGCTGGTACAGGTACTCTCAAGGATGCTACCTCTGAGGCTATCCGGGATTGGGTGACGAATGTGGAAACAACGCATTACATTCTAGGTTCAGTAGCTGGCCCCCATCCATACCCCATGATGGTACGTGATTTCCATGCCATCATCGGTGAAGAAACTCGCGCTCAAGCTGTAGAAAAGTGGGGCGGTTTACCAGATATTCTCATGGCTTGTGTGGGTGGTGGGTCTAATGCAATGGGACTATTCCACGAGTTTGTACATGAGTCATCTGTAAGGTTGATAGGGGTAGAAGCGGCTGGAGAAGGTGTCAATACAGAAAAACACGCTGCTACCTTGACAAAAGGAAGAGTTGGTGTGTTGCATGGAGCGATGAGTTACCTGTTACAAGATGAAGATGGACAGGTGACAGAGGCGCACTCAATTAGTGCGGGTTTAGATTATCCTGGTGTTGGCCCAGAACACAGCTATTTGAAGGATCTTGGTCGCGCGGAATACTACAGTGTGACTGATGCAGAGGCTTTAGAAGCATTCCAAAGATTATCTAAGCTGGAAGGAATTATACCAGCCTTGGAAACATCCCATGCGATCGCCTATTTAGAAACTCTGTGTCCCCAACTAAGCGGTAATCCCCGAATTATCATTAACTGCTCTGGACGCGGTGACAAGGATGTACAAACTGTAGCTAAGTTTCTTAATCCTGCATAAATAGGGATTGGGACTGGGGACTGGGGACTGGGGACTGGAAAAGAAATTTTTCCCTACACCCCTACACCCCTACACCCCTACACCCCTACACCCCTACACCCCTACACCCCTATTAAATCGCTTCTATATCTACCGCCGAACATTGCAAGGCATCATCACACGTAAAAACCAGCAATGAACCATTGGGGCTGATTTGAAACAAAAAATTATCGGCGTTATACTCGGCTCGATTCCTTGTCCCGGCAACAACGGGATTGTATCCTAATAACACTAATCCTTTGGATGAAGATTTCAGTTGCATTGTTTGATCAACGGCTACAGTTCTACGTCGTAGGGGATGAAAATATCGGGTTCTCATCGCTCCTAAATAGCCGTCCATCCTCAGAATACTTTCATAAACAATGCCATCAACACTGTAGGTAAGTTTCCATGTTCCATAAAGAGGAGAATTTGCTTCTGTGAGTTGAGCAATGGTAAATGACGAAGGCTGTGGAGTTATTGGAGAATTAGCATTTACTGGCTTCATCCCAGAAAATCCAATTCCTACGATTAACACTCCCATTGCTATAGTTCGTTTAAAAGTCATATCTGGCTCTTCTCCAAATTAGTGTTGTTGATTAGTGGCAAAAAATCACATGAGAATTTAGGTTCTGGATGAAGTCAGAATTTTTTCAACTTCATCCAGAGGTTAATACAACTTGAATTCTGCCTTATCGCATGATTATTAATATTTTTTAATAACTTCTCACAGAGAAATAATATTGTTTCTAGTCGCACCTAAATTCACATTTTATGCAGTTGATTATTTTTTGGCTAATAAATAATCATGGCTAAAAAGGCTAACAAATTTATCTATTCATAATTTAATTGTTTGCTATATAACGCCTAAAACTATACTAATATAGACCGAATTATTAAATCTATGAATCTTTAATGAGAGAAATTAAATTTTATTACCTGATTTAGGGCTTATTTAGGGTTTAAAATTAGTTTGATGAGCTACTTTCTTTGCCCAGAAGGTAACAAGTCCATTTTTAAGAATTATTATTTTAATATATAGAAATATTTAGTATTAGCTAATAATCCAAATTTGGCATTTGTAAACCTATTTATTTGAGCTTGATTGAGAATCACTAATATCAGAGTAAATTCATATTGGGAAAGTATGAATATTAGCGATCGCTACCCATTTATGAAAAACTATGTATTTAAAAGTTATCAGAGAATAATCGTAGTTAGGTAACTATAACCAAAGAGATATGACCACAGAGGGAGGTTGTTCAATTTATAACGGTCTGGTTAGATGGTTGCAACAACTACATGGCTTGAAAAATGCTTCGGACAACAATTTATAGTCTTGCTCTAGGAAGTTTCGTTCTCGCCAGTGGAGCGAGTGCTGTTTCTTTACAAACTCAATCTGTAAATCAATCTGTTCAGCCAAAGTCTTCAACCATCAAGTACGATCTAGCACAATATTTTCCAGGACAATACAATCGTCGTCCTGTAAAATCTTTTCCCCAAAGACGATATAGTCCTGGACAATCAAATCCCGGCTCTTCCGGTGGACAATCAAACCCCGCCTCTTCCGGTGAACAATCAAATCCCGCCTCTTCCGGTGAACAGTCAAATCCCGCCTCTTCCGGTGGACAATCTAACTCTAATGCTGCTTCTATAGAACAGTCAGTTTTCGACCAAATCAACCAATACAGAGCTTCCCTAAATCTACCAGCACTCACACGTAATTCTGCTATTGATGAGCAAGCTAGAGGTCATAGCCAAAATATGGCTAGTGGTCAAGTTCCATTTAGCCATCAGGGTGCTGAACAGCGATTTAAAGCAAGTGGTGTTGCTTACAAATCAGCTAATGAAAATGTTGCTTACAACCAAGACAGAGACCCAGCTACGAGTGCTGTGCAAAGTTGGCTAAAAAGCTCAGGACACCTTGCTAACATCAAAAGCAATACGAATGTGACTGGTATTGGTGTTGCAGTTAACGGCCAAGGCGTAGTTTATCTGACGCAAATTTTCATGCGTGCTTAAAAAGGATTGGGGACAAATCAATTCAAAATTCAAAATGACGCTCGTTCGCCCTTGGCGTGCCGTAGGCATGACTCGCTCTAAGCGAAGCTATGCCGTTGGCGAAGCCTCTCGAAGAGAAGGCTTTACGCTGCGCTAACAAAATTCAAAATTAAATAACTGGGGATTGGGGATTGGGGACTAATCAACTCAAAAGCCAAAAGATTATTTCTTATATCCTCTGCTCCCCTGCTCCCCCTGCTCCCCCTGCTCCCCTACACCCCTACTTCTCTATGAATCTCCAAAAGTATCCTGTTCTATATTCCCAGGATGAGAAGTTAGAGTATAGGTCTTATAGTATGTACACAAAGTAATTTCGCATGTCCCGACAAACTGCTTTTGGCATCGCTTTAAGTACGCTTGTCCTTGCGGGAGGGTTGCTTGTTCCTCCCATAGCAGGCCATACGTCTACACAAGCACCTAATGAGGATCAACCGTTGTCGATTGTTTCTACTCAGGTTGCTAGCTCTACGGCGTTTCAAACTACTGCTTTAGAAAAATCAGTGTTTGAACAAGTTAATCGATATCGAGTAGCTAGGAGGTTGCCAAAGCTGACTCTCAATGAAAACATCACTCGCCAAGCCAGAATTCACAGTCGAAACATGGCTAGAGGAAAAGCACCATTTAGTCATAACGGATTTGAGGAGCGAGTTTATGCTATTCCCCTTCGTTACAATAGTGCTGCGGAAAATCTCGCTTTCAACCGGGGATATAGTGATCCGGCTAATCAAGCGGTGATTGGTTGGTTAGAAAGTCCTGGACATTTAAAGAATATCCGAGGTAATTATAATCTTACAGGAATTGGTGTCGCGGCTAATCAGAAAGGTGAAGTTTATCTCACACAAATTTTTCTGCGTACTCGCTAGATGGCATTGTGGTGTTTTTGCACAATAATAATGTATGTCTGACTGCATATATTATTAATTAATTCATGACATTACAAGACTTTCAAGTGAGCGATCGCGATTTGAGTGATGAGGCTGTGTCCCAATATTTACAGTCTGAAGTGCTGGCTGTTGATACCGAAACTATGGGATTATTACCGCAGCGCGATCGCTTGTGTCTAATTCAGCTGTGTAACCAACAAGGCCAAGTCACAGCTATTCGCATCGCTAAAGGACAAACAGCAGCTCCCAATTTAAAGACGCTGCTAGAAGCTACAAATGTCCTGAAACTATTTCACTTTGCGCGTTTCGATGTTGCGACCTTACGTTATTATTTGGATATTCATGTCCAGCCAATTTTCTGCACCAAGATTGCTAGTAAGTTAGCTCGCACTTACACCAATCGTCATGGACTCAAGGATGTGGTGCAAGAGTTGGAAGGTGTGGAACTCGATAAAAGTTCTCAAAGTTCCGATTGGGGTAACGCCAGTAATTTGTCTGATGCTCAACTGAATTACGCCGCCAATGATGTCCGCTATTTGATTGGCGTACAACAAAAGTTAACCGCCATGCTCAAACGAGAAGAACGTTGGGAACTCGCTCAACAATGTTTTCAAGTTCTCCCCACAATCGTTTCTTTGGACTTATTACAATTCAAAGATTTATTTGAGCATTAAAGAAGCAATCAAAATTTAAATATAGCGTTTCTCGGTTGAGTGAGATATAAGAACCCCACCCCCAACCCCCTCCCCGCTAGCGAGGAGGGGGCTATCATATATCTAATTTGATTAGGAAACGCTATAGTAATTCGTAATTCGTTTCATTAATTACGAATTACGAATTACGAATTACGAATTACGAATTAATTTCTACACGTCCTTTTGTTGTGTCTCCACATAATTTTTCATGCGATCAACGACATTATAATCATCTGCACCTGCGGGGGTTTGTGATTCGATAATGCCTTCTGTGGGGCCGCCAATAGCCTTCCATGCAGCTAGACCACCTTTAAGTTCTGAGACATGAGTAAACCCAGCAGAACGAAGCATTCTTGCAGCTTCGGCGGTTTCTTCTTCTGTTCTACCGTAGATATAAATATCACGGCTTTTATCTAAAGCTGGTACGGCGCGATCTACCAATTGATCTATTGGCATGGGCATCGCACCCATGATATGACCTTGATTATAGATAGAGCGATCGCGTACATCTAAGATTGTGAAAGCTGGTTCACCCCATTCTAGACGGGACTTCACTGCATGAACGTCAGATTGTGCTTTTATAGGTGGCTGTGGGGGAATAACACCGCCTAGTACATTGCTATTCATAACTTAACTATTACTTGCTTACTGCATTATCTGCAATTTAACTAATTCTCTTGAGTTAATTTCTCTTGCTATGGTATGAATAATGGCGAATTAAAGAAGTAGATTTAGCAACACAGCAGATTTTTGTTAGGTTTTAGTGTCAGCGATCGCTAAAAATAAGTTATCCTCAATCTGCTGTTTTAATTCCTGGTTAATATTCACATTTCTTTCAAGACAATCAATAATTAATTTATTAGCATTGAAATATGCTTGTAATAATTTTATTTCTCGATTATCTAACTCCCAATCATAACCGATATTACGATATTTAATAAAACTTCGTCTTATTTCTTGTTCCCAAATTATACTGTTATTCTGCCACCAAGCATAGAATTTTTCTGAGTTGCTTTCTGTACAAGGTAATTGTTTTTTGAGTTTTTGTAGTTCTTCTTTAAATTCAAAGTCCCAAACTAATTCAATAGCTTCATCAAAAGTAAGGCTCAAAATACGAGCATGGTTAAAAGCATAAATGATGTCGAGATTATCTTTCCAAGCCAATTTTAACTCATATAAACAATTGAGAATGCTAAACAGCAAATCATCTAATGCTAGTTCTGGGTTAAAAGCTAAATTTCCTATAACATCCCCTTCTATGCTGTAACTTGCAGTCAGTTCAAACCCGTAACCATAAATAAAATAAAAGGCGCGAACAGCAGCAGCTTTATTTTTATTATCTTTATACACAGAATTAGTTTTTTGGTTTAACCATATGAGGTATTCTTTTATTTTACGGTCATTTACTATAAGTGTATCAACCTGATTTTTCATTAACTTGATAGTTTCATCAATACTTGATAACATACCCATAGTTAGCAGAAAAACATTATACCAACACGCTTCAGGGATATGGGTTATTAATGATTCCCAATCTGTATTTTGGTAATTTTCAACAAGATTTTTCGCCGTTAGGTACTCTAATAATCCTAAATTAGAAAAGGAGTATATTCCTCTGGCTCTCTCCAGTAATAAACCATCTTGAAATAATAGACCTTGTAGCACTGATTGCCTATCTAAATCCATTTGCGATTTCTCTAGAGCAAGATTGGCTACGATGGGTAAATTTTCAGCTATCAACTGCTGAAGTTTTTCCTGTTCAAAAAAATAATCGCCTTTGATAAAGGTAATAGCAGCAATTTTAGCAAGTAGCTTTTTTTTAGAATTCAAGCTCAAATTAGCGTAAAAACTATCTCGTTTAATACCTCTTATTTCATCCCACCGAGCCAATAAGATATTCAAGACTTGCTCATACAATTTGGCTGGATTAGATGGAAATTGTCCTTTAACTTGAAATAATAAACAGATGAGATGTAAGAATAGGGGTACTCTTGCTAATTCTCGGATGCGCTGATTTTCTGGCAAGTTTAGGTGCTGGAGAAATAAATTACTGGTGGACTCCGCCTTACTCATAGACTGATTAGCCACTGCAACAAACCAGTTTTTGATAAAAGCTTCTATTTGTTGGTCGTGAAAATCAGCTAATTCTACTTCAGTAAATCCGGGAAATCTATATTTGTGAGCAGCAATTCGACAGCTAATAATAAACTGATTCTTGTAATAAATCTGGCTAAATTTGCGAATTTCTCTGATCACATCATCTGTATAGTCTAGGGGTACTTCATCTAGTCCATCCAGTAAAATCAGTACCCTCCCTTTAGTTAGTACGTTTAAAGTGGCTTCCTCATCAATTCCACAGGAGTAAAACCCTTCGCTAATGTACTTTTCCAGATTGAATTGCTGTTCATAGTTTGCATCTTCCGCAAATTCCTTTAACTTCACAAATACTGGGACATGGTGAGGTTGAAATTTAGCTTGATTGCAGGCGATCGCCAAATGCTGTAAAAATGTTGTTTTACCCGACCCAGATTTACCTAATACCATCAACTTGGAGTACCGCAATCCGGCTTCTAACCCTGGTAATGCTTTGTGATGGTTGCTTTGTTCCAGTTGGTGAAAATTAGGCTCTAAAGGTGAGTATTGCAACAAGTCAGAAATCTCACGCCACTGCTGGCTGGGGATCTCTTCCAAAACACTGACAGGAGTGTAAATTTGATCTAATGGTATTGCCCGTGCAATATCTAACATTTGTACAGTATTGCACTGGTCTTGAATTTTGTCTTGGCATTTTTGCCGCAATTCCTGCACCAAAGTATTGAGGTTAAAACTATTAGGCTGTAGTTGCGGAGTGCCTTTAGATACCCAATCCTCATGTAAACTAGCCACCTGTTCCCAAGACAGTCCCAACTGTCGGCAAATTTGGACAAAACAACTGCGAGAAACTGGTTCACCCGCGAAAAACTTGGAAACTGGTTGGCGTGTGATCCCTAAAGCGGTTGCTAATTTTTGCTGACTCAAGGTTTTATCAGTTAAAGCTGTTTTTGCAGCTTTAATCCCTTCTGGTGAAGCTTTCAGTCCTCGGCTTGTCATACTCCCAGCTACATTTATGATTAAATGCTAAAAAATGTAAGTTTTTATACGTAGATGCCATCTTGACCATAACTCGTATATACCCGGAGAAAGATTCTTCATCGGGTAGTTAGGAGTAAGGTATGTTAGGTAGATTGCGTAGGTGATTTTTTCATGGCTGTAATTTTTCAGCCACTCACCAGCAGTTAGAGAATGATTAATCGGTAGAGAAACACACTTAGGAACACACTAAAAGTCAAAATTTCTCTTAACTGTGAAGATTCACGATTATAGCACCCAAGAATAAAAACATACTAAACTTATACGAAACTCATACATTTGGTATGCAATACGATAGCTGAACTTTTCAGAAATTTAATGGAAAATTAAGTGTAGCTCAGTAGTACAGAGGCAATGTATAGCGACAACTGCTTGTAACTCTACGTAATTGCAGAAGTAGGCGGGAATAAACACCCCCTCATGAGAAGCAAGTGGAGCATCAAACACCTCCAGGGTAGCTTCTCATTCAGGAGCTTTACAGACAGCAAAATTAATTAATTGCCAAATCAACATTAGGCTGGAACATTATGGTGATGCTGACCGCTTCAAATCCTAAAATTCTTGTTGTAGACGACGACTTTGGTGTTCGTAACCTTATATATCGCTTTTTAAGTCGCAAATATCAAATTGAGTCGGCGGCTGATGGTAAAACGGCTCTGGCGTTATTTGATCAATTTGATCCAGCTTTAGTTATTCTCGACTGGAATCTCCCAGATACCAGTGGCTACAATCTCTGTCAAGAAATGCAGAGTCGAAATAATGTCTTAGTGATGATTCTGACTGGGAGGACAGAAGAAACGGATAAAATTAAAATCATGGCTGCTGGTGCTGATGATTTTATAACTAAACCGTTTAGTCTAGCTGAAATAGAACTCAGAGTCCAAGCTCTTTTAAGGCGCATCCGCTCTATTAAACAATCTCCATCTCAGCGTCTAACTTTCAACCAGCTAGCAATTAACCCAGATGGAAGGGAAGTCACCCTGAATGAAAAACCTCTAAATTTAACAGCGTTAGAGTTTAATATCCTACATTTTTTAGCAAGTCATCCCGGTCAAGCTTGGAGTCGTCCCCAACTCATCCAGAAAATCTGGGGTTGTGACTATGTGGGAGATGGACGGGTAGTTGATGTACACATCGGTCAGCTACGCAAAAAGTTAGAAACTGATACGAGTATCCCTGAGTTTATCAAAACTGTTCGCGGCTACGGTTACAAGTTTGAAATCCCTGAATAAAAGACAATTGTGATATCCAGACATACTGCTAGTGTTGATAGTATCAAGCTGATTGCTGCACTTCGTTCACATTCTTGGTTTTGATAGTTGCAATAGATTTGTAAATGAATACTCAAGTTGTTCATAAGTAATTATATTGAGGCTCACGTATATATATCGGTGTTAGTTTTGGGTACTAATACCAAAAATCTCAGGGAATATGGTGTCTACCAAAGCCTCAAATAAGCATAGAATCAATGCTGAACAGGTTTCTAATTATTACGCTACAGCCGAAGAAGATTTCTTCAATGAGTATCCTTGGCGGGTAAAGAGGTGTTCAGAGTTGCTAGAGTTACAATTATTACCAGAAGAATCGGAAAATAAAAAAAGGCAGGAAGAACCTACCTTGTAACCCAAAAAAAGCATTTTGTAACCAAATACATTACTAAGTATGCCAGAGAGTTATGGCGGGAATATGACAAAACTACGACGAGTATGTGAAGACGTGGGGAATTGAGAGGGAATTTTCAACAAGAAAAATATGGGCTATTAGCTGGTTTTGGCTAGAGTTCCATTGACTAATTTACCGTCTTCCATGTGTACAGTGCGATCGGCAATATCAAGAATGCGGTTGTCATGAGTCACCATCAAGATTGTACAGCCTTGTTCTTTGGCGAGTTTTTGCATGAGGTTAACTACATCTCTACCAGATTGACTATCTAAGGCGGCTGTGGGTTCATCTGCTAAGACAATTTGGGGATGGCTGACTAAAGCACGAGCGATCGCCACTCGTTGTTTTTGACCTCCAGACAGTTGACTGGGATAATAATGTAGACGACTTCCTAACCCTACTTGCTCTAAAATCTGCACTGCGCGAGTTTGTATGTCTTCTAGTTCAATGTGCTGGTGTAACTCTAAACCAATTTTGACGTTTTGGAGTGCTGTTAAACTACCGTGTAAGTTATGAGATTGAAATATATAGCCGTTATTCCGTCGCGCCTGGACTAATTTTTCCGCATCTGCACCACAGAGTTCTCTACCTAATACTCGTAAACTCCCAGACTGGACAGAACGCAATCCACCAACTAAGTTCAGTAATGTAGTTTTACCAGAACCAGAAGGCCCGGTCAAAATTACAATTTCACCTTGGTTAATTTCTAAGTTGATATTTAATAAAACTTGCTTACGGAGTGAACTATGACCAAAGGAGTGGTCGAGATTCCGAATGGAAATGACGGTGAACATAATCAAAAATTCAAAATTCAAAATTCAAAAAAGAAGAATCTTTGTACTTCTTTAGGCTTCCTTGTCTAAAACATATCTGCGGGGTCGGCGGCTTGGAGTTTACGTGTAGCGATCGCACCGGAAATTGCACACATAATAATAGTTAGTATCAATACCTGCAATGCCCGGATTAGGGTCATGTAGATGGGTAAGTTCGTAGCAGTACGGGTTAATTGGTAAAGTCCTAAAGATACCGCCACCCCTGGGATAAAGCCTAATAACGCTAGAATCACCGCTTCTTCAAATATCACACCTAGCAAGTAGTAATGGCGATATCCTATAGCTTTGAAGGTGGCGTATTCTCTCAGGTGCGTATTAACATCTGTAGATAAGACTTGATAGACAATAATCACACCCACTACAAAGCCCATTGATACCCCAATGCTAAAAATGAATCCTATGGGGGAATTGGTACGCCAAAAATTATTTTCAAATTCAATAAATTCCTGATGGGTCAGTACCTTGACATCTTGTGAAAGACGTGCTTGTAATGCGGCTTGTACTTGCTGAATATTCACCCCTGGCTCTAACTGAATCAAACCCAAACTGACACTAGAAGCCTGTTGACGAGGAAAGAAGCGCAAGAAATTCTGATCACTGGTAATTAGGGTACTATCAGCCCCAAAGGAAGCTCCTAATTTAAATAAACCAGTAATGGCAATTGTACGCCGTTCTAATTCTGTCTTGACGGTTTGACCCTGTTCTAATTGGGCAATGGTTTCTTGATAATCTCCTCTAGCTGCACGGTCAAATAAAACTGTATCTGGTAACTTAATTTCTGAGAGTTTGGCGTTAACTTCAGGGAAATTAACAGCAGGCCTATTAGGATTAATACCAATAACTAAAATCTCCGTATCGCGGCGGGTTTGGGGATTTTTCCACACCATGTTACTCACATACATAGCTTCGGCTGATTTTACCCCTGTTACATCCATTGCTTGATATAGTCGCCGTCGAGAAAAAGTAGAGATGCGTTGTAGGTTACGGGTTTGTGAACCGATGACAATAATATCGGCTTGCAAACTGCGATGTAGTTGAGTGTTACTGTCATACAACGCCGCTTGAAATCCCAACTGCATAAACATCAGTAAATCCGCAAAGGCAATACCTGACAATGCTACTAACAGCCGACTTTTTTCATGACTTAATTGCAGCCAACCTAAAGGTGTCCGCCGTCGCAATTGTTGAAACATCATTTTGGGACTGGGGATTGGGGACAAATCAATTCAAAATTCAAAATTCAAAATTAAATAACTAGAGATTGGGGATTGGGGACTGGGGACACTTCTCTGCGAGACGCTCCGCGAACGACAAGCTCAGTGCATCGCTGGGGATTGGGGACTGGGGACTGGGTAAAAAACTCTACCTTGTCTAGCTTGTCCCTCAGAACTTCTACCCTCTCCTTACAATTCAATTACTGCTTTAACTTGCATATTCGTTAAATCGGCAGCTTTTTGACTAGAGGCAGAATTGAGGCGGATTTGGACTTCTACAACTCGGTTGTCAATATTGCTGGTAGGGTCTGTATTAACTACGTTTTGCCGCCGTATCTGTAAGCCCTTGCGTTCAACTATTCCCTGCATTTCTATGGGTAGATAATCACCGATGACTCGCACTTGCTGGCCTGGTTTGACTTTGCTGATGTCGCTTTCGTAGACTTCGGCGATGACATACATTTGGTTAGTCTGGCCAATATCAGCAATACCTTCATTAGAGACTAATTCCCCAGGATGGGTATGAATTTCAAATACTTGTCCATCTTGGGGCGATCGCACGTAAGCTTGGGTAAGATTAACTTGGGCTTGATTCACTGCTGCTAAAGCACGATTAACTTCAGCTTGGGCGGCTGCTACATCTACACCCCGCACCTCGGTAATTTGCTCTAAAGTAGCTTTGGCTTCTTGAAGTTTTTGCTGACCGCTAATTTGCAGACGCTGTAACTGTGCTTGGGCTTCTTGCAAGTTTTTCTGGGCTGTTTCTAGCTGCAATCGCTGGCTATCACTCTGGGAAGCAGAAATTGCCCCTTGCTGATACAGTGTTTGATAACGTTGATTTTCTATTTGGGCGTTTTGTACTTCGGCTTGTAATCGCGCTACCGTAGCGGTCTGAGTAGCTATGTCCCCTTTAGCTTCTGCTCGCAGACGAACTATGATAGCTTGTTGAGCAGCAACTTCTCCCCTTTTCGCTCCCGCTTTAGTGCGGTTGAGGTTAGCTTGCGCGACTTTTACCTGTTCCTGGGTTTCTTTTAATGCAGCCTCTAACTTATCCCGGCTATCTAAAATTGCAATTACCTGTCCGGCTTTTACCCTGTCCCCCTCTTTTACTAAAACTTGCTCTACCCGACTTCCTTCACTAGATGTAGTCGCAGAGAGTTGAATAACTTTCCCCTTGGGTTCAATTCGTCCTAAAGCGGTTACTGTTTTTAGCTCTGGTAATAATGTGGTTGATGCTTGTACCTTTTGATTAGATGCTTCCCTTATTTTTAATGTTGTATAAACACTGATTCCTATAACCGCAAAAGATACAAAAATTGCTAAAAAAATGGCTGGACGTAAAATCGATTGAGGAGAAATTGAACGGTCTAGCTTTGAATTTTGCACAATCGCATACCTTTGTAGCAATTCCCAATTTGCTGTCTCAAATCGAATTTTTATGAAGAGTAGTGAGTGCTGAGTGCTGAGTGCTGAGTAATGAGTAGTGAGTAGTGAGTAGTGAGTAGTGAGTAATGAGTAGTGAGTAATGAGTAAAAATATAAATCCCCACTTCGTAACCTGTCACCTGTCACCTGAGATATACAAAACTAAACAGTGTAGTCTTATAATGTGATTATACTAAACTGACCAGTTTAGTCAAGCGTTCTTCTTTAAAAGTTGCTACGCTATCGCCACCAAAAGGAATTATTTAAACATGGCACGTCCAAAAACTGGGGATGCTGAACGCTCAAATTCTACCGAAAAAGTCGAGAAGATTCTGCAAGGAGCGATGCAGCAATTTTTAGCTAATGGTTATGCTGCTACGAGTATGGATAAAGTAGCAGAGGCGGCGGGAGTTTCCAAAGCTACGGTTTATAGTCACTTTCAAGATAAGGAAGGACTTTTTAGAGCTTTAATCGAGAAATTAGCTAGAAAAAGGTTTCAGTTGATTTTGGGAACACAACCTTTGCAGGGAGAACCTTATATAGTGCTGCGGGGGTTAGCCAAAACCGCCTTAAATCAGATGGTAAATGACCCAGAATACCAATCATTTGAGCGTCTGTTGATGGGGGAGTCAGCGCGGTTTCCAGAGTTAGCACAGGTGTTTATTGGTAGCATTGCCAAACCAGCGATAGAAACAATTAGTAAATACCTAGCATCTCGTCCAGAACTGAAAATCCCAGACCCAGAAGCTACTGCGAGGATTTTGATTGGCTCATTGGTGCATTTTGTCATTACCCAAGAGATTATGCACGGTAAAGATATTATGCCAATGGAAAGCGATCGCCTGATTGATGCCTTAACTCATTTAATTATCAATTGCGCCGAATAAGATTTGAGAAAATTAAGTAATAACTAAGCCTACTGACATTGCAATTACGAATTACGAATTACGAATTACGAATTAGTCCACTATGCCAAAATGAAGATAACTTACTACTTCAAGGTGAGCGACGCTCAAAAAGCTAGATAAAGGATTGACCTGAGTAATGGCAGACGAAACCAATCAAAATCAAGCGGGAGATGTAGCTCCCAGCACTAGCGAACCAGTAGCGACAAATATTCCTACTGCTAACGCGCCAGACCCCACAGCAGCGAATCCGAAAACTAACCCCAACGCTGCCACCCAGGCAGAAAAACCCGCCGCCGCTAAACCCGCCGCCGCCAAGAAAGAAAAAGCCCCAGCCGTAGAAGACAAGCCTTTTGTCGAGTTTATGGAGCAAGATTACTTACCGGCATTGCAAAAGGCGATCGCAGCAGAAGGAGTAGAAGATATACAATTATCTTTTGCCAAACAAAAGCTCCCCATTGCTGGCTTTCAATCAGCCGAAGAATGCTGGCAAGTTATTGGTAGTTGGCAAAACGGTCAGCGTAAGTTTAACGTGTACTTCCCCGATGAAAATATCCAAGGAAAAAAAGGCTTTTCTTGCCATGAGGGCAAAAAGCCCAGCACCCTGGAATCATTCTTAATCGATGAGCGTAAAACTACCCTGGAACTGTTGGTAACTCGTTTAGTGTATCGGTTAAACGGTCAAAAGTGGCTAGGTAGAAATTAGGTAAGTTCGTGGAAATAGTAGGTGACAGCCCCAGAAATGGGGTCGTTATCTATTTTCACGTAACCCGACTTAAACATCTGTGTCAACGCCGCTTCCACTTCCGCAAAACTAGCCCCTGTAGCTTTCACACCTTGAGTTACAGTCACACTCCCACCTCTAGATTCTGCCACTTCAATGAGTTTCACCATTAGTTGACTTTCAGTCAGCCGTTGAACTTGAGAAGTAGTTACAGGTTGGTTTAAGGGTACACCCAAAGGAGACACACCAGCTTTGAGGCGCAGTTGCTGTTCGTATTCATCAATCATCCCAGGCAGCAGAAACAAATCCACAAACTGCCCAATCCCAAAGACTCCTCCAGTAACTAACCACAACAAACCCGTGCCAATCTTGCCATTGTATAGGCGATGCAGCCCTCCTAGACCAAAAAACCACGCCGCACTCAAAATATAAGACACAAGCACACGGTCTTTATGCTGATTATTTTCAACAGTCATGTTGTGGTCAACCCCTTGGATTCACGCTTGTATTTTTAGATGGCATTTCCATACTGTTTTGTTTCACAACAGCATGGTCAACTATTAGTGATTAAGCCATTCACTAACTCAATTGTAGTAACAACCACAGCAAATAAGCATTGGGTAAAGCTTCTGTTTGTCTACGCTCCCTTGTCTCTCTTACCCCCTACTCCCTACTCCTTCCCAGTCCCCAATTCCCAGTTTCTCATCAACAATTGTTGCAACTCTTAACGTTTTCCCTAGCAGTTTCCCGCTTCACCTTGGTAGACTGAAATTTATACAAATTAATTATTGTCGGCTACTATGCCTGATGAGAGCATAAAATTTGCTTTTGTTGGGTGTAATCAAAGATAATCAAGACAAAAGAGCAATTTGGACATGGTAGATTCCCTAAAAAAGCCAGGCTTTGAAGAAATCCGTCCGGGGATTAAAGTCCCGGCAAAAGAAACTCTATTAACACCCCGGTTTTACACAACCGATTTTGATGAGATGGCGCGGATGGACATCTCCGTCAACGAAGATGAGTTACTAGCCATACTGGAAGAATTCCGTGTAGACTATAACCGCCATCACTTCGTTCGGAATGCCGAGTTTGAACAATCCTGGGATCACATTGACGGGGATACTCGCCGCTTGTTCGTGGAATTTCTCGAACGGTCTTGTACGGCAGAATTTTCAGGCTTTTTGCTCTACAAAGAACTCGGTCGCCGTTTGAAGGATAAAAGCCCTGTTTTAGCAGAGTGTTTTAACCTGATGTCACGGGATGAAGCGCGTCATGCAGGCTTTTTGAACAAAGCAATGTCTGACTTTAACCTGTCTCTAGACTTAGGGTTTTTAACAAAGAGCCGCAATTACACCTTCTTTAAACCAAAATTTATCTTCTACGCTACCTATCTTTCAGAAAAGATTGGTTACTGGCGTTATATCACCATTTATCGCCACTTAGAAGCACATCCTGAAGACAGAATTTATCCGATTTTCCGGTTCTTTGAAAACTGGTGTCAGGATGAAAACCGTCATGGAGACTTCTTTGATGCGATCATGAAATCTCAGCCCCAAATGCTGAACGACTGGAAGGCGAAACTGTGGAGTCGCTTCTTCCTGTTGTCTGTGTTTGCAACAATGTATCTCAACGATATTCAACGTAAAGACTTCTACGCCACCCTTGGTTTAGATGCACGGGAATATGACATCTATGTCATTAAGCAGACCAACGAAACCGCAGGTAGAGTCTTCCCGGTAACTCTGGATGTAGATAGCCCAGAATTTTACAAACGCTTGGATATATGTGTTGAGAATAGCGAAAAATTGAGTGCGATCGCTAACTCTAACACTCCTAAATTCCTGCAATTCTTCCAGAAGCTACCACTATTAGTTTCTAGTGGTTGGCAGTTACTAAAACTGTACTTGATGAAACCCATTGACGCAGTTTCCGCTCAAGGCGCAGCTCGTTAATTCATCAAAGTTTAGCGACAAAACCAGAACCCCGACTTCTTCAAGAAGTCGGGGTTCTTCTACGTAACATTCCTGAGATTTCCCCCAATGTACAAAGGTTTGAGGCGTAAGCTACCGCTACTATTAACATTCTGCCTATTTACCAGCTTGTTACCTGCTTCCGGCTCAGTTTTCTGCCCCGCCGTAGCTGATGAGCGATACGAAGATTATGGCAGAAATGGTAACAACGGTACTCATGGACAACAGGGTAGAAATGGCCGTGATGGTGAAAGTAAAACTGTTGTAATTAATGGTTCACCCATCAATCTTGACCTATCAGGCGCACCTGGGGAAGATGGGGAAGATGGAGAACACGGTTATCGGTCTAGCTGTCGTCAACCAGAACGCAATTCCAACCGAGATATTACAGCACCTCATGGTGGGAATGGTGGGAATGGTGGAAGAGGAGGAAACGGCGGAAACGGCGGTAATATCACCGTTTATTATACAAATTTGGCAGATTTACAAAAAATCTTCGTGCGTGCAAACCCTGGTGACAGTGGACGTGGGGGACGGGGTGGACGTGGCGTAGCTGGTTGTCGGTGTCGGCGGCGCAGTTGGGAGATAGAAACCTGTACAGGAACTCCTGGTAGCCCTGATTATAAATGTACAAAGAAACGCTATAGGTGTTATAACGGCAGGGACGGGCGAGATGGTAATGATGCTAGCGATGGCAAACGGGGAAATCTAGGAATTTTGAGTATTGTTAATAGTCAGCAAAACTTGCCAGAAGAAACACCCAGTATTACCCTACCAATATCAGAACTAGCAAGTAAACAGCTAAATCTCTCAAAACACAAGTGGAATCTCCGCCAGGGTGCAGCATCTCTACTAGCTCCTGGTTCTATAATTGCTGATGAGTATCGAGAATTTGAGCAACGTTTAGAAACCGCTTTTGAATTGGTTTGGCGAGAAAGACAACCTATTACTAGCTTTGGTAATCAAGCGGTGAAAGTCAGTTTAAATGATAGTAAGCAAGTAGAAGTAAATTTTCCTGAAGATGTTTGGGTTGAGGGTAGCAGTAGTAGCGAGGCTGACTTAACAAAGTTTACAATTAATCATGCCATTTTGAAAAAAGATGTCGCCAGGTTAGCAGTATCAGAATTTGCTGATGCAGGTGAAAACCTAAATTTAAAAATAGTTGATTTAGCCGCTAAGTCTGATGTGATTGAGACTCAATTTCGTGTCAAATTTCGGGTAAAGGATAACATTTCTGGGTTCTTAGATTATCAAACTCAATACGAAGGGGACATTCCCGCCGAACTTATCACCCGTGATTACAACCGTTTTATCCTAGCTTTAGGTAAATTGAAAATCGGCAGAGAAAATTTACGTCCTGGTGTCAACGTTGATATTGAAGTTGTCGCAACTCGTTCCTTGGGAGAACGTTCTGTCAAGCAAACAATTAATTGGCAAGGTGCTATCCGTAAGCCGATAAAAATTGAAAAATAAATCATTGATTTGACTTTTCAGGTTATGTAGAAAAGCTAACGGTAAACTTAACCCCCTAACCCCCTTCCCTACAAGGGAAGGGGGAATATCTAATTTTCAGAATTATCTTCTAATTCATTCACAGTAATGTGAGGAACTGATATTTTTGTGGCTACTTGATGTTCATACCAATTCATTAAGGGCGTAGCAGAAATGCCATGTACAACTACGGAAGCTACAATAGTGGTGTAAGTTATCCAAGAAATTTGTTCACTAACTTCTCCTTTTAGCCCATGACTAAACGCATAGGCTAGATAATATAAAGAGCCTACACCACGAATACCAAACCAACCAAATAGCAACCGAGTTGCAGGGTGAAAACTACGGCGGTGGGAATGTAGAGGACGTTGACCAATTGTACTAAGCCAAGCTCCTACAGGTCGAATAACTAAGAATAAGAAGACTATGACTATTACAGATTGAGAAGCATAATTAAGCATTGGTTGCCATAATAATATTGACCCCAATAATAAAATTGTCCCTACTTCCAATAATTTTTCGAGTCGTTCAATAAATTCTAATTGTGCCATTGGCTTGTGAGGATCTCTGTAACTGTCTTGGATAATCAAGCCAGCCACAAAGACAGCTAAAAATCCATAGCCATTGATAGTTTCTGTTAAAGAATAGGTTATTAAGATTGCACTAATAGCAATAAAATCTTCCATTGATTCATCAACAACACGCTTTTTTTGAATTTTTTCATCAACTAACACTATGACTTTAGCTACTAAAAAACCCATCACAATAGCTGCTGCGATCGCCCAAATTAAATCAATTATTAACCAGTCTTTTAACCAGTTATGCCAATTATTATCTTGAATGGCATAAATTCCAAAATAAACAAAGGGAAAAGCCAAAGCATCATTCAATCCTCCTTCAGAGGTTAAACCAAAGCGTAGCTCATCTTTATCATTAGTATCTGTTAGTTGTACTTCTGAAGCCAATACCGGGTCAGTGGGTGCAAGAATTGCTCCTAATAAAATCCCTTCTCCCCAATTCATTCCTAAAAATAATCTGCCAACAATCGCCAGTCCCAAGATAGAAAATGGCATTAAAAACCCAATCAGCCGCGCTGTAATATTCCACACTCGCAAGCGCATAGGATGAATGATTTTTAAGCCACAGCTAAATACAGAAATAATTACGACAAATTCTGTTAATCTTTCCAGGACTTTGGCATTAAATACATTATTTTCTCTCAATTGGATCATTTCTAAGCCTTCAGAACCTAAAAACATACCTACCAATAGATATATAAGTGCAAAAGAAAGTGGTAAGCGTGTAATCCAACCTGAACCTAGTGTTACTACTAGTAACAGTAGACCAATAATCAGTAGGTCAAGAATATAAATATCTACCATATAAATATGTATAAAAAAATAACATGGCTCTGACAGTTTAGTGGCGATCGCCTGTTTGTATAAAATATCTATAGATAGATTTTATGAAAATTTTCCAGTTTTTCCTCCTTTTGCTAGCCTAGGATGAATAGTGCAAAGAGGAAAATTGGTCATGCAACTTCCAGATAGTCCCAAAATGCCAAAATTTATGCAGCTATTGCAGTGGATTTCTAAACCATTGCAGCTAATGGAAGCATCTACCAAAGCTCATGGTGATTTTTTTACTCTCTGGCTAACTAAAAAACAGCCAATAGTATTTCTCAGCCATCCCCAAGCAGTTCAGGAGATTTTTACCACTCATTTAGAGAAGTTAGACTCTAGAGGTACAGCACAACTTTTACAACCACTATTAGGCGATAATTCTTTATTACTACTATCGGGTGAAACGCATCAACGCCAGAGAAAATTATTAACGCCGCCTTTTCATGGCGATCGCATGAAAGCTTACGGTGATATTATTACTAACATCACAAAAGATGTAATCAGTAATTGGCAAATTGATACACCTTTTTCTGTACGTGATTCTATGCAGGAAATTACGCTGCGGGTAATTTTGCAAGCGGTGTTTGGTCTACATGAAGGCGAACGTTATACACAGTTGCAAAAAGGCTTGTTTTCTATCTTGGAGTTAACATCTTCTTCCTTGCGTTCTTCTTTATCGTTTTTTCCCGCATTGCAGATAGATTTAGGTCGCTGGAGTCCTTGGGGGAATTTCCTGCGTCAACGAAAAGAAATTGACCGACTACTTTTCGCAGAGATTCAAGAACGCAGAGATCATCCAGATTCATCCCGTAGCGATATCCTCTCTTTAATGATGTCAGCTCGTGATGAAAATGGGGAAGCGATGACTGATGCAGAGTTACGTGATGAATTAATGACTCTACTCGTCGCCGGTCATGAAACTACAGCCTCAGCTTTAACATGGGCATTATACTGGATTCATCATCTACCGCCAGTGCGGGAAAAACTTTTAGCTGAGTTAGATAGTTTTCATCATGCAGATTTGAATGAAATTACTCGCCTTCCTTATTTGACGGCTGTATGTCAAGAAACACTCCGCATTTACCCCATTGGGATGATTACTATCCCGCGCATTGTCAAGTCACCTATAGAAATTATGGGTCATCAATTTGAGCCGGGAACAATGTTAGTTGGGTGTATTTATTTAATTCATCGTCGTCCAGATTTATATCCTCAACCTGAACAATTCCAGCCAGAAAGGTTTTTAGAAAAGCAATATTCACTGTATGAATATCTACCTTTTGGCGGGAGTAATCGCCGTTGTTTGGGTATGGCTTTTGCGCTGTTTGAAATGAAGTTAGTGTTGGCGACAGTATTATCTCAAATCGATTTAAAATTAGTGGCGAATTATCCAGTTAAACCTATTCGTCGAGGGGTAACTTTAGCACCTTCTGGTGGTAAGTGGTTAATTGCAACTGGAGAAAGAGAAAGGGTGGAAAGGTCTGCTGTTGAGGTTTAGTTCAGCTTTTGGGTGTGGTTAATAAGATTTAGGAAGCTTACGCAGACGCAGAGGAGAGTTTAATAGGGATATTTTGGAAGGGCGATCGCATGGGATAATTGATTGCGATCGCTATTCGTACTTTTGAGTAACTACCAGAATATAAATATCAGCAATGGCAAGCACAGATAACTTAGATAATAAATTAAATATAGATACAACAAATTTATCAGAGGAATTAGCAGGTCAAAAGGCTGAAGAAACTAAATTTGCCAGGGTTTTAAAAAAAATCAGAGGTGGCTTTTTCTTAGCTTTCGGGTATATGTTATCACCTCTATCATGGTGGAATGACTTATTTTTCAATTTGCCAATAGCCTATGGCTTTGGGTATATATGTAGTTTACTAAATAAAGATTTGCTCATACCCTGTGCGATCGCAGGATATTGGCTTTCTAATGTGGTAGGTATTCTCTTAATGCAGGTGGGAGTAGTGGATGTATTCCAAAATCAACCCCAAGAACGCAACCTAAAAAAAGAGCTATTAATGGGTTTGGCTTCTTCCACTGTTTATACTCTAGTGATTTTGGCATTAATCCAACTCAAGATTCTAGATACTCCCGACTTATTCCCCGGTAGTTAGTTGAGGAGGGCGACCACTTCACATAATATACCTCTTGCATAAATATTTTTTTGTTTCGCGCAAAGGCGCAAAGACGCAAAGAAAAACGCTACGATTATGACTTTTGCAAGAGGTCTAATATATATCATAGCCCCCTCCTCGCTGGCGGGGAGGGGGGGTGGGGTTCTTCTACCTCACTCAACCGAGAAAGGCTATCACTTAGCTAGCCAAATAAAAACTAACGAGCGTTTTGTGGTAAGGCTGAGGGATATATACCTTCAGCAATTAGCACAGGTCTTTGGCTATATTCTTTCTCTAGTTGTCCGCGCAAATTTGTATCCCAAACAGGACTGTATTCTTTCTCAATTTCACTCACAACAAATGGACGTAGTGTACCAGTAGTGACAATCTTTTCACCTTCTTTAATAGGTGCTTTATCTTTCAATTGATTGGTAACTATAACTAATAATGGATTAGTTCCCAAAACTTCTTTATCTTCCACCACAAAAGCATTAGGTCCGTAGATTCTCGAAACATTCCCAGGTACGGAAATCACTTTGTTGTAGTAGGTTTGAGGATTTTGATTGATTGCTCCTGGTGTTGGTGCTAAAGCAATTGATTTAGCTATTATTGCTGGTTTCCCGACATACTCTTGAAAAGCATCTTGACCTAAATCTACACCATATTGTTGTTTAATAGCATTAGGATCAAAATTAGCAACAGTACCTGTAACTTGTAGTCTTGTATCTTGAGGTGCAGGTAAATCAACAGGCTTGCCAGTATCATTAACAACTACAATTCTTTCTCCACTGAAAGCTTCTCTGTCAGTAATTGTAAATACGTTGTCATTTAGTCTATTAATATCTTGGCTTCTGACAGTCACCAGTTTACCAATCAGGTCTTCTGTTCTTTGAGTCACATCTGGAGCTCCTACAGGCGTAGAAACCCCTGGTGTTTCTGTCGTTGTATCAGGAGCAGTAACTTGCGGTTGATCAATTTGACAACCCGCTACAACTAAGGCTGTTAATGCAATTGCTGTTAAATTGATGCGTTTATTCCAACTGGTTTTTTGATCTTTATGAGTAATGACCATTTTTTTCTCCTTCTATTTTGCCCAAATCAATTTCTGAGACAAAAATCGCTGTCTAATAAAGGTTCTAAAGTTACCCTCTTTTTGCTCAGGTAATATAGCTTGCTTACGGCTTCATTTTTTATGTCTTTGGTGTTAAGCAGAATCATTAAGACTTGCCGCATTAAATATATAAATTCTCGATATTTTTACCGTCTGTCTCAGGAAGTAAATGTAAGATAAAAATTTGAGATTATATCTTATACTTTTGGAATATGATATAAAACATTTTCAACTTCTGTGCTATTATTAAATTCAAATTTGAGACAAAAATAATAACTCCACTTTCATTACAAAAGCGGAGTTATTATTTCTACCTAATAGTTGAAAATCGCTATATTTTCAACTTTACACCTCGAATAGAACAATCCAATAATTCCATTGGGTGCATCACAGAAATGTCCTGTTCTTGAGACTGTAAATGCTTGGTAATTTGTAATGAACAACCAGGATTAGCAGAAGCGATTAACTCAGCACCAGTATTTAATAAATTCTGCACCTTTTGCTTACCCAATTCTTCCGCAATTTCGGGTTGCAGCATATTATAAACCCCAGCACTTCCACAGCACAAAGCTGCATCTAAGGGTTCTTTTAAACTCACCCCTGGAATTTGTTTTAATAACTGCCGTGGTTGTACACTAATCTTCTGTCCATGCAATAAATGACAAGCATCCTGATAGACCAAATTCAACGGTTTATCTGTCAATGGTGAAAGTTTTGTTGTTAAGCCAACAGTTGCTAAAAACTCTTGAGCATCTTTAACTTTAGCGGCAAAATCTTGGGCTTTCTGCCGATATTCTGGGTCATTTTCTAAGATATGACCGTATTCTTTTAAAGTATGACCACAACCAGCAGCATTGATGATGACATAATCTACACCAGTATCAGCAAAGCTATCAATCATTTGTCTAGCTAAGGCTTGCGCCTGTTCCGTTTGTCCTTGGTGTTCGGGTAGTGCAGCACAACAACCTTGAGATTGAGGAATCACAACTTCACAGCCATTCGCCGTTAAAACTCTCACCGTTGCTTCATTCACAGGAGAGAAAAATAAGCGTTGGACACATCCCAAAATCACCCCGACTCGATAGCGTTTCTTTCCCTGTGCAGGAATAACAGTAGGTAAATTATCTTGAAAAGATTTGACCGTAATTTCTGGTAAAATTGCCTCCATTGCTGCCAACCGGGGGGATATCTTTTTAAGTAACCCCGTAGCACGCACAAGCTTAGGAAAACCCAACTTTTGATAAATAAACAGGGGAATTAGAAAAATGCGTAGAATATCCGGGTTAGGAAATAAAGAAAATATCAGTTGACGAACTAACTTATCAGAGAAACTGCGGGAATAATTGCGTTCCACTTGGTGACGAGTAGCAGAAATTAACTTGTCATACTGCACACCAGAAGGACAAGTAGACACACAAGCCAGACACCCTAAACAAGAATCAAAATGTTCAACAGTAGCCGTATTTAAAGCAATTTCCCCCTCATTAATTGCATCCATTAAATAGATACGTCCCCTAGGGGAATCCATCTCCTTCCCAATCACCCGATAACTAGGACAAGTCGCCAGACAAAATCCACAATGCACACAACTATCTATTAACTTCGGGTCAGGTGGATGATTCTCATCAAACCCGTTTAAATTCTTCAAACTAGCAATATTATTAGTAGAATTCTCTGAAACTTGCATATTTATCCTTCCCCTCTCTGTGTCTCTGTGACTCCGTGGTTAATTTCTTAAATCCCACCAACAAACCGACCAGGACTTAAAATATTTTTCCTATCAAACTGTTCCTTAATGCCGCGCATCAACGGCAAAGCATTACCCGTGTATCCCCACACATCTATTTGTGATTTCACCGCCACAGGTGCTTGAATCACTGTTAAAAAGCCATTGTAAGATTGACAAAGCGATCGCACTTTTAAAACCTGATTTTGATCCTTAACTTGCACTACACCCAAACCACTACTGAGATGAACCAGTCCAATTTCCACTCCAGTCAACATCTCCACAGCCGCAGTCGGTAATATTCCTATTTTGCAGGTAATTGCCGCATCTGTGGCAGGATGATGTATTTGTTTTGACAATCTCTCCCATAGACTGTCTTCATCTGCACCAGAAAAAACTGCCCCTTCTAATCCTAACGTTTGCCCTAGTTCTAAAACGCGATGGGACTGTTCCTTCACACTCTCATCTAAACTTTGAAAACGGGCAATTAATCCCATTCCTGCGCCCAAACCCAAGCTAGAAACTAATTGCATAGATAACAAATCTGCTTGAGTTGGTGTCAAAGCCGAACCGCGTAAAGTATTAGCAGCTTGAGAAATAGCCCCAGCATCACCAGTCAACACCACCGTTCCCGATGCTTCTTGTAGGGGATACACGCGAAAAGTTACTTGGCTAATAATTCCCAATGTACCGTATGATCCAGTAAACAACTTCATCAAATCATAGCCAGCCACATTCTTAACTACCCGTCCGCCAGCTTTAGCGATTTCTCCATCAGCGCGGATAAATGTCATACCTAAAAGCTGGTCGCGGACACTACCATAACGTTGGCGCAGAGAATTTGTATCAGCAGTAGCCACAATCCCGCCAATGGTTGCTAACTCTGGATTTGAAGGGTCAAGGGCGAGAAATTGCCGCGTATCTGCCAAAATCTTTTGGAGGTGGGAAAACTTCATCCCAGCTTCCACGGTGACAGTCAAATCACCCACGGCGTGTTCAATCAGTTGGTTAAGACGTTCCGTACTAACGACAACATCAATATTTTCAGCTAAACCACCCCAATTGAGTTTACTCCCACTACCACAAGGTAGGATACGCCAGTTATTACGGTCAGCTGTGGCGATAACTGAAGCTAACTGTGCTGGGGTTTGGGGATAGACAATACAACTGGGGGATTTGCCGCCAGCGATATGTGGGATATTAAGATTGTCTTGTGGGTCAACGGTATTTTCTACGCCAACGATAGATGCAAGAGTAGAAGCAATGGCTGTCATCAGTTTATTTACAATTCCCTACATCTCATTTTCTGTGATGATGACACAAAATCGACAACGGACGCGTCGCTGCGCTCCAAATTCAAAATTCAAAACTTGTACTGAGCTTGTCGAAGTATTCAAAATTAATTACCCCCTGGATAAATCCGGGGGCTTTACGCATCAAGACTCGTAATTACGAATTACGAATTACGAATTACGAATTGGCTTAATTCCCAGCAGGATTGCTTACTCTCGCGCTATAAAAAGAATAATGAAGAGTAAAAAGCAACGTCACCCCCTGCGTCAATCACTGGCTGTTTTCCGTTATAGCGGACGGGCGATAAATTTGGTGTGGACTACTAGCCAGACTTTGACAATTATTCTAGCTAGTTTAACTTTATGTGCTGGTCTGTTTCCTGCTGCGATCGCCTATCTCGGTAAACTAATTGTAGATGGCGTAGTTTTGGCATCTCAAGGGAATGCAGAAGGGAATATTTATGCACCTTTATTGTATGTCGGCTTAGAGGCGATCGCAGTAGCTTTGTTGGCAGGTTCTCAACGGGGACTAATCATCTGTCAGTCACTATTGCGGGTGTTACTCGGTCAGCGAGTCAATGTGTTAATCCTCAAAAAAGCCCTGACTTTAGATTTGACTCACTTTGAAAACTCAGAATTTTACGACAAATTAACCAACGCCCGACGAGAAGCATCAGTACGTCCCCTCTCTTTAGTTAACCGTACCTTTGGCTTAGTCCAAAATGCCCTTTCTCTCATCACCTTCGGCTTTTTGTTAGTCAAATTCTCGATTTGGGCAGTAATTGTCTTAATTGTCGCAGCAATGCCAGCTTTCATAGCCGAAACTCGCTTTGCTGGGGAAGCTTTCCGTCTATTTAGTTGGCGTGCGCCAGAAACTCGCCAACAGCATTATATAGAAAATCTTTTAGCTAGAGAAGACTTTGCCACCGAAGTCAAACTCTACCAACTAGGAGATATGCTTTTAGGGCGTTACCGCAACGTATTTCGGCAACTCTACAACGAAGACCGCAATTTAACCATCCGTCGGGGAATGTGGGGATACCTTCTAGGTTTAGTTAGTACCGTAGCCTTTTACATCGCCTACGCTTGGATTGTCATAGAAGCAGTAGTCGGAAGAATTTCTTTAGGTGATATGACTATGTATCTCACAGTCTTTCGCCAAGGACAATCTACCTTTGCTAATGCTCTGACTTCCATTGGTGGTATGTATGAAGATAACCTCTATCTCTCCAACCTTTACGATTTCTTAGAAGAAAAAGTCACTCAACCCTGGGGTAAAATCACTAAAGGTATTGATACCCAAGACGGTATCCGCTTTGAAAACGTCACTTTCACCTATCCAGGAAGTTCTCAACCCGCCTTAAGAAACATTTCCCTACATTTAAAACCAGGCGAAAAATTAGCAATTGTCGGTGAAAACGGTTCTGGAAAGACCACCCTAATTAAACTCCTCACCCGACTCTATACCCCAGACTCCGGCAGAATTTTATTAGATGGCGTAGATTTGCAATCATGGAATGTAGACGCACTGCGTCAACGCATCGGCGTAATATTCCAGAACTTTGTCCGTTATCAGTTCACCGTCGGCGAAAATATTGGTGTCGGGGATGTAGACAGCCTTGATGATACAACCCGTTGGCAAATAGCCGCCCAAAAAGGCAACGCCCATAGTTTTATCGAACGCTTACCCCAACAATTCCAAACCCAACTAGGAAAATGGTTCAAAAGCGGACAAGAATTATCAGGCGGACAATGGCAGAAAATCGCCCTAGCCCGTGCATTCATGCGGACTCAAGCAGACATTTTAGTTCTAGACGAACCCACCTCAGCCATAGATGCCCAAGCCGAGTATGAGATATTCAATCATTTTCGCACCCTTACCCAAAATCAAATGGTATTTTTGATATCTCACCGCTTTTCAACAGTCAGGATGGCAGACAAAATCCTAGTAATTGAAAATGGGGAAGTAAGAGAACAAGGAACTCATGAAGAATTATTAGCCCGTGAAGGACTATATGCCAAATTATTTTTATTACAGGCAGCTGGTTATCAGTAGAGTGAAGAAATTGGGCAAGTTAAGGGGTGAATAAACGATATTTAAGTCAAGTAGTTGAAAAAATTTGTGATTTTTGAACCTCAAAGCCTGAACGTTGAACCTCAAAGCCTAAATGTTGAACTTCAAAGCCTAAATGTTGAACCTCAAAGCCTAAATGTTGAACCTCAAAGCCTGAATGTTGAACCTCAAAGCCTGAATGTTGAACCTCAAAGCCTAAACATTAAACCTCAAAGCCTAAACATTAAACCTCAAAGCCTAACAAAAACAATATGAACATTGATCAACGCTGGAGCGTTTGCGATCGCTACAGTAATTATATTTATTTAACAGAATTAATCCAGAAAGGGAACAGTTAACAGTCAAAAGTTCTCACCCTACACCGCGACACCCTTAAACCTCTACACCCCTACCTTGGGAGATAATCACCAATGAAATTGATTTCCGAACCGTCAATTCCCGTCAAAATTCAAAAAATGAAAGAACGAGTGCGATGGGAACATCCCAGCATTAAGCAACGGGGAATTGACCAAACCAGCATGGTGATAGACGATAACCGGGACGACAACCCGGAATTTTCTTTTTTAGTCATGGGTGATAGCGGTACAAAACCCCATTACGGAAATCATCCCCAAAGATTAGTCGCCGAACTCATGCTTCAACACAAAGATGAATGCAGTTTTGTCTTACATACCGGCGATGTGATTTATGTGGTCGGTTCTCATGAATATTACCCAGCGAATTTTATCGAACCATACCGGGAATTTTTGGTGGGTGGTGAGCAACCCCAAAATATTGCTTGCGATCGCATGATATTTAATCTACCCTTTTTACCAGTGCTAGGCAATCATGATTACTACGATGTCCCTTTTTTGTACCGCTTAATCACAGGTAGCACCTTACGACTACGGCGAATGCTGCGTTACAAAGATTTTGAGATTGGTTGGCATGGTTCTAATCAAGGTGATGCCTATGCTAAAGCCTTCCTTGATTATCTCGCCACCGCATCCCCAGAAGAATTACACCGTCATTTAGACAATCACTACACCGCAAAAACTGACACAGGTCGCTGTCTGCGTTATGTACCGGGAGAGTTTACCCGTGTCCCCAACCGTTATTACAGTTTCCGTTACGGTGGGATAGATTTTTTCGCCCTTGATTCCAATACCTTTAATACACCCTCTCCCCTCCCTAGCACCAAAGCCGGAGATGTATACCGCCGGGAATTACAACAGCGTCGCCAAGAAATAGATAGAGAAGAAGAATTAATCTTAGTACAATGCGACAAACTCAACCCAGATAACCCCGCCGACGCAGAACAACTGGATGACTTCAGCGCGAAGTTAGACCAAATCAACGAAATCAAAATCGACATTGAAAAACAACTCGCCTCTCACGATAACCCTCCCACCGACTGGGAACAATTAGACTGGTTACGCAGCCGACTAATCGAGTCTTGGCACAATTCCGAAGTGCGGGGAAGAATTATCTTTTTCCACCATCCCCCCTATGTCACCGAAGCCAGCAAATGGCATCAAGCCCAAACCTTGGCGGTGCGTCACCGTCTACGCGAGGTGTTTAATCAAGTGGCAAAAACTCTCGGTACTTTAGTCCAAGACCGTCCCCTAGTAGATTTAATTTTCAACGGACACGCCCATTGTTTAGAATATCTCCGCACCGTAGACACTGGACACGCTGATTCTCACCTCAACTGTCTTATTTCTGGTGGTAGCGGTCATCGTCCCCGTCGTCAGCGTCGAGAGGGGAATGAGTTGATGGAAATTTTTCATGATACTTCTGGTAGTACCCTACGGAAAGTTGCCGACTCATTACTTTATGTTGGTCGTCATGGCCAGGGGTTAGAAAAGCGGCTATCATACTCCTGCGTGCGGGTTGATGTCCAAGAGGGGAATCTACCTAAATTTATTATCAGACCTTTGGTAGCAGAACGGGTTGGGGGCGAGTGGTTTCAGCGTGAGTTAGAAAAGTTTGTGATTTAACATTCAACTCTCAAGATAGCAGCACAATTATTTAGAAGAAGGGTTAAATCAGCACTAATCTAACTGACTGTGCTACTAATAGTCTACTAGAAATTACAAAGGCGATCGCCTACTAGATTGGTGATATTTATTTCATTTAATCTACGTAAAGTCCCTAGTGTTAAAATTATTGAGGTTTTATCTTTTCTTCACAAAAAAAATAAGAATTTTATTTAGTAGTAATACTAAACTTATTTATAGTTAAATAATGGTTTTCTCTCAAAATAGTTAATTGTACTTAATAATGCCAAAATTAGCAACAATTCTTAATATTATTGTTTGAAACAAAGTTATTGGGTTAAGGATTTTGAGGTGAGTTTGTCTATAAAATGTAACTAATAATTCCTGTTTGTTTATTAATTATATATATATAGTTATAAATTTACAAAAAATCTCAATACTTTTCATAAAAATACTTTAAAACAGCACCTATTACTCGATTTATTCGCATTTTATACTGTTACCTATCCCTATTGAAAATGTGAGAAACAATATGAAAGATAGCTGGCAACCGGATAACACTGAACAAGCAGAGGAGCAGGAGAGCAAAGGCATAGAAGAGAACAATCAACCAGATGAGCTAGAGCTTTCCTCTGAGACAGAGACGCTACCAGAAGAACCAAAGAACGAAGAGAGTAAAGAAAGTATCACCCACAAAAGGTGTTCGCGGAGCGGTACTAATTACGACTTTGAACCTTATATTTCTCGTGAAATTTACGGGGAAACTTTGACTACAATTTTCATTTATACAACTTTTTCGGCAGCTATTTTGACGGCTAGCATTCTTGTTGGTAAATCTTTGTTATTTCCTGTTAGCCCTGTCAACAAATCTACTTACCCTACTTCAATCCCTTGGATTAAAAGTAAAATTGACTGTGAAGACACTGGGAGAAATTGGCGTAATAACAAGTGTTGGGATGAAGAACACAGTGCTTCGTTTTAACTAGACTTAGACTGTCGCCAGTGTATTGGTACTTCCATGTTATCTGGTAACTTTGTTGTGCGATCGCCAATTGCCATACAAATCTGTTGAGATGCTAGATTTTTAGCTCCTGTCAAAATTGCTCCTTCTAGCTTCACATCATAGAAATCAGCATCAGCTAAGTTCGCTCCCACTAAGTTGGCATAAGTTAAGTTAGTTTGATAAAGATTTGCTCTTTGCAGATTTGCGCCCATCAGGTTGGCTTTACGTAAATCTGTTTCCGTCAAACTAGCTTCTGTGAAGTCAGCAAATAAAATTTCTGTGTTTTCTAATTTTGCCGCATTCAAGTTAGCCCCACACAGGTTAGCACCATTCAGGTTCGCCCCATTCAGGTTCGCCCCAATTAATCCACAAAGATACAAGTTGGCTTTACCCAACTTAGCCCCTTGCAGGTTAGCCAGAAATAGTTTCGCCCCAGTGAGGTTAGCCACTTTCAAAGTTGCTTGTTGTAAGTTGGCTTTATAAAGATTAGCCCCCTGTAAGTTAGCCGCACGCAAACTCGCCCCCACAAGGTTAGCCCCCCGCAGATTTGCACCATATAAATCAGCCCGATTCAGGTTTGCGCCTTGGAGATTTGCGCCTTGGAGATTGGCTTTTGACAAGTTGGCTTCATAAAGAACACAACCAGCCAATTTAATGTTCTCTAGGTTGGCTTCACTGAGGTGACAACTACGTAAATCAGCCCCTCGTAAGTCCGACCCCCGCAAATCTGCCCGTTGTAAATCAGTCCCCAACAAATCGGCTCGTCTAAGATCAGTATACCGTAAGTCTAGTTTTTTACTTTCATCGTCTTGCTGGGAATTACGCCTACCAATCACAGTCAAGGCTGCTTGAATATCTCGGCGAATTTTTGGGGATTCTTCTGGTTGTATCCGACGCTCATTGTTTTTGTATTGGCTCAGGTATGGGGGTGAATCTTCCTCTCTATTATCTGCGTCCCGAAGATAAGCATTCTCCCGCACAAAAGCTGTGAGAATTTCCATGATTGTCCAATGTTCTTGGGGAAAATCCTGGGCAATTCTCTCTAAAACGTAAATGGAACTGGTGCGAGTTTCAATTTTATCATGCCCTAACTGGGCAATGGCTGCCATCAAGCGTTCTGAAATTAATCTATCTTGGGATAGTTTGGCATTTTGCAGATTAATTTCTAGATTTTTTTCACTAGCGATCGCACTTTTATGGATGGCATCTACACGTTTAGCTGTATAATAAGCGTTAATTACCACCCCTAATCCCAAAAAGGCGATCGCAGTAGTAGTTAATCCCTGATTTCTGTATTGCAATTGTTGCTCAATTGACAATCCTTCAGGAGTTGAAAACACTAATACAATGAGAGTTACACAGCAGGCAAATGTAACTGTTATGGCAATCAACCAACGCCACAGTTTGTCTGTCTGATTAGCAGACATATTAGTAATATTCCTCACAACACAGAATTATTACTTTATAGTTTTTAGAAACTAATATACTATTTAGGTAGTTTTACCATTTTAACACAAGAATTTACTGATGCGGTGATTACGGAAAAATCGCCAGTTATGAATATTTTATATTATTTGCCAAATAAATTGCGTTTACTTAACTAAATAAAGAAATTTTATTTTTCCAGAAATTTGGCTTGTCGGAGATTAGCCCCATTCAATATGGCATCATCAAGACTGGCTTGGTGCAAGTTCGCTAAATAAAGATTTGCCTGATATAAATTAGCACCTGTGAGATTAGCTTGGCTTAAGTTAGCCGCACTGAGAATTGCCCCAGACAGATTAGCACCAGAAAGGTTTGCGCCACAAAGATTAGCCGCACTGAGAATTGCCCCAGACAGATTTGCTTGACTCAAGTTAGCCCCAGCTAGATTCACATAATATAAGTTTGCCCACTCTAAGTTAGCCTGTTTAAGATTTGCTCCTCGCAAGTCAGTATGACTTAAATCTAGTTGTGTATTTTCCGAGTCTGTTTTCCTGTGTATTTTGGCAATTACAGTTAAGACTGCTTGAATTTCTGCACCCATTGTCAGTTTTGGGCTGCTATTAACTCCTGCTTGAGAGATATAAGGAGCATAATTTCGCACAAAATCACTCAGAAATTCAATAATTGTTTCATAATACTGGAGATAATTTTGAGCTAAAGGCTCTAACTCAGAAACGGTTGCTAGCAATTCCTCAGTCTTTTGTTGTTGCCAATACTCAATCAATAGGTTGCATTTTTGCTTGATTATATGAGGAGAGATATTTTCAAGTTTGTCTGCATGAGAATATATATTATGGAGGATGTTGGCTAGAGAAAATTGCCTATTAATTATTTGCTTTGCCGTTGCATGATAAAAGTCATTAATTACGTTAAACATAAGCAACACATTTATAGGATTTTAGAGTGATGTTATTTTCCATATTTTATGGAAATTTGAATATTAGTAAATATGACTATTATCTGTTATCTTCTGAATGCAAATAGCACTAACTAGTTCAATATATGTAAATAAAAACTTACAACAATCACATGATCTCGTTATAATCGATACTTGTAACTTGCCATAATGCTGTTGATAAAAACCTTTGTTAAGGGTATATTTTTCAGGCAAATGGCTAGAAAATGAGCTTAAACATCGGATAGTTTTCAAGGTGTAAAAGTATTAATTAATATCGTTATGACAAAAGAATGTAAGTTATATATAATACCTAAAACAATATAGTCATTAAACTAAACTTTCCAAAAAAAATAATCATATACTTATAAATAAATATGCAGCATAATTTACAGGCGATCGCAAAAGATTTAGTATTAGTTGGTGGTGGTCATAGTCATGCCATTGTCCTGAAAATGTTTGGCATGAAACCTTTGCCTGGAGTACGTTTAACTTTAATTACTCCAACTTCAGATACACCCTACTCTGGAATGCTACCGGGACATATTGCTGGCTTTTATAGCCGCGCCCAATGTCACATTAACTTGCCAAGATTAGCTGATTTTGCCCAAGCACAATTATATCTTGATCAAGCAGTTGACCTGGATTTAATCAACCACAAAATAATTTGTGCTAACCGTCCGGCGGTAGATTTTGATTTACTGTCTATTGATATTGGCAGCACTCCCGCTACAATATCTGTATCAGGTGCAGCAGAATATGCAATTGCCGCTAAACCAGTAGAGAAACTATTAGAAAATTGGTATCAGCTATTAGAAACTGTCGTCCAAAATCCCCAACAAGCAATCACTTTAGTTATTGTCGGGGGTGGTGCTGGGGGTGTGGAATTAGCGTTATCTATGCAAGCTCATTTGCATCGAATTTTACAACAAGCTCAACAACCACTGCAAAATTTAGCAATTCATATATTTCAACGTCAACCTGAACTCATGCCGCATCATCATCCATCTGTACAATATCAGGTGCAGCAAGTTTTAATCAGCCGTGGTGTTAAATTACATCTGGGTGAAACAGTATCTCAAATCGCACCATCTCCTCACAGAGAAACATCATTTACAGTTAAATGTGAATCGGGATTCCAGCTAGAATGTCAAAAAGTTTTTTGGGTAACGCAAGCCTCAGCCCCCCAATGGATAAAAACCACAGGACTAGCCACCGATGACCAAGGCTTTATTCTAGTTAAAGATACATTGCAATCTCTTACCCATCCAGAGGTATTTGCAGCAGGTGACATTGCGACAATGAAGAATCATCCCCGACCCAAAGCGGGAGTATTTGCTGTGCGACAAGGAAAGCCATTATTTGAGAACCTGCGGCGGATGTTAACAGGTCAACCACTCCAACCCTACAAACCACAGCAACAATATCTCAGTTTAATTAGTACAGGAGATGGACGCGCGATCGCAACCAAAGGCTGTCTAACTTTACCACCCCACCCACTCCTCTGGCAGTGGAAAGATAAGATTGACAGACGTTTCATGCGGGAATGGGGACAAATCAATTAAAAATTAAAAATAAAATCTCCTTCCCAATAAAAAGACCCCAGCCAACGCCGGGGTACTGATGATGTATGCCATCAACTCTATTCCTAACCATAGAGAATGCCATCAGATTGCAGAAAGCGCATCCGGGTAAATGCAAAAATTGCATAATTTTAATGCTTATTTTGCAACTAAGTGAAATTTCCTAAGTAAATAAACGCTGTCACCTGTCACCTGTCACCTCATCAGGCTGACCAGATAACGAGTCCCAGCCATCAATAATATCTTTGATTAAACCCGCCACAGGTACAGCCACCAGCAAGCCTAACAACCCACCGACATAAGTTCCTACCAATAGAGAAACCAAAACCCATACAGGTCTAACACCAGTCAAACTACCTAACAGGCGAGGTGCGATCGCTTGGTCGATGATTTGGTCTATAATCACAGCTACCGCTAAAACCTTCACCGCTAACCAAAAATCATGGGATGCGATGATTAAAGTAATCACAATTAAACTCACAACATCACCAAAGGGAATTAAACTGAAAATCCCAATTCCCAAACCAAAAAGTAACCCAAACTGCACTTGAAAAACTAAAAACATCAATGTTTGTGAAGTTCCTATCAACAAAGCTAAAGTGCCTTGTCCAATCAAGTAATTTTGTAAGTTAGTCTGAATAGGCTCTCTTAGTTTTTTAACAAAAGACCAAGGTGATTTATTAAATATATTGTCCCAAATTCTTGTTCCATCTAATAAAAAGTAAAAAGCTAAAACTATTGTCACTAATGCTTCAGAAAGACTATCAATTGTATCTATGACAATGCTGACGAATTTATCGGAAAGATTTTCCAATTCATCGGGTATTTTATCAGTGACTTTTGTTAGTATTTCACCCAAGTCAATATGTAATTTCTCACTAATAAATAAATCATTCAACCTCTGAAGCTTCTCCTGACTAGCATCTATCCACTGTGGGAGTAATTTTCCTATGTCATTAAATTGTTCTATTGCTATTGGTAGTAATATAATCCCCACAGCTACTAACAGTAGTAAATTTACAAAAAAGACTAAAGCTACCGCATAGTTACGCTTAATTCCCCGTTGTTGGAGGAGTGAAACAGGATAGTTTAAAATAAACCCCAACAAAGCTGCCAATACAAACATTGTCACCAAAGGCTGGAAATATCTAAAAACCAGACTAACCAGCCAAACATTGATAAATACCAGAGGAAACAACAAAGTTACTATTAACCATTTAATCAACTGATTAAGCGAAATATTCACCCTTTTACCCTACCTCCAGGAGCATCCTAATTTTTTCAAAAAACAATCTTAAAACCCTGCGTACCTCTGCATTTAAAATTAACCCTCACGCAAAGCCAAAAACTGCTCATCATTTATCATCCCAGATTGATGAAGCACACTTGTGATTTCCGAAATAGTTAAAACCGCATGACCACGATAACCATTTTCTATTAATCTATCTTGAACACCTTGTTCATGGTCAATAAAAACCACAATATCCTGCACCTTTAGCCCCGACGACTTTAACTTCTCTGCCCCTTCCATCACACTTTTACCACTGATGAGAATATCATCAACAACCGCTACCGTTTCCCCAGGATAAAAATTACCTTCAATTAATCTGCGAGTTCCATGTACCTTCACCTCTTTTCGAGGGAAAATCATGGGACAATCTAGACGTAAAGATAAGCCAGTAGCAGTTGGTAAAGAACCATAGGGAATACCGGCTAATCTATCAAAAGTTAAATTTTTTAAAATTTCCTCATAGCCATTAAGGACTTGATTAAAAACTTGGGGATTAGAAATGATTTTGCGTAAATCAATGTAGTAAGGAAATATTGCCCCTGATGCTTGGACAAATTCACCAAACATAATGCAACCAATATCATAAAGCTGTAAAATCAAATCATGCAAAGGATGTTGCTTGGGAGAAACAACATCTGGAAGCCACACAGAACAGGTAGAAGCATTTTGAATCACCTGAGTTTTTATCTGATTAATTTCTGCACGTAAAGACTTAACTTCTTCAGATAGATTTGGTTTCGCCAACATATCTTGAGGCACAGGAATTAATAAACCATTCCCGTTAGTATCTAAACCCACTTCTAAAATTTTATTTAAATTACCTCCCTCACCCCAAACGCTACGCGCCATGATTATCCGTTCAGGTGCAACGGCTCTAATTTGAGATAATACTTCAGAATTAGTAGTGCCTACTTCTAACCCCAATTGTTCTGGAGTTCCCCAATTTTTTGATTCTTTTACTACCTGTAAATAAAGTGGTGATTCTTTTGTAGGATATTGCTGTAAAGCTTCTGCACCTGGGTTAGAAGTACAGCATAAAATAAATACAGCTTTATCAGGATAAACCAAAAATGGAGCTACATGATCTTGTCCTGTATAGGGAGTAAGTGTAATTGCATCTACCTGCCATTCTGTAAATACTGTCTTAGCAAAGATAGTGCTAGTATTTAAATCACTATGTTTCGCATCTAAAATAATCGGAATATGATTTGGGATAGCTGCTAAAGTTTTATGCAGTAGTTCTAAACCCGGAATACCCAAGGCTTCATAAAAACCCAATGTTGGCTTATAAGCACAAACAAAATCAGCAGTTTCAGTGATAATAAATTGCATCCATTCCCACAAACCAGCGATGATATCCTGAGATTTATAAATATCAGGCATCATCTCTATATTTGGATCAAGACCAACAAATAATAAACTTTGATTTTGCGAAATAATTGTTTGTAATTTATCAGAAAAAATCATTGTTTTAGTCAATAGTTATGAATGATTAATTATTAGGCTTTAACTTTTCCCCCTTCCTTACTAGGGAAGGGGGTTAGGGGGTTAGGTTTCGCATTAGCTTTTCCACATAATGTGAAAAAGTCAGGCGGTACTACACTCCTGCAAACCATTCATAACCCTGATCTTCCCAGTAGCCCTGAAAAGGTGTTAAATGACTTGTGAGAGTAATTTGAGTTACCCACTTACTCTGTTTATAACCAAGTTTAATTGGCGAAGCGAGGCGTAAAGGCGCACCATTATCAACTGGTAAAGGTTCACCATTTTTTTGATAAGCTAAAAGTGTTTGGGGATGTAAAGCTGAAGCAATATCCCAACTTTCATAGTAGCCATCAGCAGATTTAAAATAAGCATATCTGACATTACTTTTAGGCTGGGCAAGAGCAATAATTTCTCTTAAACGTATCCCACCCCATTGCACGATCGCAGCCCAACCTTCCACACAAACATGGCGTATAATCATGGAAGTTAAGGGCAGACCTTGAATTTCTGCCATACTTAAATTTAAAGGCTGATCAACTTCACCATCAATAATTAAACGATATTTTTCAACATCAATAATTGGTGTACCACGGAAGGTATTCACTATTAATTGTTTTGGTTGAATTTCACTAAATGAAAATTCTGGGACTGGCTGCTGGGGGCTAAATATCAGCTTTTCTATCTTTTGATTCAGTGGTTCAGAAAGTGTACCCACTAAATCTTCAAATATTGGTGTACCACAGCCACCTAGCAAAAAACTCATACTAGAAATACCGGAAATCTTTAAAAATTGACGGCGGCTTAATTGGGGACGGCGTAGGCGGATTAAATCCATATTTAATAATGCAAAATGACTAGTTAATATTTGTTCTACCAAAACATTGAGGCTGTGAGTTCTTCCCCTCCAGCTTTACGCCCTAAAAATGAGTGAACAATAGCAAATATTACGACCATTGGGACTGAGGAAAAATGAACAATTCGTAAAGCTTCCCAACTCCCAAACATATCAACAATAACAGGAAATTGAGCAGGTTTATACATACCTATGCCAGTCAATAATGCCAGTAATAAAATTGGAATAATAGATGTATAAACAATGCGATGCAAAGCATAAAATAGACGCTGAGAATTCCGAGTTTTTTGTAATGCCTTGATGTCATTAACACCAACAAATCGATGTCGCCAGCGTCGAGTAATTAAAACATAAATTCCGTACCACAGAAGATTTAAGGAAAATAGCCACATAGCCGCAAAATGCCAGTGTCTACCACCTGCTAGCCAACCCCCTAACGTAAATATAGGAGGTATGTGTAAACCGGCACGTCCACCAAACACAGGGTTAGCATTATAAATTTGCAGTCCACTAGTCACCATGAGAAACAGGCTAATGATGCTGATAGAGTGGAAAACCTTAGCCCCTATGGCTTGGGTAGGTAGCTTTCTCATCTTTGGGGGAATCGTTGTAGTCATTGATTTAAATGTTTTAGTTAAATAATTATATTAAAAAATGTGAAGCAAACTTTTCAAATCACATACTTAGAGGTAATCATCAGCACAAGACAGGCTGAAGAAGAAAATGAAATGTCCCCATTGTGCATCAACTTCATATCGTAAAAACGGTCATCGGAAGGGTAAGCAGAATTACCTGTGCAAGAATTGCGGTAAACAATTCCTAGAGTCTGTGTCACCCCATCCCGAAGCAAATGAGTTGATGACGGATATCACCGGACATAGTGAAATCTCAGTCGTTTTAGAAAATCAGTCCATAACGGAAAACACGACTGCAAAATCTACAGCGTCTTTTAGCTTAAGCCTATTAGAAGAACTATTACAAAATATCCTATCAAATGGGTGGTTAGAATCTCCGCTAGTCTCCCAGGTTATCAAGAAAATTCAACAACCAATAGAAGATAGAACTGATGTTGCAGAAACAGGAATTTCTTTAATACTATTAGATGTAGAAAACTTAAAAATAAATATTGATATTGAAACATTTTTAGCTAGTATATGTAAATATCCACTCAAAGTTAAAATAGGTTTTGCAAACTGGAAAAATCCCAGCATTGGCAAACAAGATATAGATTTATATGAGCGAGGTTATCAACTCGTTCATGTGCCTGATGGTAAAGACAGTGCTGATGCGAAAATGATGACAGTTGGTGCTAATATTTTACGTTATTATCCCAATGTTAAAGAAATATTGGTTTGCTCTGGAGATACCATTCTCAAGCATCTTTGTAATGAATTGCTAAACCAGGGTTTAACAGTGTATTGGGTACGGAGACAAGCCCAAATATTACATATAGAAAACTGCAATAATAGGCAATCGATTTTCTATTCGCTCCCCTTGACAATGGAGATTCCTTCTTTGGAGGATGTAGTACAGAAAATAGAAAATTTAATTAAGTCTGAGCAAGAATCTATTGAAACTAAATTAAATAATCTCGTGGCGATCGCTAACTTATTTCAAGAACGATGTCATCTAGAATTACATAATGATAATTCAGTAAAATTAGAAAAAACAGAGCCACTTACCCAAACGCCTCATTCTCCCACAACATCCCCTACTTGCCAAGAGCTTAATTCCCAAATAGACTTAGAGAAATTGCTTTTAGAAATTATTCAGAATATCTATATTAAGTCTCCTAAAACTAAATTATCTGTATCCAAACTAGGGACAGAACTACAAAGAAGATGTGGTCAATCTCCTAATTCAATTATCAAGAAATTAAAACTTGGTTCTAGTTTTATTAAGTTTTTGCAGTCATCACCCCTATTTACCTTGAAAGCCAACGGTAAAGAATACGAAGTCACTGCGTCTAAAAATCAGTCTCTGGGATGTTTCAATTCATAGCCTGATTGTGTAAGTCAATGTAATCTAATTTACTGCGTCTGTATAATTCTTGCCCAGGCAAGACTTAAAAATCTAGCAATAACGACAAAATTTACAATTAGATCAGCTGTGGTGCTAGATTTTGAGAATATATGAAAATTGATCATGTTCACTTCTATGTAGAAGATGCCAAAGTCTGGCGAGATTGGTTTGTAAACTATCTGGGTTTCACATCAATAGCTAGTGGTATCCATTCATTCCACACTTGCACAGAGGCGGTGAAAAGTGGTGTGGTCAAGTTTTTGCTGTCTTCACCTGTATTACCCACCAGTCCAGTAGCTGAGTTTTTGCGTCAACACCCCCCTGGTGTAGTAGATATTGCGTTTGCAGTTGAAGATTTAGAAACTGCGATCGCTCATGCTCAAAACCACGGTGCGAAAGTCTTACAATCTATCGAGGAACGCCAAGTAGGTAATTTCTTCCACAAATGCAGCAAAATAGCAGCTTGGGGTAGTTTGACTCATACCTTAATTGAACGTCCCCCAGAACCCCATCAAAGCCCATCTAACAATATTGTCACTGCTATAGATCATATAGTCCTGAATGTGGCAGCAGGTGACTTAGAGCGTGTAGTTACTTGGTATGACAAAATTCTCGATTTTCAACCCCGCCAAACCTTTAAAATTCAAACCGATCGCTCTGCCTTGTATAGTCAAGTTATGGTTTCCCGTCAAGGTAGCGTGCAGTTACCAGTCAATGAACCAGCTTCCCAAAATTCCCAAATTCAAGAATTTTTAGATTGCAATCGTGGCGCAGGAATTCAACACATCGCCTTGCAAACCACCAATCTTGTCAACGCGATCGCCCAATTTCGCCAGCGTGGTTTATCTTTACTCTCCGTTCCCCAAACCTACTACTCTCAACTCCAAAACCGCCCCGGACTTCCCCTATCACCTGTAGAATTAGCAGCGATCGCTCAACAGGAAATTTTGGTAGATTGGCAGCAAGATTCCGATCAAGGAGTATTGTTACAAATTTTTACTCAGCCCATCTTTGGAGAACCAACCTTTTTCTTTGAATTTATTGAACGTCGCCGCCAAGCGCAAGGCTTCGGGGAAGGTAATTTTCGCGCCCTCTTTGAAGCCATTGAAAGTGAACAAATTAAACGCGGGACTTTAGAGTGCTGAGTAATGAGTAATGAGTAATGAGTAATGAGTGCTGAGTGGGGGAGTGCTGAGTGCTGTTAGCGGTAGCGCGGCGTTTAGCCGGTGCTGAGTGCTGAGTAATGAGTAATGAGTGCTGAGTGGGGTGTGGGGGAAAATATTTATTTATGACACATTACAGCGAGGTAAAATATTTGTAATAAAAATTAACACTTACTTCCGCCGATGCTGAGACTAATTACCGACTTCGACGGCCCTATTATGGATGTTTCCGAGAGGTATTATCGTGTTTATCAATTTTGCCTAGAAGAAATCCGATATCCCCACCAAGAAGTGCAACAACTGGCTAAAGCGGAATTTTGGCAGATGAAGCGATCGCAAATTCCAGAAAAACAAATCGCCTTGAATTCTGGTCTAGATGAGACGCAAGCTCAAGAATTTGCCCAATTGCGGCGCAAAACAGTGCATACAGAATCCTACTTTGAGTATGATAGCCTCATCCCAGGTGCGGTAGAAGCATTGTTGAAAATTCAACAAGCTGGCGTTGATTTAGCGGTGATGACGATGCGCCGGGTGAAGGAATTAGACTATGCCTGCCAAAAATACGATTTAGGGCGGTTTTTTCCCGAAAATCGCTGTTATTGTCTCAGTAACGATTATGTAAAAACTCGTGATATTGAAGATAAACCCTTATTGATGGCTAGGGCGTTAGCAGAACTACCCCCCGCAGCCGATACTTGGATGGTAGGGGATACAGAAGCTGACATTGCCGCCGCTAAAAAGCATGATATTAAAGTTATGGCTGTTGAATCTGGTATCCGCGATCGCACTCAATTAGAACTTTACTATCCTGACTTAATTGTTCCAGATTTAAGCACTGCGGTAAATTTCATCTTGGAATCTACGGTATCAGTTACATCATCGAAAATATAAACTAAAAACCCCTTCCTGAATAGAAGGGGTTTTTGGTTGAGTTAGATTGAGAATTGTACTTAACGCAAAAAACTACTAACTAACCACAACAATATAAACGTCAGTACAGTGGAAAACTGATTAGCTGAGAGATATGGTACTTGTGGTAATAGCCAGCCAGCAATTAATCCTCCAGCAATTAAGCCAATAATTAGCCCAACTAGAGTAAACAAAACTGCTCGGCCAAATCTACCTTCTTTGCGATTGAGAAAGAAAATACTAACTCCTACCCCAACCACTAAGGCCAGCTGCAAAACCTGATTACCTGTAAAAATGCTAACTGCACTCAAACCCACATACCAAGCACCGGGTAAAAGCACATCTGCCGTTGTGGGCTGATCCAGAATATTTTGCAGCCATGCAGGTGACTGCTCACGAGGAGTGGGACTTTCTTTCGGAGCTGATTGTATCCTCAATTCTGGGAAGCGGATACGCTCTGGCACTTTGATTTTTCCTTCCTGGCGCATCCGTAAGCGATCCATTAAAATCGCATCGTAAGCTGCCTCAACGATTTCTACACTCTTGGCATCGCCGCTACATTGCTCCATCAGGCGATTGCGAGCGTCCTGAATCTCATCGAAGCTAGCATCTTCTGATACCCCAAGTTTTTCGTAGGGATTTTGATCGCTCATGGGAGTTTATACTTCAGCCTTAGTCAGAGGCAATTTTTTGTTGCAGAATAACAATTTTAGATTTTAATTTGATCGAAGACAAAACTATCGACCGAATTTTATGCTCTACCAGGATAGTAGCACGCGTTAGTCAGATTAACCCAGGAATTTCAGCTATAGCCACTTTAACATATTGTTATAACTCCGTGTATACCCTCATGTCGTTGACCAATTCTAGCTCTAACCTAGAATTTGAACTGGGAATACCTAAAGAATGTAATTTTTCGCAAAAGATTTTTTCGGCTTCAGATTTACCACTTTACCGTAACTTGAGGACATTTCCATGATTTAGCTCTAACCTAAGTAGTGGTATCTATCCACATAAAGATTTAAAATTGAAAAGTTTTAAATCTCCACTGAATTAATAGAGGGAAGTTTCCAGGCAGAATAAATGATCTGTCGCTAATAGCCTATTATTGGGTAGCTGGACATATAAGTTTCTCATGACAGGATATACATTAAGCTGTAAAAATAGTTACCAAATTCTTTTCTAGTATATTTGTCCAGCATCTTGATTACACTATCATTTGGAAAATCAGGAAATTAACTTCTGAGCCTTTTAGCTCCTTTCATCATCCCCCAGTGATAACTGCGTTTTACGCAACACTGCTGTTAATCTTAAATAAATTTATTTTTGTGTAAAGAGATGGTCATGGCTGCTGCCAAGATACTTGTAGTTGATGACGACCCGGCGGTGCGGAATTTAATCCAACGCTTTTTGTTAAAGCAAAGCTATCAGGTAGAAGCTGCTGAGGATGGAAAGACCGCCTTGTCATTATTTGAGCAATTTAACCCAGATTTGGTAATTCTTGATGTCAATTTGCCAGACGTAATTGGGTTTAACCTCTGTCAAGAAATGCAAAGTCGTAATGGTGTTTTTGTTCTCATGCTGACTAGCCGTACAGATGAGACTGACAAGATTCGCGGTTTTGCCAAAGGTGCTGATGACTATCTCACCAAGCCATTTGGCTTGGGAGAACTTGAAGTCAGAGTAGCAGCTATTTTGAGACGACAGAGGGTAGTGACTACCGCCGAACAGAAACGCTTGCTATTTGAGAAATTGATGATCGATCCAGTCCGGCGAGAGGTGACGCTGAATAGCCAATCTGTACCCTTAACAGCTTTGGAATTTGATTTGTTACATTTTTTAGCTAGTCATCCTGGTCGAGTTTGGCGACGTGCAGAACTGATTCAAGAAGTTTGGGACTATGAATATGTAGGTGATCAGCGTGTTGTAGACGTGCATATTGGCCAAATTCGCAAAAAGATTGAAGTCGATGCTAGCCAACCAGCATTAATTCAGACTGTACGTGGAGTTGGTTATAAATTTGAATGTCCAACTCATTCCCAGTTAGAAACCAATCCTTGAGTTCTTTTCCAGCATCCTAATTTATGTATGAATAATTAGTGGGCATGGTATACCATGCCCAAATTTTTGTATTACCAACTTTGAATTTTGAATTACTTAGTACCGTTCATACCAGCACAGAAGAGTTCAATGGTACAGAACCTTTGGCAAATCGGTACAAAACATTTTTAAACTAGCAGTGATGGAACAAAGTTTCTAAATAAACACGGGCAGCACGGCGATCGCTGTCTCCATTTTGCAGCAAAAACAATGATAGTGCTGCTGTCAGTACCCGATTTTGATCCCAATCAGGATGGGCTTCTAAGTAAGTTTTCAGTGATTCATGAAGAGTTTCGGGGATTTCTGTAAAAATACTAACTGTTGCGTTCATGAGATTTTCCTTCTGTAAGTTCAGTTAAAACGAACTATCGCTTGGCGTAAAGCAGTTTTAGACAACATCTACACTAACCTCAGAGGTAAGTTTTGATGTCAACGTTTGCACAACCTATAAAACCTAGTCGCATCATTGTGCGACAAGAGGGGGTAGGTTTGTCAATGCTGCGAAATGTTAAAAACGATTGTATAAAAAATAAAAGCAAACGGAATAATCAGTATTTTAGCTATATTTTCGTTACATTACTTAATATAAACTCAGTCCATCCAGTTTATTCACACCGTGAATCAAAAATCCCCAGTAAGCCAGCAAGTGCCTATCCCCTCGTAGACCATCTGTGGAAAACTCCTAAAATCCCTGTGGAAACCCTGTGGAATCAGTGAGGAAAATTTGACTCAATGATAAGAATTACAAAATTATCACCTGTTCCCAGTCCCCAGTCCCCAGTCCCCAGTCCCCAGTCCCCAGTCCCCTGTCCCCTATCACTACTTCCTAACGCCGACGTTCTTGCAGCTTGCGATAAACAGCCTTTAAATCTACTTGATGGTGAGCTAAGGCAACCATTGTATGATATATCAAATCTGCGACTTCACCGGCGATCGCGTCCGGCTCATCATCCTTAAACGCCATCACGACCTCAGCCGATTCTTCCCCAATTTTCTTTAAAATCTTGTTATCACCACCAGCAAATAACTTGCAGGTATAAGAACTTTCATTAGGGTGATCGCGGCGATCGCATATTACCTGAAACACCTGCGATAATGTGTCCCCAGGTGGTGCAGTGATTTGTCCTTCCACTTGATGAAAACAACTGCGTTCGCCTGTATGACAAGCAATATCTCCTAGTTGCTCTACCCCAATTAGCAAAGCATCACTATCGCAGTCATAACGAATACTTTGCACTTTTTGGATATGCCCAGATGTCGCCCCCTTGTGCCATAATTCCTGACGGGAACGACTCCAAAACCACGTTTCTTTTGTGTCTAAAGTCTTTTGTAACGATTCCTGATTCATCCACGCCATCATTAACACCGTGCCATCCAGGTAATCTTGGACAATTGCCGGCACTAAACCCCGTTCATCGTAGCGGATTTCTTCAACGGGGATGGCGTTGTGCAATGAGTTTGAATCGGTAGAAAACATACCAGCTAATTTGCTCTAAAGTAAATCTAATGATGTCTGGTTTCACGATACCATTATCAATAGTTCAACTGGTATGATTTTTCCACACAATATATTTATCATTTTTGTAAAACAACATCCCTTTGCATAGCCGACTGCATTCTCACAGCACTTGACGCAACATGATGAGCCTTAGAAACTTCACCATACCAATGAATTGCCGAGTTAAAAGCTGCCCGATAAAGGTCTTGAGATGCCTCAGATAGTTTGCTACGGATCTCTAAAGGCAAGTCTTGATTCGACTTGTATAACATATTGTTATTTTTTTTGTTCTGTTAATTTTATACGATAGAAGTTCTAGGCAAAATTTAACCCTATCCTAAGATAGAGCTTTTTTTGAATGCCCACTGATAGGAGAAAACCTTGGTAAATACCACAATTAAAACCACAAAATCACAAGAAGTTTTTGCTGCTGCTCAAAACCTGATGCCAGGCGGAGTAAGTTCCCCAGTTCGTGCCTTTAAATCTGTAGGCGGACAACCCATCGTTTTTGATCGGGTAAAGGGCGCATATATTTGGGATGTAGATGGCAACCAATACATCGACTATGTAGGCACTTGGGGGCCAGCTATTTGTGGTCACGCTCACCCAGAAGTGATTAGCGCACTCCATGAAGCTTTAGAAAAAGGTACTAGCTTCGGTGCGCCTTCAGTGCTAGAAAATGTCCTGGCAGAAATGGTAATTGCTGCCGTTCCTAGCATCGAAATGGTGAGATTCGTCAACTCTGGCACAGAAGCTTGTATGGCTGTCCTCCGGCTGATGCGGGCTTTTACTAACCGTGAGAAAGTCATCAAATTTGAAGGCTGCTATCACGGACACGCTGATATGTTCTTAGTCAAAGCAGGCTCAGGTGTAGCCACCCTGGGTTTACCTGATTCTCCAGGTGTACCCAAGTCAGCGACTGTCAGCACTCTTACCGCCCCATATAACGACCTAGAAGCAGTTAAAGCTTTATTTGAACAAAACCCCGATCAGATTTCTGGTGTGATTCTAGAACCCGTTGTGGGTAACGCCGGATTTATTACACCCGATGCTGGCTTTTTAGAAGGACTGCGAGAACTGACTCATGAGCATGGAGCGTTACTCGTGTTTGATGAAGTCATGACAGGTTTCCGTATTGCCTATGGTGGCGCACAAGAGAAATTTGGCATCACACCAGATTTAACCACTATGGGTAAAGTCATTGGTGGTGGACTGCCGGTAGGTGCTTACGGTGGTCGCCGCGATATTATGTCCATGATTGCCCCGGCTGGCCCTGTATATCAAGCCGGAACTCTTTCGGGAAATCCCCTAGCGATGACTGCGGGAATTAAAACCTTGGAATTGTTGCAAAAGCCTGGTAGTTATGAGTATCTGGAGCGAATCACTAAAAGGCTGGCAGATGGCTTACTAAAAGCGGCTCAAGAAACTGGTCATGCAGTTTGCGGCGGTAACATTAGCGCGATGTTCGGCTTATTCTTTACTTCTGGGCCTGTACATAACTATGAAGATGCCAAAAAGTCAGATACAGCGAAATTTGGCCGTTTCCATCGCGGTATGTTAGAGCGCGGTGTTTATTTAGCCCCTTCTCAGTTTGAGGCTGGTTTTACTTCTTTAGCTCACACTGAAGAAGATATTGACCAAACGATCGCGATCGCACGAGATGTATTATCTAATCTGTAAGTGCTGAGTAGTGAGTGCTGAGTGCTGAGTAGTGTTAGCGGTAGCGGTAGCTAGGCTTTTAGCCGGTGCTGAGTATGTTCTACTTAGAACACTGCTCAACATCCCGCTACTGCTAACAGCACTTTCATTTCAGCACTAATCAACAGCCACATCCTTTGTGATTGCATCCTTGGATGGTTTTATGCCCTTCTGCACAGCCTTCAGAACAGTAGTATTTCCCGTCCTTGTTGATTGCATCCTCAACTGAAACGATGCACAGGCAATTGGGACAGGCGCATTTCATTTGATTTACGGTTGTCATATTTTTCTCCCAGATATTCCTGTAATTACACTACAATACCTGAACATATATTCATGTATTATTTATATATTTTAATATAAATATTGAGTAATAAAGTGTAAGTATTTGCTTAATCAGATCAAAAACTTGAATCCAAATAGCTCAGAGGTTTTTATTAAGTAATAACACGTAGACTTTATATTGAAAAATAAATTAAAATGAGCGAATGTAGAATTTTATTACGTACAAAAAATGCGATCGCAGTCGTTGATTTAAACACAAGATAGAGACTCGACACTATTTAGAAGTACAAGTATAATAAATTGTTTAGCCTGATAATTGCTTTACATAAACCAGATTCAACTTTAGCAACTCTTTAAAGGATTTACCGCAAAAGTTACCTAGCAAGAGTTGACTTTAAGTCTCAATAATTGAAAGTAGAGTGTAACGCTACCGGTTATTATTTCGTGCAGCGAGTTAACAGTGCATGAGCTATTGCATAAATCCGACCTGTCCTAATCCAGAGAATGTAGCATATAGCCAAAGGTGTGAAGCTTGTGGGTCACAATTACTGTTGCGCGATCGCTATCGGGTATTGAAGCCATTAGGTCAGGGTGGCTTTGGCGCAACCTTTTTAGCCCGTGACGAAATTTTGCCAGGAGAACCAAGTTGCGTAATCAAGCAACTACGTCTTTCAACCACAGCACCCCAGGTTTTGCATATGGCGCGAGAACTGTTCGCGCGAGAAGCCAACACCCTTGGCAAAATTGGGAATCATCCCCAAATACCACGATTGTTAGACTATTTTGAGGAGCAAGAACAGTTTTACTTAGTTCAGGAATATATTAGCGGTTCGACCCTCCAGCAAGAGGTGAAACTGAATGGTACTTTTAGCGAAGCGGGTGTCAAGCAATTTTTAAGCGAAACTCTCCCTTTATTAAAATACATCCACGATCAAAAGGTAATTCACCGTGATATCAAGCCAGCCAACTTAATTCGCCGTTCTCAAGATTCGAGAATGGTACTCATTGACTTTGGCGCGGTTAAAAACCAAGTGACTCAAGCGACAAGCAACCAATCAGGACATACAGCCCTAACTGCATATTCAATTGGTACTCCTGGTTTCGCACCTCCAGAGCAAATGGCGATGCGTCCAGTTTACGCTAGTGATATTTATGCACTTGGAGTCACCTGTGTTTATCTTCTAACTGGTAAAACTCCCAAAGACCTAGATTACAATCCCAACACGGGTGAAGTCATGTGGGAACATTTAGTACAAGCCAGTGACCACTTGATCCTTGTTCTGCGAAAAATGTTAGAAATCTCTGTTCGCAATCGCTATCATTCAGCTACAGAAGTTCTCAAAGCATTGGAGCTAGAGCCATATTTAGAAAGCTTGGCTGGTGGATTGCTAGTTAAATCAGATCCTAATCCTAAAGAGCCAACATACCATCGCCCAGAAGATTCTGCGGTTTTGCATAGCAACCCTTCTGTTGGGGCTACAGGCTTAGGGGTAGCACAGGTAGCAGCCGCCATTCGAGCTAGACGCGCCAAAATCGGCGATGGAACTCGATTAGATGGTGGAGGGACACGACAAGGAGTTCCACCTGCTAAAGCAACAACGCCAGCTAATAGCAACAGCAATAGTTCGCAAAGCCCCAAATCTAAAGTTGGACGTAGACTAGATACCCAAACTTTACTAACAGCCTATTTGAAGGGAAGACGAGATTTTGCTCTACATAATTTAAACTTGCTCAATCTCCAAGGTGTAGACTTATCATCTACCAATTTCCATTCTTGTCAATTCCAAAATACTAATCTTCAAGGAGCTAATCTCCACAATAGCGATTTTGGTAGAGCTAGTTTAACTCGTGCCAATTTAAAGGATGCTAATCTCACTAAAGCTTACTTAAATCATGCAGATTTAGAAGGCGCAGACCTACGAGGTGCAGACCTCAGTAATGCTTATCTCACTAATGCTAATCTCCGAGGCGCGAATTTATGTGGTGCTAATCTCACCGGGGCAAAAATTTCTGATGAACAACTAGCATTAGCTAAGACTAATTGGATGACGGTACGCCCCAATGGTAAACGGGGTTTATTGTGATGTGAAAAACGGAGGGAATAGGTGACAGGTGACAGGTGACAGGTAAATACTGTTCTGATAAGAGTATTGGTTGGGTTGAGGAAGGTAGGCGCAGCCTTTCCTGCGGAAGGCTAGGGGAACTCGTAGAGTAACCCAACAATGTATTGTTCACATAATATATTTTTCTTGCTTCAAGGTAATATTATTTCTTGTAAATTTAGAACAATTATTCTATACAAGAAATAGTTGCTTTTATTAAAGTTTTTATAAAAATCACCTGTGAAAATTAGCTGTCAATAATTTATCATAATATTAAGGAATAAGTTCTATTAAAAATAGCTTTAAGTATTGCAGTTATGAAAACCAATTTTAAAAACCAGGAACTAGAGCGGCGTTTAAATTTGTATCAGGTATTTCTAGCTTTATATGAACGTCATGGTCATCTTCTAGATGAAATTCTTCAGCTAGAAAATATCTATCAGCCTTCATTGACAGAGCTAAAATTGCGTTATGTGCAGGGCGTTGTAGATGATTCATCTGTTTATGTGATTACTAATCTGTGTAACAATCAGACGCAAACTCTCCAACAACAGCAACAGGTTTGGACAATAGGCCGCGATCGCAGTAATGGTATACGCACTGATGATCAACATTTATCTCGTTATCACGCCGCCATTCAGTACATTGAGAATCAAGGCTTTTACTTAGTAGATTTTCACAGTACAAATGGTTCTTCTGTCAATGGTGAAACTGTCTATCAACCAGTCAAACTTAAAGATGGCGATCGCATTCGTTTAGGAAGCTTGACTTTTAATTTCTTCTTAAGTCATCAAAGTCGTATTTTACCAACATTACCAACCGATTTACTCGCCCAATTAATTCCACTACCAGCAGATATTAAACAACAGAAATTAAGTGATAATACTGCTTGTCAAGAGCAAGTTGAACTAGCAAACCTTGATGAGACTTTACAAATTTCTCTAGATTGTGCTTGGGGTAGATTAGAATACGGGCGGGATGGTTTACATGAACAGCAAAAATCAGAAATTTTAGACAGATATTTTCAACAACCAACAAACTTTAATGTTGGTTTGTAGTAAGGACTTTAGTCCTTTCTTCTAGGAGAGATTTGTTGAATATGTATAACAAAACGCTACCCGAAAAATATCAGGACTAAAATCCTGACTACGAACGAAAAAAAAGATTACTCTTATTTAGAGTAATCTTGTTCATCAATAGCCAGATTTTGAATTAAATTCTATTCTTCCTCTGCATCAATATCTTCATCTTCTTCATCTTCTTCATTGACTTTAGCCACAGAATTTGCCGAAACAACTGCGCCCTTGTCTAATTTTTCTCGCACTAGTTTCTTAATTTGTTCAGAAAAATCTGGCTTTTCCTCTAGGTACTTAATAGCGTTATCTCGACCTTGGGAAATGTTATCGCCATTGTAACTGTACCAAGCTCCTTTCCGAACAAGAATACCAGTTTCTTCGGCTAAATCCACTAGACAACCTATAGTAGAAATTCCTTTCCCAAAAATAATGTCGAATTCCGCTATTCTAAAAGGTGGTGCAACTTTATTTTTAGCAACTTTGACTTTAACGCGGTTGCCAAATTCATCTGTACCCTTTTTCAAGGTTTGAATCCGGCGAATATCCAAGCGCACTGACGCGTAAAACTTCAACGCGTTACCACCGGTAGTAGTTTCAGGGCTACCGTAGGTGACACCAATTTTTTGGCGTAACTGGTTAATAAAGATGACGGTACAACCAGATTTACCAATATTGCCAGTGATTTTACGTAGAGCTTGACTCATCAGTCTGGCTTGCAAACCAACGTGAGCATCACCCATATCCCCTTCAATTTCGGCGCGGGGAACTAAGGCTGCTACTGAGTCAATAACTACAATGTCAACGGCGGCGGAACGTACTAATTGGTCAACTATTTCCAAGCCTGCTTCACCGGTGTCAGGTTGAGAAACCAGGAGATTGTGAATATCTACACCTAAAGCCGCAGCATAGGTAGGGTCAAGGGCGTGTTCTGCGTCTACAAAAGCAGCAATGCCACCTTCTTTTTGTACTTCTGCGATCGCGTGCAGTGCTACAGTCGTCTTACCGGAACTTTCCGGCCCATAAATCTCAATTACCCGTCCCTTGGGTAAACCACCACCCAATGCTAAATCCAAAGTCAACGCCCCTGTGGAAATTGTCTCTACCCGCATCCGGGTAGCATCCCCCAGGCGCATGATTGCTCCTTTACCGAAGCTGCGCTCAATCTGGTTAAGTACCATCGTTAGAGCTTTTTGCTTGCCGGAAGTATCGGTATTGATAGCCATTCGTGCCTCTATAAGTATATGGATTTAAGATGTGTGGGGTTTAGAGTTTGAGTAGAACAGATATACTATTTTAGCCGGAAATTTCTGTAATAGGACTTCTCAAATTAAAAAGTAACTGTGACAAGATCCTAACCTGATTGCTACGTGATTGGGGTAGGGGCATTGTAAAAATTTTGAAAAAGGTAAGATTTTGAACTCTGATTTACGCAGAGGGACACTAAGGAGATGGCGGTTATAGGGGAGAGTCATTGAGTAAACGCTGAGTTGAGTTTATAAGGTTGTCATGAGATTGACGTTGATGTTTCAGCGTGCTAAAGGCCTGGATGATGGGAGTTAAACAACGCTTCGCGTCTTCATATCCACGCTTTTGCAGTTCTGCTAGGCGTTCAGCACTGAAATCTAAGAAAGTATCAATTAAGCCAATGATTGGCGTATCCGATTTATTGATTGGTAATTCTGGTCTAATTTCGATGATGCTTTGTTCTGGAAAGTCGTGGCGATTCCAATGTACTCCATTTTGCAGATGAATGATAATCGCATGAGTACAGCCACGCGCAGCTAAAGCTTTTAAAGGAACATTATCAGCTAAACCACCATCAACGTAAGCCTGGCCATTTATCTTGCGACTGGGAAAGGCTAGGGGAAGGGCTGCACTTGCTAGAAGCACGTTGTAGAGAGTTTCATCATCTGTGAAATCTTGTACACATAGCCAATGAACATCTGTCCCGGTGCGTGCGCGAATCAAATCAACCAGCAAATTGTTACCCAAACCTGGAATGTTCAGGGAGGGAAAGACTGTCACCCATAATTCAATCCCACGGCGCAAGTTATCAGGATTAACAGTTTGTCGTAATAATTGCTCAATAGGCGCAGGGTCAAAGATGGCGGTAGAGTCTTGCAATAATCCTTGTTTTAGTAAGAAATCAAGTGTCCATATTCGCAATGTTGGGACAAAAGCTTGAGTAGTGTAACTGAGTGTACGGAGAATTGTACCCGTATGAGGACGTAAAATCTCTACTTGAGCCAACTGATCCCAGAGTTGATTAAGCTGCTGTACTGCTTCGGTAAAGGTGCGATAGGATGCAAGGACAGCACCATTAAGAGAGCCAATGCTAGTTCCAGCAATGATTTGAGGGACTAGACCGATTTCGGCGATATATTTTAATGCACCAGCTTGATAAGCTCCTTTTGCTCCTCCGCCAGTGAGTACAAGTCCAAATGTAGGGTTAGCAGGTTTCATCGTATCATGGCTAGGCAATCGTTAGCGGTTTCTTGGACAACAGCAGTGATAAATTCCTGTGCATCGGTGGTACGAGATATGTTGTCAATTTGAGCGCGACAGAGTGCGATCGCGCTTTGTCCTGGTTTAATAGGTCTAGCTTCTTCTGGTAGTGTGGCTAATTCCAAACTTGTACCAATTACAAATAAGTAGGGTGTATTAATTAATCGCTGATGTGGAGTAGAACGAATTTCGAGCAAACCAGCAGTTAATTCTCGGTCATTTTTTGTCATTGTTGACCAAGATTGATCTAATAAATCACCAAGTCCAAAGAAACTGTTAGGAAGTTGTTTACTTGTGGACAAAATTTTATTCACCAACAACCGCCGCAAACGCTCTTGATCACCTGTTTCTAGTTCATACTTAATTACAGAACTGCTGAACACTTCCCGCGCTAATAAAGCAACTTGCACAGCCCAAGGAAGGTTTGTATAAGTTTGTCCAGCAGTCCAAGCAGTAACAATATAATCAAAATCTTCATTAGCAGCCACTCGCACTTCTAATTTACGCAATCTTGCTTCAATATTGTTCAGTCTTGTGGTAATTTTTTGAGCTAATAGATTGAGTTGGTGGCTAAGTTGAATTAGTGCGTCTTCTTGGTTCTGTAACCTCTGTTTTTGTTGACGAATCGCGTCACGGGCTTCTAGTAAAGAATTTTGGGTAACTTCCAGAGCAACTTGACTGATGCGAAGTGAATCAGTAAGTTCTAAAACCCAATTACATAGTGCTTCTTGACCAGCAATTAAGTTACCATCAAGCAGGAGTTTACGTTTATTATCACTGCCATCAATTTGATCAATTAGCTGTCCAATAAATCCCCGATTCTTGCGATAGCGGATGATATCTTTGCTAACTTGAATACCGTTTATTAGATCAATTAAGGCTTTGTCACCAACAACAGGAACTCGACGCTGAAGTTCCTCAAGACTTGTAGCAAATGGGCTAGAAATATCAATCTTTTTGTCGTGTGGGGTGTTCATCTTGCCAGCCCCGCTCATATTTGAATTGTGTGGAGAGAAAAGATTGTTCATTTCTTATCCCTTATCAAGTCACTTGTACGTTGCAGATAACTATCTGCTTTTTCGATATTTTGGCTAGCTTCAGTTTGTAATGACTTAAGTTCACTGACTAATTTTTGTCTCTCTTCTGTCTGTTTTTTTTGGTCTTGTTGTGCCTGTAATAAAGTATCACGGTAATTGTTCAAGTAACTATCAAGCTCTGCAAAAAACCTATCAATATGTTGTTTAAAGTCTTCATCTAAATATTTATTGATTCCTCCTTTGATATTTTTAATGCTATCCTCAATTAGCTGATTAGATTTATCAACTATTTCTGGCAGAGAAACAATATAGTAATCTTCTTTTTTATCTGGTAGTTTGACACTTATGTATTCTTTTTTCTTGACTAGCCCAAACCAATGCCAAAAATCTCGCTTTTCAATTACTTTTGTTTCATAGCCTTGATCTACCAATTTTGTTTTCTGGCTGATCCTTACTTGAATATTACCAGCACTCTCATTCTCTAGGTTTGGTGTTGGCAAAGATAAATTAACATGAAAATTTTCGTTTAACCTTTGACGCGCACGCTCAATAATAGGCTTAGTTTCAGTCTCTAATGAGTCTTGTATTTTTTGACGCGATTGCTTAATTTCTTTTTTAGCTTGTTGACGAACATTTTCTAAGAAAGGTTCTATAATGCTAGATTTAGCAGAAGCGATTGCTTGTTCTCCGAAATGTTCTGCTTTTTGCATACTTGTAAATTCAATTATACCGCTAGATGCAGATTTTATCTCAACAAAATTGAATTTTTTAGAAGCCCAGCTAAAAAAACTTTGGGTAATCATACCTCCTTTTTTGATATTGTCTGCCCGTTGATATTCCTCTTCATAGAAATATGTTTTAAGGCTGTCTTGAACTTGTTTTTTGATATCTTCAAGTATTTTTTCAAGCCGTTTGTAAAGATTTGATTTAATACTATCTATTTCTTGTAGCTGATGCCGACATTGTTCTATAGATTGCAAATCTATTTCCAATTCACCAACTTCTTGTCTGATTTTTACTTCATCTGCATTGATAGCACTGCTGCGAAGTTGAACATCATTACTCAGTTCTAAAAGGCGACCATGAGCAACTTTCAAAGATGATTTTAAACAACGAGGTGCGGCTTCTGCCATAAGTGCTGTAATTGCACCATTTAAAAATGGGTCAAACCCTGATTTTTTCCAAAGCCTCTCTGCTTTAGTCTGTAAATCACGTGCTGTAGCTTCCTCAAAGTCTTCTTCCCAATCAATACCAAATACCTGTTCAGCAAGTGCTTTTGCTGTCTTCATATCAGCAAGATTAATATTTGGATTGTGCTGCAATTCTAATAAAAAGCTAGCAGCAGTAAACGCTCTCCTTGCTGATATTTCAAATACTCTACCAGTATCACCAGAATCACCAATGCCAAATTCAGCAGCAACAAACTGTTGTACCTGTTCTGGAGTCATATCTTTTTCTTGGCGTTGGTCAACTTTGTTAATCAACACATATAAATTATCTTTGCCTCGCAATTCAATTACTTTCTGAACATCTTTTCTCACATTCTCAGCAGCTTCATTTTTTAACTGCGTAAAATCTAAAACAATCAAAACAATTGAACTTTTACTAAGTTGTTCAGCAACTACATTCTTTAGGCGAAGATTTTCTCCTGCTTCGTTTGGTCCAGGCGTATCTACAATTACCAAATTACCAAGCTTTGGTTGTTGTTTTGTTTTGTCTAACTGCCAAAAAGGAGTATAAATTCTAGGAGTATCTGTTAAGTATTGTATGGGGTCTGCAAGTGGGTCTAGGATACTGCACAGACGAACAATATCATTTAAGCTAGTTAGAGTGTTAATGATATGGTCACACCCTTTACTTTCGGCTGTAATTGTTAGTCCTACCCATTGTTGAATTTGCTGTGGCATTTTAGCCAAATGTGGATATTGAGCAAGTTTTTCTTGCACTGTCTCCATTCCTAAATCTTCAATTTTATTGCGTAAAGCTAATAGTGTTTCTTGAAAAACTGATAATACCTCTGCACTCAGATGTAAAACTGGCTCTGTCAACTCAGCATTCAATATAATTTCTGTGGGAAGCGTTGTCATAGCTGAGTTACGACTTGGCAAAATCTCCTGTCCAATGATGGCGTTCGTAATAGTTGACTTACCTGCTTTCATTGGCGCAACAATCGCCATTCTCAACTCAAGATGCTTTACTTTTTTAGCTTCGTCTCTAATTTGTTGCTCAAATTCTGCGTATTTATTCCCGGATGTATCAGAACTCAGTGCTGTACTAGCACGATTCATTAGTTCACTTATTTGCTCCAGTAAGTCGATTACATCTGTTTGCAAATCTTGTACATTCGGCTTCAGCACTTCAGCAACCATAATCTTTTTATATTAGCGTTTTTCAGTATACTAATGAAGATTCTGGCTTAATAAGAATGACAATGGAAATAGTAAAAATACTGTAAATGGGACAGAGCCTTTTACATCTGTGCTGAAGTATTTAGCCAATAGCGAGGATTGATGCAATTCATCCAGCACCATTTTTAACTGTAAACGCTAGTTATTTAGTTTTAGTGAATAACCTAAGTTCTGAATCCTTTGATAATGGGATAAATTACCAGGCAAGCAATATCAAGAGTTTTGAGAGCTAATGCTCTCTATCTCTATAACTTCCTTGTGGCTATTATTAAAAGAGAACTAAAAATTATTTCTCTATTTTTATGCCTATTTTAAATTCAGAAATTGAACCAGATTTTGAAGTTTGACATTATTCCAACTCAAAGCTACTGAAGTTTCAATAGTTAAATCCCCTTGTTTAAGGTTAGTCATCAAAGCAGAACCATTTTCAAGACTATGGAACAGGGAATCTAAAAGCTGCAATTGATTTCTAGGAAGAGTATAGTAAACCTTATTATTTTCAATTCTAACTTCTTTTGGCAAAGCCCCATTGGGAAGTTTACCTCCCAAAAATGTTTTCCAACCTGCAATCAGGTAACGGTAAACTATCGACTCAGTGTCAAACTGAGGAGGTTTTAATAAGCGAAGTTCTCCTTCAATATACTCTTTATTAAGAGTTATTTTCTCAGGAGTGAAATGTAATTTTACTTGAACTTTATTGTATTCTATTGTTGCAATAAGCCCCTCCTCAAAGTCTGGTTCTAAGCTTTTTAATTGCTCAACTCTAGATTCGGCTTGTTGACAGAGAAGTAAAATCACTTTTTTTTTCAAAATCAACTGTTTAGCTTCTGAGCTAAACATAATGTATTCTTCTAAACTTCTTTTTAGAAATTCTTTAGACTCCTGAAAAGTTGCTGTAATTTTGTTGAAAATACTCATATTTAGTTATTTAGAGAAGATAAAATTACTGGAAGATATTGTATGAAACTGTTGGCAAAAGTGTTACAAACGCATAAATAAAGGTATTACAACCGCCAACAGTATCAGTCCAAACATAATGATATCCGAGAAATACTTAGGTTTCCATTTATCAGTATTCCCGTAAAATTTGGTTGAATTATCATAATCAGACGATTTTTTAAAGTTGGCAGGACTTACGCAAAATCATGAAAAAACGAACCACAGAGGACACAGAGGACACGGAGAAATAAGAGTTTCAGAGCGTTATTGCGTAAGTCCTAGTTGGTACTGAGTCGAGATGGAGATTGATATTCGTCAAAAGCGTAAAAGCAGAGCTTCTTGTCGCCAGACATCGCTTTTGCCAAATCAAGAGCGATCGCCCTCTGAGTTGTATGTGGCTAAATACCTGTGTCAAGTCTGTTGTTGTGCAATTTTCCTCACGGCTTCAATGTTAATGTCTAACTGTTTAGCGATGTCTTCTACACTGATTCCTGCTTTTAACAGCAACGGCACAGCCTCTAGCTTACCTTCTTCTCTACCTTCGTTTAAGGCTTCTTGATAAACTCTAGTTTGTTTGAGGGCGTTCAGTTTCAACATATTTTCTATCTCTTGGCGGCTTAATAGAGGAAATTTGTAAACTATGATCGTTTCGATTAAATCTATGATGGCTTGGCTAGAGAAACGGTCTGCTATTTCTTGTCTAGTTTTAGTGATCAGTTCTCTAGCACGGTTAGGTGCAGTTGCTTCTGGTTCTACTACTAATTTAAGGTGTCGCGGAAGTCCCCACCTTCAATGTACTCATAAGGTGGGGATAGGGAGCGGGGGATGTTCGCGGAGCGTCACGAAGTGAGGATTGCATCTGGAATTGATTTTTTGCTTATGCAAAAACAAATTCCAGATGTATGACGAATCCCCAATTATTTTATTTTATTTGAGTATTTTACCACAATACACATTTATGGTAGAGTACAGATATCAAGGAGGTGATGTTGAGTGTTACACAAGGTTGTGCAAGTCCGTTTATATCCGTCAGTTGAGCAGCAAATTCAATTAGCACAGGCTTTTGGCTGCGCTCGTTGGTGGTGGAACTACGCTCTAAATAAGTCAATTGAGACTTATAAGGAAACGGGGAAAGGACTTAGCCGTGCAGCACTCAACGCATTTTTACCTGCACTCAAAAAAGCCGAAGATACGGTGTGGTTATCTGATTGTTACAGTCAAGTTTTACAGGCTACAACACTCAATCTAACCACCGCCTACAAAAACTTTTTTGCAAAACGTGCTGGATTTCCTAAGTTCAAGTCTAAGTTTGGAAAACAGTCTATTCAATATCCTCAAAACGTATTGGTTGTAAATGGTGATGTCAAGCTCCCCGGAAATATCGGGATAGTCAAAGCCAAAATACACAGAGCGATTGAGGGGATAATAAAAACTGTTACTGTGAGTAAAACGCCGTCAGGGAAATATCTTGCATCTATACTCACTGAGGTAGAAGGAGAAAACCCTGCTGTTTCAGAGGGTAAAATTTACGGCATTGACTTAGGGTTGAAGCACTTCGCTGTTGTAACCGACGGTGTTCATGTTTCCAAATATGATAATCCTAAACACCTTGCAAAGCATGAAAAAAATCTTAAGCGCAAACAGAAAAAATTAGCGCGTAAACAAAAAGGAAGTAAATCAAGAAATAGATATAGAAGAGTTGTTGCCAAGGTGTACGAGCGAATTAGTAATTCGCGGCAAGATTTTCTGCACAAACTTAGTTATAAGTTAGTCAGCGATAGCCAAGCTGTCATAGTAGAGAATCTTCATGTCAAAGGCATGGTGACGCTCGAAGACTCGCTAACGCTTCGCTATCGTAATCACAAGTTGGCAAAATCAATATCTGATGTGGGCTGGGGAACATTCACCAACTTTCTAGCCTATAAGCTAGAGCGCAGAGGCGTGAAGTTGATTGAAATTGATAGGTGGTTTCCCAGTTCCAAGCTCTGCTCTAATTGTTTCTATCAACTTAGTGAGTTGTCATTGGATGTCCGTGAGTGGACTTGTCCTCACTGCAATACTCATCATGACAGGGATGGAAACGCAGCGATAAATATTAGAGCAGAGGGCATCAGAATGATCAAGGCGGAAGGTTCAGCCGTCTCTGCTGTAGGAGGGGAGGTAAGTCCTGTTCTTGGGCGAAAGTCTAAGTTCAGGCACTCCCCCGCGATTACAGAAGCTCCTAGTTCAGCCGTTCGCGCAGCGTGTCGCAGACAAGGCAACTAGGAGTAGTTCACTGATATCGATACCCAAGGTCTGGGCGGTTGGTTCGATTTCATTCAGATATACTCTTTGAACTTGGGGACTGTCTAACAATATTTGATGTAATCTAGTTTTATTTGGTTCTAGAGAACGTTTGGGGTAGATAATCACGACATACCAGTCATAAATATCTGGATTTTGGTCTATATAGAAGAATAGCTCTGCAAATACCCTATGATATAGCAATTCATCTTTTTGGAATTGCACCTCGCAAAAATAGACGGTTTGATCGGGATTGTTGGCTGTTGGTAGAAATACTCCATCAATGCGAAAAGCTGTTTGTTTGATTTCTACTGAACGAAATTGATAACCTTGAGCATGATTGGCAGAGTATCCGATTAACTCAAAGAAAATACTAGGAAACTCAGCAAATAATTGATAAAAAATACTGTCAGTCTTCACTGTAAATGCTGGATGTAGAAGAAAGGCGTTATGTTGATTCTAAGTGCATAGTGGGTTGAAATAATATGAATCTTGACTTTCCTGATACCACTTTATCTGTAGCAGGAATCACCGAATATATCCAAGTCCTGTTAGAAGAAAATCCTATCCTGCGACAAGTTTGGGTAATTGGTGAAGTATCGAGTGCAAATCAGCATCGGAGTGGGTTATTTTTCACCCTACAAGACCCCGATCGCACAGCCTCAATTAAGTGTGTGACGTGGAATAGTCAAGTTAATAAACTAATGCAGCTACCTACTGTTGGGGAACAAATCATTATTTTAGGTAGTATTCGCTTATATCCCCAAAGAGGAGAGTATCAATTAACAGTATGGCAAGCTTTACCGGCTGGTGAGGGTTTGCAAGCACTGCGCTATCAACAGTTGCGTAATCGCTTGCTAGCTGAGGGTTTATTTGATGTTGCTAGAAAGCGATCGCTTCCTCTGCATCCTCAAACGATCGCTGTTGTCACATCTCCAACGGCGGCGGCTTGGGGAGATATTCAAAGAACCCTCAAGCAAAGATATCCAGGGTTACAGATTTTATTTTCACCCGCTACAGTCCAAGGTGAGCAAGCAGCAGACTCGATTGTTAAAGCTATTGAACGCGTAGAACGAGATGGACGCGCGGAGGTATTAATTTTATCGCGGGGTGGGGGTGCAGTGGAGGAATTGGCTTGTTTTAATGATGAACGAGTAGTTAGGGCGGTGGCTGATTGTTCTATACCAGTAATTACGGGGATTGGTCATCAACGGGATGAGTCGTTAACAGATTTAGCGGCGGATGTGTGTGTACATACACCCACGGCGGCGGCGGAAACTGTTGTCCCTTCTCTGTCAGAGTTGTATACTCAGCATCGGCAGCGATTTGATGCTTTATATGATGCGTTGCTAGCTTCTCAGAGTCAAGCTGCTTATAAACTGCAAACCTTGCGCCATCGGTTGCGAAATCTGCGTTTAGATAGACAAGTACACCAAGAAGTTCAAAAACTGACTTGGGAACGTCAACGATTGCTGCAACTCACTAAAGGGCGATCGCAGCAAGCACAACAACATTTAGAATTATTACGGCAAAAGTTAGCCACTCTCGACCCCAAAGCCGTGTTACAGCGTGGTTATGCTGTAGTCAGACAAGAAAATGGTGCGATCGCCCGTGCTGCTCGTGAACTGACTGTAGGGGAAGAATTATTGCTGCAATTGGCACAAGGTAAAGTGAAGGTGAAGGTGGTGGAAGTAGATGATAAATAAATGGTCGCGCAATGCACCAATATTAATGGTGCGTTAGGGCAAAAATATTGATTTTCGCTATTTTTATTTATCTTGTGCCGTAACACACCCTACTGAATATTTGGTAGATCAATTTTTGCTAAATCATGGGGATTTATCTGTGGTTTAATGTTAGTAAAAAGTTATCAATTCACTGGTTAAAAATCAAGACAAAATAAATGGTTAGACGTAAAACATCATCTAATTCTGAAGCTTTACCCGACTGGAATTATGAGGAAAAAGTAGCAGAAATAGAAAAAATTATCGCTCAGATTGAATCGGGTAATTTAGAGTTAGAAGCTGTATTTGATCAGTTTGCTAATGCAGTTGAATACTTGCAGCAATGTGAAACTTTTTTACAGCAGAGACAAAAGCAGGTTAATTTATTAATTGAAACTTTGAGTGATGAGTAGTGAGTAATGAGTAATGAGTAATGAGTAATGAGTAATAACTTGAACTTTTCTCTATACCCTTAAAAATCATCATCATCTACTGCGTCATCTGCCCATTCAGATGTACTGGTTTCTGATATGTCTTCACCTTCATCTGTAAATCGGATTATTTGCCCATCAAAAAATTGTGCTAGACGCTGGGCTGCGATCGCAACTTCATCTGTTTCCCAACTGGCTAGAGGTGGTGGGCTAGGTGGGGGTGTGGGTGTTTTCGCGCCGCCTGTAAATTTGGCTGCTGGTTCGGGTTTAGCTGGGGTGGGTGTGGCTGCTGGTGGCGGTGGTGTGGCTGCTGGTGGTTTGTGGTTGTTGTAAGTAGGTGGGGGTGACTGCTTGACGGTGTGAGAACCGTTACCGTTAGTTGGCGGTGTTTTCTTCGCACTAGGGGGAGTCGATGTATTAGCTTTTTCTAGACTGACTTGAATTTCTCGATTGAATGTCTGTTGAAAAGCAGCCGTAATCATCGGTAAATCAGATTTCACTTTGTCAAACCACACAGGTCTGACACCAACACGCACTACAGCACCATCAAATTCAATCAAATGACACATTTGACCTAACAAGGCGCGTCTGGGTATTTGCTGAATATTACTCAATACCTGCTGCCAAATTTGAGCTAAATCAAATTCTGCTGTCTCAACAGTTTCTTCCGTAGGTGGTAAGGGTTTCTCTTCTGGGATGGAGGGAGGCGGGGAAGATGACGTAGGAGGGGCTACTTTTTCCTCTGGGATGGGGGGACGTGATGGAGGAACAGAAGAAAGTGGAGGCGGTGGCGTTGCTGGGGCTACTTTTTGAGGTGGGATTTGTGGGGGTACTGATGAACGCTGATCGCTAAGTGATATTACGGGTAATATCCCTGTAGCGACTGGCTGAATATTCGCACTGGGTAATAATCCTAGTAATGTCACCTCTAGCCATAATCGTGGCTGGGTAGTGTTTTTAATTTGCAGTTCTGATGTTTGTAGGTGTTTTTGACCCAGCAGAATATTAGTTATCGGTAAAGACTGGGCGGACTCAACTAGTGCTTTCCAGGTTTGTTGGGTACAAGCGACTAAATCAGGACGATTAGGTGCGGTTTTAGCTATGAGTAAATCGCGGTAGAAGGCGGCGAGATTTTGCAGAATAGTGAGGGGTTCTCGACCACGATCTAAAATTTGGCGAGTTCGTTCTAATACTGCTTCTGGGTTATCTTGGGCGATCGCATTTAATAATCCCAGCAAATCCTGTTCACTGACTGCACCAACTAAATCCCAGACTCTTTCCGGGTTCACTTCCCCCGGTAATAAAGCCAACTGGTCAAGGAGACTTTCCGCGTCCCGTAATCCTCCCTGGGACAGTTGACCTACTAGGGTTACAGCTTCTTGTGAAATACTAATATTTTCCTTGGAGGCGATCGCACTTAAATGCTTCACCATCGCCCCTAACTCAATTCGTCTAAAATCAAACCTTTGACAGCGCGAAATAATTGTTGGTAATACCCGTTGTGGGTCGGTTGTCGCTAGTACAAAGACTACGTGCCTAGGTGGTTCTTCTAATGTCTTAAGTAGCGCATTGAATGCCGCACTACTGAGCATATGGCATTCATCAATCACATAAACTTTATAACGACACTGCACAGGGGCGAATTGGGCTTTTTCAATCAATTCGCGGATATTATCGACACCAGTGTTACTGGCAGCGTCAATTTCAATTACATCTAAAGAGTAACCCTTGGTAATGCCTTGACAAACATCACAAACGCCACAGGGTTCAGCCGTGGGTTGATCACCTTTGAGACAATTGAGAGACTTAGCCAAAATACGCGCACTAGAAGTTTTACCCGTTCCTCTAGGGCCAGTGAACAAATAAGCGGGGGCAATTTTAGCTGTACGGATAGCATTAATCAGAGTGGTAGCGATCGCTTCTTGCCCCACCAGTTCAGCAAAACTCTTTGGGCGATACTTGTGGTGCAGGGGTTCGTAAGACATGGATCAAAAATTCTATGCCTTTGGTAGTTGACAAAGCCAAAAGCCTGACAAGTATACCAGTTTTACTCTTTTGACTAAACTTAGCGGTTGAGTAAGAATCCGTTTCTATCCCCACTCATAACTCATAACTCATAACTCATAACTCTAGGACTTACGCAGTGATACGAATAATCAAGGGTTTGGGCGGGGGTATAGGGGTATAGGGGTGTGGGGGTGTAGGTGTTCAAAACCCTTACACCCCTACACCCTCATACCCTTACACCCCTTCTTCACAAATAACCTCTGTGCGTAAGTCCTGAACTCATAACTCATAACTCATAACTCAGCACTCAGCACTCAGCACTAAATCTATGGTTAAAGCATTTTAAACTTTACCCCTCATCTTGACGACTGTGGCATAACCTAGAAGAGACAATAAAACTGACTCACTTATATACATTTTATTGATCGGCGTAAAGCGACGGTACAGTGCTATGGCGGCACAAGCGTCTACTGTAGGTGTTGGGCTTCGCCCCACCCTAGGCGATCGCTAAAATCTCAAAGAAAACAATAGTAGATGGTACAGCAAATGCTCAGGCGGCTAATCCAGTGGTTTAAAAGACTTTTTCAAGGTTTGTTTGGTAAAAAATCAACTCCTGCAAAAGTTAGCGAAAACATCTCAACACAACCTGCACCACCCCTCACCGATACAGATTTAGAATTTCTGTTTACGGAATTTTTAGAAGGAGTACATCAGGCGCGGGGACAAACGTGGGCATTACGGTGGCTGCAAAATATTCAGCATCGCGTCACAACTGAACGGTGGATACAGTGGTTAAAGCAGTTTGGGGAAAAATTGCTAGCATCACCCTCCCCCAACAATGAATTAGCCGCGCGATTAGTGCAACTAGGTGAGTTGGGCGTAGGAGAAATAGGAGATGTAGCCTATGACACTGGTATGCAGATGCTAACCCGCAATCAGGGTGAACCCATCTGGGAATATGAAGGTCCTGACGCTGTTAGTACAAATATACCACAAATGGATAACGAATCAACTCCAGAAGCTTCTCCAGAGGAAGAATTACAAACCGTCACCCTTGATGAGTTGTTTGTGATGTTGCAACAAGATGAAAACTTACGGCAGCAAATGGCTGAACAACTGTCCATTGAAACAGATGATCCCCAAGTGATTGTTGAGACATTAGTCAATCAATACTATGCGGCTAGTGAATCAAATACTGATTGATCAATTCAAAATTCAAGAAATCATGGGAATTGGGCATCAGCTATACTGCCCAGTCCCCAGTCCCCAGTCCCCAATCCCCAATCCCCAGTCCCCAATCCCCAAGAACAAAAACTGGCAAAGTTTTGTATATTTTTGATAACTATATGACGGAGAACTCTGACAATTTCAGTATATTTCACACAAATCATGATAGATTACGATTTTTTCAGCACAACGATGGCTACAATCTAGGGTAAACAAAATCCAAGAGTATAGCAGATGCTCACTCGGCTATTGCAGTGGTTTAAAACAATAGATACACATCCCGTTGCTAGTAACCAGACTGGTTCTTTTAAAGCTGCAAGGGAAGAGCAGGTGGTAGAATTGCCGCCTGAATTAACTAATGCGGATCTGGAACTATTGTTTACGCAACTTTTAGAAGGTGTGTATCAAGGACGAGGACAACAATGGGCAATCAAGTTTTTAGAGAGGATGGAAGACCGCATCAGTATTGAGCGGTGGATAGATTGGCTGTTGATCTTTGGTGAAAAATTACTCCTGTCCCCTGCACCCAGTCATCTAGTAGCTACACAGATGGTGCAGCTAGGTGAATTGGATATCGGTAAAGTCGGTGAACTATCTTATGAAATTGGTATCCAGTTGTTGAATAAAGATTCTGATGACTTGTCCCAAGAGTATCAACAGCTAGAAACATCTGATTTTAAAGGCAGTGAAACTACTGAAATCGCAATAGAGTCTCCCGGACAAGAATTAATCCGTAATTTGGGTGATCTTTTATGGGAGACTGAAGAACCAGAAATTGTCTTAGAAAGTGGGAGTGATGAAAATACCCAAGTTCTCGCAGAAAGCAGTTCTCAACTCTGGACGGAAGTTACTGAAGCAGGTTATACAGAAACTACGGAGGAATCGTTTTGGCAAGATCCGCCTCAAGCGAGTGAAGTGGTTGAAGAAAGTTATACGGAGAATTGGCAATATCAGCCGCAAGAATTTGAGTTTGTAGCACCGAGTGAGCCTGTTGTAGCTGCGAGTATAGAAAACTTAGCAGAACTGAGTTGGGAATATCTCCCCCAAGCAATCGTTCTCTCTACTCCGGCGATCGCTATACCAGCCGAAGAAGATGTCATCAGTAACTTGAGTGAGGTGGTATTTGATGATTCAGCTACAGCACCAGGCGCAGTTGTATTATCCACTCAAGATAGTTGGGATCAATCCTTGGCTAATTTAGAGCCAGATGTCGCTTATACCTTAGATGAGTTATTAGTACGATTGGATCAAAGTACCAGTTTAGTCCAACATTTGGCGGCTAATTTAGCAGTCCAGCCTCACCAACTCCCAACCATTACCGGCGAGTTTCCTAGTCCTTTAGTGCAGGCGCAAGCATGGTTTTACCAAGGTTTGCAGCAGGCTAAAAGTGGTGATTTGGCAGAAGCGATCGCCTCCTATGAACAAGCGATTCAACTCAATCCCCACTCCCATGAATATTGGTTCAATCGCGGTTTAACTTTATTTCACTTGGAACGGCTGACGGAAGCGATCGCCTCTTATGATCAAGCGATTCAACTCAAACCCGATTACTACAAGGCTTGGTATAACCGGGGGGGGACACTAGGACAATTAGGATTATTTGAAGAAGCGATCGCCTCTTTTCAGCAAGCGATCGCCATTCATGCTGATAACCCCGAAGTTTGGGCTAGTAAGGGTTGGGCAGAATTAAAGACGGGGCAAATTACCGAAGCCATAGCTAGTTATGACCAATCCCTGCAACTAGAACCCCAAGACGCAGAAAATTGGTATTACCGAGGTATCGCCCTCAGTATCAACGAACAAAATCAAGCTGCGATCGCCTCTTACAACAACGCCTTAGAAATTCAACCAGACTTCCACGAAGCTTGGATTGATCGGGGTGTAGTATTGTTTAATTTAAAACAGTGGTCAGAAGCGATCGCCTCCTGGGACAAAGCCCTGGCGAGTCAACCGGATTTTTACTTAGCTTGGTATAATCGCGGTATCGCTTTAGACAACTTAATGCGACGAGAAGAAGCGATCGCCTCCTATCAGCAAGCTATAGCCATTAAGCCAGATTTCCACTTAGCTTGGTATAACCAAGCCGTAGCATTATTTCATTTAGAACGATATTTAGAGGCCATATCTTCCTACGACAACGCCTTAAAAATTAAACTCGACTATTGGGAAGCTTGGATTGGTCGAGGTACATCTGTTGGTCAAATTGACACCGATGATTTAAATTTATTAACTGCGATCGCTTTAACTAATCCTGCCTTAAACCAGGGTAGTTATGCAGGCAAAATAGCCAGTTATGAAGAAGGTTTAAAACACATTCGTTCCGATACCCACCCAGAAGGTTGGGGTAGATTACATCTAGCAATTGGTAATAGCTACTACGAACAAGGTAAGAAACAGCAGACATCTCGTAACGATTGGCACAAAGCTATAACTGAGTATAATCAGGCACTATTAACCCTCACCAGCCAAGATTTCCCCCAGTTACATTTAGATGTTTTACAATCTCTCATCAAAACACTTTTAGGACTCGGACAAACAGCACAAGCACAAGATTTACTGCAACGCGGTACAAATTTATTACAATACTTACTCAGTGAATCAACTCGCTCTGATGACAGTAAAAAACAGCTAGCTCTCAAAGTGGCTGGATTGGCACAAATGACAGTTGATATCACTGTAGAACACGGTGATTTAGTAGAAGCGTGGGAAATAGCAGAACATGGTAAAAACTATTGTTTAAATGCTTTAATATCTGGTGGAAATCCAAATATTTCTCCCCTCAATTATCCCTCCGTTCAAGCATTACTTAATCCCCAAACAGCGATTATTTACTGGCATATTAGCCCAGCTGCTCTACATACCTTTATTATTAAAGACCAAGCTCCCTCACCAATTCTGGTTTTTACCCCCATAAAAGATGTCGAAACAAACAGTACACAACTTCAAGATTTACCTTTACCAGAAGCAACCAGACGGCTAATAGCCTTTGAAAATTGGCTAGAAAATTGGCAGCGAGACTATCAAGAATATCGCCTGCAAGCGCAAGATCAAACCAGCAAAAGTAATCATACTTGGCGGTTAGAAATGGAGGCGCGACTGTGGGAATTAAAAGACATTCTGGAGATTGACACAATTATTCCGGAACTAGAAGATATCACCCAATTAATCTTAGTTCCTCACCGTGATTTACAAAGGTTGCCTATTCATACTCTTTTCCAGATTACTCCAGAAGAACAGCCGAATATAGAGTCAAACTTTAGCATCACCTATCTACCTAATATCCAAATAGGTTTATCTATACGCACTGCAAATATTTGGGATTTAGCAGAGCAAGCATTACTAAGTATTGAATATCCTACAAATAGCAATCATTCTACCTTCAAATTTGCTAACCTGGAATCAGAAATTGTCTGCCAGATGTTTAACGAACCTCACCGTATCCAAGCACAAACAGCGACTAAAGAGAATGTAGAAAATAATTTATTTGATAGGTACTTTAGTAATTACAATATCTTCCATTTTGCTGGACAGGTAATTAATAATCTGACTGAACCTACCACGTCAGAATTAGCACTCGCAGGCGAAGATAAACTCACCCTAGCAGAAATCATTCAAGGTAATCTAGAAACATATAATTTAGTCACCCTTTCCGCCTGTGACACCACAATTACTAGTCCCCAAATCATTACTAGTGAGTATGTAAGTTTAGTCAACAGTTTTCTGGCTAAAGGTGTACCCTATGTCTTAAGTACCCTCTGGACTGTAGAATCATCTGCCAGTGCTTTAGTAATTATAGAATTTTACCGCAGACTACAATTATTGCGATCGCCAAATCTAGCCTTAAGTGCAGCCACAAAATGGTTAAGAGAGTTAACAGCCTTAGAATTAACTCAATGGTATGAAGACTTACTCAATCAATTACATCCCCAAGAGTTAAAAATCAGGTCTTATGTAGCCACCCATCTTTATAGAATCAGTAAAATGGAGCGAGAGAAAAAACTGTACTCTCATCCTTACTATTGGGCAGCTTTTACAATTACAGGTAAACCCATGCAAAGTAATTTATAATTCGTAATGGGCTAACGCCCCGCTCCGCTCTAAGCGCAGCTATGCCGCAGGCTTTACGTAATTCGTAATTATAATCAATCGAAGATTAAACTTTCTCCTATTTTATAGCGTTTCCTAATCACATCCCGGATTTCTCACCAATTATTGCAACCTCAGTCCAGAGTCCGTAGGGGCGGGTTGAGCGAAATCTTCGTGAATGATTCGAGCATATCTGTGAACCCGCCCCTACTGTTTGTGAGAAATGCGGGTTGTGTATACACCGTAGATTTCTACAGGGGGACTTAGGGGGATATCAATCAATAAAAAATAGAAAATCCATACCGAAATTTATGTGATGCGGTGTGGATTTATGGTTATATGTTAGCGTTATGGCTGGGCTAGTTTAACTTCAGGCGTTTTGGGAAAATTTGAAGCGGTGAAGGTAGCGTTTCTGTAAAATAATGGTTGCAACGTTGGTGAGCAAGCAGGTAATTGCTAAACCTAACAAAATATAGGTGGGAGACATTACCACATTAGCCATGAACCAAGTGTATACGTGTAGTACCATTAAGACTGCAAAAATACTTGCAATGCTAGCAGATTGCCAAAGTTGAAGAGTTGGGCGACCGATTACAGCCAAAATAATGGTTGACAATGTAGCTAGTAAATTGGCTGGGACAATAAACGCACAAATCCCCACGCAGTTAGCACGGGAGAATTCAGCTAAGTTATGAAAATCGAGCATTAATCTGTTGGGATAATGTTGGCATCTAAAACTCAATATATTTTTAGATATATCAACTTAACTCAGCATATATCTAAAGTATATGCTTGTACATATACTTAACATAAATTAAAAGACATCAGTCTATAATTATGCTTTTAATACATAATTCCCATGATTTAGCAATGAATCAGGTGGGTATTACCCACCCAGATGACGATTAACCCATCAAAATCACAGTATCGATAACGTGGATGATACCGTTATCTGCTTCAATATCTGCCGCTAAAACTGTGGCGTTTTTGACCTCAAAGCCTTCAGAACAATCAATCTTGATAGGTGAACCCTCAACAGATGTGACTGTACCAAGTTTGGCTAAGTCAGCCTGTTTGAGCTTGCCAGGCACGACATGATAGGTGAGTATTCTGGTTAACTGGGGAATATTCTGCACCAAAGTTTGGATAGTTCCTGGCGGTAATTTAGCAAAAGCATCATCATTAGGTGCAAAGACAGTAAAAGGGCCAGGACTTTTTAATGTTTCTACTAAACCAGCAGCTTGAACAGCAGTCACCAAAGTTTTAAAAGCATCAGCACTAACTGCAATATCAACAATATCAGCCATTTTTTTACCTAATTATTGGGGATTGGGGACTGGGGACTGGGGACTGGGGACTGGGGACTGGGAAAATAGATTTTCATCTTGTCTCCTGCCAAAAATTTTAAATTATTGTGAAACAAGTTTAATTTTTATGAATAAATTATTTCAAACTATGACAATAAATAAAATCCGCGATGTAGTTGATTTTTAGACACTGGTCTATGATAGTCATCAGAAAATTTTGGGCAAAAAATTATGAGTGAACAGCATCGCAAATATGGCATCTTGGGGACTGGTGCATTAGGCGGATTTTACGGTGCTAAGTTGCAAAAAGCTGGTTTTGATGTTCACTTTTTACTCAAGAGTGACTACGAACACGTTAGTCAGCACGGTTTAATCGTCGAGTCAAAAGACGGTGACTTTACCCTTCCCCAAGTGAACGCCTACAACGATGTCGCCAAGATGCCAAAATGCGATGTGGTAGTAGTGGCACTAAAAACGACTCAAAATCATTTGCTACCGCAGTTATTACCACCTGTTGTTAAAGATGGTGGAGTGGTGTTGTTGTTACAAAATGGACTAGGTGTAGAAGAAGAAATAGCCCAAATTCTTCACAAAGTTCATGTAATTGGTGGTTTGTGCTTCCTATGTTCCAATAAAGTAGGGTCAGGGCATATCCGGCATTTGGACTACGGACACATCACGTTAGGGGAATATATCCCCAAATATTCTTCGGCTGGAATTACAGAAAGGATACAGCAAATAGCCGAAGATTTCCAAAGCGCAGGAATTGGGATGGAATTAGCAGAAGATTTATTACTGGCGCGTTGGAAAAAACTGGTGTGGAATATTCCTTACAATGGTTTGTCTGTAATTCTCAACGCCAGCACTGACGAATTAATGACAGATAACCACACTCGTACATTAGTTGAACAAATCATGTATGAGGTGAAAGCTGGGGCGATGAGTATGGGGCGAATGATTCCCGATAGCTTCATCCAAACCATGCTAGATTACACCATCAAGATGACCCCTTACCGTCCCAGCATGAAAATCGACTATGATGAACGCCGCCCATTGGAAGTAGAAGCAATTTTAGGCAACCCATTAGTAAAAGCCCAAGCCGCAGGGGTCAACTTACCACAAATTAGCTTTCTCTACCACCAGTTAAAATTTATTGATGCGAGAAATCAGAAGTGAAAAGTTAATAGTCAGTAGTAATGGTTAACTATTGTAAAACATATTAATACTGGTAGACTAGCAGATAAAACTTTTACCGAGCAACGTCCAGCCAATACGCAAGTGATTTTACAAAGGTTAGCCCAGATTGAAAAAGCTTTAAATCCACCAAAGGTTACTAGGAGAACAAATCCACCTAGAGTTGCACCAACTCAGCCAGTAAATCCACCCCAGCGACAAGTCAAAACCCCAGCACCAACTCTACCAGTAAATCCACCCCAGCCACCAGTCACAACTCAAACTACAACCGTTGGATGGGGATTGTGGCGGCAATGGATGTTAGCAAATACTGTGGCGTGTTTTGTATGGTCAGTTTGTGTAAATCTGATAGGGATTGATGTACATAACGTTGTACAGTTTGCCTTATTGGGTACTTTGTTAGGAGCTATGCAATGGTTAGTACTGAGGCGGTTATTTTCCTGCAAGTGGTGGCCATTGGTAACAGCTTTAGGCACAGCTCTAGGGTGGTTTTTGGGATATCAGACGGGATATGCGATTTTCTCTTCTTGGGGATTGACAGGTGCATTAATTATAGGGTTTGTGGTATGTGGTGTTGCACTCGGCATAATGCAATGGTTAATTCTGAAGCTGCAAGTCTCTCGTGCTGAATGGTGGATTATAGCAAATGCAGTGGGGTTTATTGGTATATCGTATAGCGTTTATTTTACTTGGTCGTTGGCTGGAATAGTTCTTACTACAGTGGCTTGTACATTTTTTAGTGCGATTACAGGCGGTGTGCTAGTTTGGCTGATGAGACAGTCTGCTGTGAAACATTAAATTTGTAAGACGGAGGCGACTTTTTCGATAAAATATGGCAAGCGATCGCCTCTTCTCATCATTACAGGCGATCGCCCCTACCTGGTAGAATCTGATATGCGATCGCCTCTTCTCATCATTACAAGCGATCGCTATTATGAGACTCTCAACCTTTATTCAACTTGTTGAGAAAATCAGGATAATTTTCCAAGTCATCTAAAGATTGCAAAGGTGGCATTTCAACCCATGTTGCTTGTGCGTGTAGCTTGTCCACGTAAGCATGGAAGGCTTCTATATTTTCTCGGTGTGCCAAAACATAAGTATGTAGCTCTTTTATACTCATTGCTTGGAAATTAGGCTGACTCAAACTACATACCTCCATTTGCCATTGGGATATATCTCTATAATATTTTCTTCACCCGCTAATAAAAAGATATTGCCTGTACGCTCATCCACTCTTACAAGACTAATAGGCAAGTACAACTTTGTTAACCAACAGCACAAGATAAAGCACTGGGTTTTTTGCTCAAGTGTAGGAATAATTTGCTAACCTCAGTATTGATCACAAAATAATAACACGATGAGCGATGCCTACGACTGGCTGCGCCTACGCCTACTCTCATTATTACAGGCGATGTCTGGATTCAATTTAATTAATTCTCGCCTGCAACCAAGCTTGCAAATCAGCCACACTGGTAAAATCCAGTAACGCTTCCCCCAACTCTTCCAGCATTGGTAATTGGAAACCCGCTACCACAGAAAGCACATCTTGGGGAATTTTCCCCAATCGCTTTGTTAACTGTCGGCTAATCATGTTAGCCATTGCTTCTCGTCCTTCCTCTAGTCCTTCTTCCTTGATTTCTCGATAAACTCTTGTTTCTTTCAATGTGATGTCTAACATTGATTCCACCTCCGTTCGACTTAGTTGCTCAAACCGATAAGCGATGATCGTGGTAATTACTTCAATTATCGCATTGCTGACTGGCGCAGAAGCTTCTTGACGAGTTCTACTCAACAAATACCTGGCTTCTGAGGGGGCTTGCTCTTCCTTTATAGTAGTTAACACCATCACCGCTACCCACAAAGGTAAAGAATGAATATCTCCCAACTCATTTAAATATATCCGATGCACTTGGTCGCCGTTGAGTAATGTGCGATGGGGACGAGTATCACTCTGTTCAATACCACGCGAAGGATAAATGATTACGGCTTGCCAATCACTAAATCGCTCACGGTTGCGGTAGAAATAGAGTGAAGATTCTGCAAATACCCTTTCATAAAGCTTTTCGTCTTTTTGGAATTGGACTTCACAGAAATACACAGTCCCCGGAGTTTCATTTTCTGGCGGTAAAAAGACCCCATCAATTTCAAATTTAGGTTATTTAACAGCTACCGAGTCAAATTTATATTTATCTGCATTTTTTGGGCGATTTGTCAATAATTCAAATAATAAACTAGGTGATTGTTGAAATATTTTGTAAAAAATCAAATCTCGACGCATGAAGGATTGCCAGTGGCATATATTTTAAATTATTGTATCGCCTACTCTCATCATGATAGGGTTAGGCGTAGCCCTCCATAGACATCGCTTAGACAGTAAAAGTGCAATTATGGTGAGGAGAGCGTTGGCGCAGCCTTCTCTTACAGAGATCGCTTCATATAGCTAAAAGAATTAGACTATAGAGAATTTGGAGAGATATTATATAGTGCGATCGCTCTTCCATGACATCATGGAATGAGAAAATGCTCCGGCTTATAAAATTTGTTGTATTTCATCAACAGAATTTGCTAAGATCACACTCCTCAAAATTGCCTGCAATTTTTCCAAATCTTTAATTTGGGAAATTCGGGACATTAACTGTAATCCCTGACTCCCAAATTTTGCTTCTAAACTCATTTCGATACTAAGGATGATTCCCCTGACTTCACCTCGTGCTTCACCTCGTGCTTCGCCTCGTGCTTCGCCTCGTGCTTCACCCTCTCGTAATATTTCTTGATACCAAGGTGACTCCCGTAGAACTCCCATATCCCACCTCATAATCTCTTGAACAACGGCACTCTCTAATACAAAGGTAGCAAAAAACGCTAAAACCGTCTCCAACTGGTTTAAGTCTTCATCCCGTCGCAAAATTTGCAATGCTTCCCTAATTATAGATTCATCATTTCCCCCTTGTAGAATCGGCACAAATGGTAATAATGATGGTAAGGATTTTTGAAATGGGATGTTAACATCTACCTCCCATAAGTTAATTACCCGATAATCCTGAATTGCTCTTAAACCATAAAGATTTGATGTAAAACTTGTAGGGATTTCGACATCACTCGTCGGTAAGATATTAATTAACACCGGATAGGTTGGTAATTCATACTTCTCTTCTGCCAATGCTGCGTAGGAACGTACTCGCCGAGGCATTTTGTTTGTGTAACGTAACTGTAATTCATTTAATACTAGAAATTCTCCAAATTCTGGACTGTTAGCCCGAATTAAGACATCACTTTCCCGACTAATCCATTGAAATTCGCCAGACAAAATTTCCCCTGCTTGAATATTGGGTATATTTGTCACCCATCGCACCCAATTATCAGGTGCAAGACTAATGAGCTTCTTAGTGCTAGTATCTGCGGGTTTTGGCATTATTTATCAATGTAGTTTAGTGCGGACATCTTGTACGCTAAATAGAGGCGTAGACGCAGCCCGCCGTAGGCATCGTGTAGGGAATAAGTAAAATATTACAGGACAGGCGTAAGTGTAACGCACTTGAAGCATTGCTCTCGCTAAAATATCGTAATTTTGAATTGGTTAGTCTCCAATCCCCAATGCCTCAATCCCCAACCCTGTGGCAAAATTTATTAGAGTCCTTCCAAACGTGAATTTCCCAGAATGACCGCAACCATACCAAATCTTCCCAGTCTCTACGATCCTTTTTCCACTGAAGCAAAGTGGCAAAAATTCTGGGAAGACAACCAAATTTACAAAGCTGACCCCAATCATGGTGGTGAACCTTATTGTGTCGTAATTCCGCCACCAAACGTTACTGGTAGTCTGCACATGGGTCACGCCTTTGAGAGTGCGTTGATTGATACTCTCGTGCGCTATCACCGGATGCAGGGACGGAATACCCTGTGGCTACCCGGAACTGACCACGCTAGTATTGCTGTCCACACAATTTTAGAAAAACAACTTAAAGCCGAGGGTAAAACTCGTTACGAGTTGGGACGCGACCAATTTTTAGAACGTGCTTGGAAGTGGAAAGCCGAATCAGGGGGAACAATTGTTAATCAGCTGCGACGATTGGGGGTGTCGGTAGACTGGTCACGGGAGAGGTTTACTCTGGATGAGGGCTTATCTAAAGCTGTGGTGGAAGCTTTTGTCAGTCTCTATGATGAAGGTTTAATTTATCGTGGTGAATATTTAGTTAACTGGTGTCCGGCTTCTCAGTCGGCTGTCTCTGATGTTGAGGTGGAATCTAAAGAGGTTGAGGGTAATCTTTGGCATTTCCGCTATCCTCTCACCGATGGTTCTGGTTATGTAGAAGTGGCGACGACTCGCCCAGAAACTATGCTGGGTGATACGGGTGTGGCTGTTAATCCCAATGATGACCGCTATAAACACCTGATTGGTAAAACCCTGACTCTGCCAATTATGCAACGGGAAATTCCCATCATTGGTGATGAGTTAGTTGACCCCACTTTCGGGACAGGTTGCGTCAAGGTAACTCCCGCCCATGACCCCAATGACTTTGAAATGGGTAAGCGTCACAATCTACCCTTTATTAATATCCTCAATAAAAACGGTACACTAAACGCCAACGCCGGGGAGTTTCAAGGACAAGACCGCTTTGTGGCGAGAAAGAATGTAGTTGCACGCCTCGAAGCTGATGGTGTGTTAGTAAAGATAGAAGATTATAAGCATACCGTTCCTTATAGCGATCGCGGTAAAGTTCCCGTTGAACCTTTATTATCTACTCAATGGTTTGTCAAAATTCGCCCAATGGCGGATAAATCATTAGATTTCCTCGACCAGCAAAACACCCCCGAATTTGTCCCCCAACGCTGGACTAAGGTTTACCGTGATTGGTTGGTAAGTCTCAGAGATTGGTGTATCTCTCGCCAATTATGGTGGGGTCATCAAATCCCAGCTTGGTATGCTGTCAGTGAAACTGGTGGACAAATCACTGATAGCACACCGTTTGTAGTTGCTAAATCCCAAGATGAAGCATGGGAGAAAGCCAAAGCACAATTTGGGGAAAATGTCCAGATAGAACAAGACCCAGATGTCTTAGATACTTGGTTTTCTTCTGGGTTATGGCCGTTTTCTACATTAGGCTGGCCAGAACAAACTCCAGATTTAGCTACCTACTACCCCACCACTACCCTAGTTACAGGCTTTGATATCATCTTTTTCTGGGTAGCTAGAATGACGATGATGGCTGGTCATTTTACTGGAAAAATGCCCTTCCAGACCGTTTACATTCACGGTTTGGTCAGGGATGAAAACAATAAAAAGATGTCGAAGTCGTCTAACAATGGGATTGACCCACTGTTGCTGATTGATAAATACGGCACTGATGCCCTACGTTACACCTTAGTTAAAGAAGTAGCTGGTGCTGGTCAAGATATTCGCTTAGAATACGATCGCAAAAAAGATGAATCATCTTCAGTAGAAGCCTCCCGCAACTTCGCCAACAAGTTGTGGAACGCGGCTAGATTCGTCATGATGAATCTCGATGGACAAACCCCTGCACAACTAGGTCAACCACTCAGCACTAACAACTCAGAACTTAGCGATTCTCCTTCGGAGACGCTAGGCGAACGCTGGATTCTTTCCCGCTATCATCAAGTTATCCAGCAAACTACCCACTCCATCGACAACTACGGTTTAGGAGAAGCAGCCAAGGGATTATACGAGTTTATTTGGGGTGATTTTTGCGACTGGTATATTGAACTAGTTAAATCCCGACTACAAAAGGATGCAGACCCAGCATCACGGCTGGTAGTACAACAAATCCTCGCCTACGTACTAGAAGGGATTTTAAAGCTACTGCATCCCTTTATGCCCCACATCACCGAAGAAATTTGGCAGACTCTCACCCAACAACCAGCCGATTCTCAGCAAACGTTAGCTTTACAGCCATATCCGAAAGCTGATAACAACCTCATTAACCCAACCTTAGAAACACAGTTTGAACTGCTAATTGGTACTATCCGCACCATCCGCAATTTACGCGCCGAAGCGGAAGTTAAGCCAGGGGTAAAAGTCACAGCAAATTTACAGTCTGAAAATCCACAAGAACGGCAAATCCTCACGGCTGGACAATCTTACATTAAAGATTTAGCCAAGGTAGAAACCTTGACCATTACCGGTGAACCACAAACCCAAACAATCGTACAGCCAAAACCCCAAAGCAATTGGCGGACAATTGTTTGGATTATCCTCGGTTTTATCTTTTTCAGAATCGCCTTAGCCGTTGGCGATACCCTAGATGATATTCCCGTCCTTGGTACTTTCTTTGAAATTCTTGGCTTGGGTTACGCCGCTTGGTTTGTCGTCACCACCCTATTTTCAGCCAAAGCCAGACAAAAATTCTGGGCGAAATTATTCCCCCCCGCCACAGACAAGAGTCAGGTTAAAACAGAATTACAATCACCAACACAAGAACCAGAAAAAGCCATTGCAGGTGTAGTTGGTACAGTCCAAGTGGTTATACCTCTAGATGGTGTAGTGGATTTAGCAGCCATGCGTGCCAAGCTAGAGAAAAGCCTGAACAAAATTGAAGCCGAAGCGCAATCTCTCAAAGGTAGGTTAAGCAATGCTAACTTTGTGGATAAAGCTAGGCCAGATGTAGTGCAGAGTGCAAGAGACGCTTTAGCCGAAGCGGAAAAACAAGCAGAGATTTTACGCGATCGCCTGAGTGGTTTAGCATAGCTCTAGGGGTGTAGGGGTGTAGGGGTATAGGGGTATAGGGGTATAGGGGTATAGGGGTGTAGGGGTATAGGGGTGTAGGGGTATAGGGGTGTAGGGGTATAGGGGTTAGAAAAATTTTAAATTATTCCACCCTTACACCCTCACACCCTTACACCCTCACACCCTTACACCCTCACACCCTTACACCCTTACACCCTCACACCCTCACACCCTTACACCCTTACACCCTTACACCCTTACACCCTCATACCCTCACACCCTTACACCCTCACACCCTTACACCCTTACACCCCTTCCCAAGCCATGCTATATCTAGCCCAAGTCCATAAAAATGAATTTTTAAACCAGTACCAATTACGCTTATTAGCACGTCAAGAAGCTGATTATCTTTGGACAATTATTCCAGAAGAAGCTTTCATTTTACTGGGTAAAAGTAACACCATCAGCGAAAAATTGCTGGTGTTAGTAAAACTTTCCTCCACAGGTAGTATTGAACATATGGAAGATGCTTGTGACTGGGTACTACATTTAGTGCAAGGTTATTTGACAACAGGTATCTCCCCAGAATTTTTACAACAAGAAGCAGAAAGAGCCGAAGAATGGAGACAATCTCTAACTTTACAAAACCAAGATTTAGCACGTCGCACACTAGAATTAGAAGCTCGTCGTGAACAAATTCAAGCACTAGAAGAAAGTCTCAAACGAGAAAGAAATGGTATTCATAAAGATATTAATAGCGACTCTTAAATACTATTAAACCTGGCTAAAATATCAAAACTTTAACTTGAATAAATAACTATATTTTTATTAGCTATTGGCAAAAAGAATACAGAGACGCGATGAATCGCGTCTCCAAAAACCAATTCACTACACGAATAATTCGTATTATCCAAATTCTCTATGAAGTTGCACCAAATAAATGATGTAGAGACGTTGTATGCAACGTCTCTACAGTGCTAACTAACCACGAAATTAACCAGCTTTCCAGGCACAACAATCACCTTTTTAATTGCCTTACCTTCCAAATAACGCTGAACCACTTCTGATTCACGGGCATATTTCTCCAACTCAGCCTTATCAGCCTGGGCTGGAACTTGCAAATCAGCGCGTTTCTTCCCATTAACCTGAATTACCAAGGTAATTTCATCAGCCACCAAAGCATCTGGGTCAAAAGCAGGCCAAGTCTGAGTATGAATTGATGTACTATTACCCAATGAATGCCACAATTCATCAGCAATATGTGGCGCAAAAGGAGCTAATAACACCACCAAAGTTTGCACACCTTCAGCATAAATTGGTGAATTGCGACAGTCAGCATCAGAGAGAGCATTACTCAACTTCATCATCTCGGAAACGGCTGTATTAAACTGATACTCATCTTCTAAATCTTCCGTTACAGCTTGGATAGCCGTATGAATTGCCCGCCGTAATTCCTTTTCTGGCTTACTCAAATCAGCAAGTTGAGCCTGCTTTCGGCAAACCCCAGCCGCAGCATAATCTGTCACCAATCGCCAAACCCGATTTAAGAAGCGGAATTGTCCTTCAACATCCGCCTCATCCCATTCCAGGTCTTTTTCGGGTGGTGCTTTAAATAAGATAAACATCCGCGCTGTGTCTACACCATACTTAGAAATTACATCTTCTGGCGCGACACCGTTACCCTTAGACTTGGACATAGTAGCGTAAAGACGCTGCAACGGTTCACCTGTTTGGGGGTCACGCGGGTCATTGGGGTTAACTAAATTGGAAGGAATCCATTTATCTTTACCCCCCTTGTTGGGATTCAGGTAAGTTAAACCCTGCACCATCCCTTGAGTTAATAGACGTTCAAAGGGTTCATCAAAATTCAACAAACCTCTATCTCGCAATACCTTAGTAAAGAACCGGGAATATAACAAATGTAATATCGCGTGTTCAATCCCACCCACGTATTGCTCTACAGGCATCCAGTCGTTAGTTTTACTAGGGTCAAACACCTGATTTTCATTTTTAGCATCAGGAAACCGTAGAAAATACCAGGAGGAATCAATAAAGGTATCCATTGTGTCGGTTTCCCGTTTAGCAGGAGTACCACAGGTAGGACAAGGGACATTTACCCAACTTTCCAACTGCGCCAAAGGTGAACCACCACGGCCGGTAAATTCTACATCTTCCGGTAACTGCACAGGCAAATCTTCATTTGGCACTGGTACTATCCCACAGTTGGGGCAGTGAATGACTGGAATGGGTGCGCCCCAATAGCGTTGGCGAGAAATCAACCAATCTCGTAAGCGATATTGAATACGTTCTTTACCAAAACCTTTTTCTTGGGCATATTTAGTAATTGCTTGTTTGGCATCTGTGGAAGTCATGCCAGTAAATAGACCAGAATTAATTAAAATTCCTGGCTCAGTGTATGCCTCATTAGATTCAATCTGAACTAATTGTTTAACTTCTTCTGTCTCAGATGTCGGAGTTAAATCAAACCCTGCCACATCTTCAGGCGCAGCAATGACAAAATCAATGGGCAAATCATATCTTTGGGCAAATTTAAAATCCCGCACATCATGGGCAGGTACACCCATCACCGCCCCAGTACCATACTCATACAATACATAGTCAGCAATCCAAATGGGTACTTCTTCACCAGTAAATGGGTTAATGACTTTCCCCCCAGTAGGAACACCGCGCTTGGGTTTGTCTTCGGCGGTACGTTCTAACTCACTTTGATTTGTCACCTCTTGAATAAAGGCTTCTACTGCCACTTTTTGGTCTTTGGCGGTGACTTGCTGCGTCAAGGGATGTTCTGGTGCTAAAACTACATAGCTGACACCAAAAACAGTATCAGGACGGGTAGTGTAGACGGCGATTTTTTCATCGCTACCCACAATCGGAAATTCTAAATACGCCCCTGTCGATTTCCCTATCCAGTTCGCCTGCATCAACTTGACCCGTTCCGGCCAGCCTGTCAATTTATCCAGGTCGTTTAATAATTCTTCGGCGTAGTCGGTAATTTTGAAAAACCACTGTCTGAGTAATTTGCGCTCAACTTTAGCACCACTGCGCCAAGAACGTCCTTCGTTGTCAACCTGTTCGTTTGCTAAAACAGTTTGGTCTATAGGGTCCCAGTTAACAGCAGCTTCTCTTTGGTACGCCAAACCTGCTTCTAAAAACTGCAAGAAAATCCATTGTGTCCATTTGTAATAGTCTGGTGAACAGGTGGCAAGTTCACAATCCCAATCAATGGATAAGCCAAGACGCTGCAATTGTTGCCGCATTTGGTCAATATTTTGATACGTCCACTGGGAGGGGGGTACACCACGGTCAATGGCTGCGTTTTCTGCGGGTAAGCCAAAGGCATCCCATCCCATTGGATGCAGTACCCGATACCCTTGCATTCGTTTGAGGCGGGCAATTACATCGGTAATTGTATAGTTACGGACATGACCCATGTGTAGGCTGCCCGATGGGTAGGGGAACATGGATAGAGCGTAGAATTTGGGCTTATTACTATCTGTTGGGGTCTGGTCTAAGCCAAGTTCTAACCATGTTTTTTGCCATTTTTCCTCAATTGCTGCTGGGTTGTATCGGGAATCCACCGAAAACTCTCCTACTGGACTGTAAATCTTATGTGCCTCCATATTGTAGATGATGGGAGGCAGATGAGTGCTGAGTGGTGAGAATTGCTGAATAATATAAATGCAGAGCCAATTGAAGAAAAGTCCTAAGTATTGCCCTACCCAACTTACCCTATGACAACTGCACCCTTAAGCTGGCAAGAACTAGAAACCCTCACGGATTATCAAATAGATACTGTTAATGGTCTCACCAACGCTAAAGCCCGGTTGCGCTTGTTTGGTCAGCCCGAATCTGAGGTGCGGGTAACGCTGTACCGTGATAACCACGCCTGGTGTCCTTACTGTCAAAAAATTTGGTTATGGCTAGAGGAAAAACAAATTCCCTACCGCATCGAAAAAGTGACAATGTTCTGCTATGGGGAGAAAGAAAGTTGGTACAAACGTAAAGTACCATCAGGAATGCTCCCCGCGATCGAGCTAGATGGACGGATTATTAAGGAAAGCGATGACATTTTGATCGCTTTGGAAAAGGTTTTTGGACCATTAAACCAAGGGATGGAAGACCGCACGGTGCTTCCTCTACGTCAATTAGAACGACTTTTATTTAGAGCCTGGTGCGCTTGGCTGTGCTATCCAGCACTTTCCTCTCAACAAGAAAAACGCAACCGAGAAGAATTTATTAGAGTGGTGGCTAAGGTCGAGGAGGCTCTGGGTCGAACTCCAAGCCCTTATTTTCTAGATAGCTTCGGCATCGTCGATGTCATTTTTACGCCTTATGTAGAACGAATGAATGCCAGCCTTTACTACTACAAAGGCTACTCACTGCGGGAGGAAAACCCTCGCTTGAGTGCATGGTTTGCGGCAATGGAAAGCCGACCGACCTACTGCGGTACTCAGAGTGACTTTCACACCCACGTACATGATTTGCCGCCCCAGATGGGGGGCTGTTGGGAAAACGGCGAACCTCAGATGCTTCTCAATAAAGCGCGAGTAGATAACGGCCCCTGGTTTGGGCTACCAGATGTTACTTATCCAGAACCCGAAAACTCCCGTATGGAAGCTCTTCAACGAACTATCGAACACCGCATCAATATTATCCGAGTCAACCCCTTAGATGATAATTTGTTTGATCAAGCCCTACGTTGTGCTTTAACACATATGATGACAGGTGAAGACTGTGTACCTCCGTCGGGATCTGATGTAGCTTTAAGATATTTGCGCGATCGCATTAATGTACCTAGAGATATGTCTATCTATGCAGCCAAGCGATTGAGGGAATCCCTGGAGAAAACCGCAGCCCTTGCAGGTGATGGGCAACCAGACCCTATTCCCACTAAGCATAGACGAGATCAAGACCCGTCTAACTTTGTCAGAAAATAAAATTAAGGCTAGTACCGCTACGCGGAAGTCAAAATTCAAAAGTCAAAAGTCAAAATGAAAACAACGTAAGGGTTTTGTTGATTTGGAATGGGTTATTTATTTACCCCTTGCGGTACTAGGGGGTTAAATCTGTGACTTATATTACAAGGACAAGGAGAAAACATGGAAACCTTAGAAAATTATCAGTTGATTTTGAAAACGGGTAAAACTACAACAGAAAAAGCTTTAGAATTGTTTGATGCTCTTGAACCCGTCAATTTAGACTTTATGTTTGGTCGTTGGCAAGGATCTGGACTGCATACAGATCATCCAATGGACGGTCTATTAGAAATTTCTAATTGGTACGGCAAGGAATTTATAGACTCTGAAAATGTTCGCCCTTTGTTATTTTTAGATAATCAAGGGGAAATTTTTCAGGTTGCACCCAATCCCACTTTAATGAACTGGGTCTTAAAATTACCGATACCCAAAAATAATTCTCTAAAGCCATTACTGGTGTCAATGAATTATTTAATGAAGACTGAGAATAGTCAAGCAAGACTGCGAATGATGGAGTATAGAGGCAAAGTGTCTGCTACCATGATTTATGATTATTTACCAATCAATGATTCTTTTAGAAAAGTAGATGAGAATACTGTGTTCGGAATCATGGATTATAAAATCATACCTCAACCCTTCTTTTTCGTTCTCAAGCGATGCGACAAGTAGGAATTATTATGTTCCCGGACGAGAGCGAATATGATCGGGTATATGATGGCGATCGCCTAATATTTCTAACAACGGGCCATTAACGTCAAATTTAACCATACTTACAGACGCGACCAAAATATTCACCCGATAGCGATAGCGTCCCAAATCAATTCCTAGTAAACTGCAAAGCATAATCCGAATCGTGGCTTTATGGGAAACCACTAAAACATTACCTTGGGGATGTTTTTCTTGAATTTCAGCAATTACAGGCATAGAACGGTTAGCAATATCTACCGCAGTTTCTCCACCTATTGGTGCATTCCAAGCTGGTTCTGTCAACCATTTTACATAGTTTTGAGCGTAATTCTCTTGAGCAAAGGATTTACTCTTAGTTTCCCATTCGCCATAACTACCTTCCCTCAGTCCGTCACGCAACTGCATATCCATACCGATAGCATCACAAAATGGCTTGGCAGTTGCAATTGCACGCTTCATTGGGCTAACATAAACGGCTGACCACTTCAATTTTTTATACACATCGGCAAAACTAGATGCCATCTGCATCCCTTCAGATGTTAACTCTGCATCAGTTTCACCACAAAAATTACCACTTTGACTAAAAGTAGTTTCTCCATGTCGCAGTAAATATAAATTGAGTGTCATATCTTGTATCGCCATTGAGATCAAGGAGTTTGTGCAACAATAAAATATCATCAATCTTGCGATCGAGTATGTTACACCACGACAAAGTAATCAACCAAAAAAGTTAATCAACCACAAACTTTTAAAATTGATGAAGAGTGCTGAGTATTAATAATAAAAAATATATAAATTTCATTAGACCTCTATCTCTTTCTATATTCCTCCGTGTACCTTTGCACTCCTGGAGCGGTTGAAAATCCACAGATAATCTAGCCCATAACTTGATGAGCCATTTGGAAAAATACTTTTTTAAACTAGCAATTAAGAAACCTTAGTCAGCAATCCTAAAATTCGTTTGGATGTTGGTGTTAATAGAGTACGACGATAAGCATCTGCTGCTTTTTTAATAGCTTCGGCTTGAGTTGGATAAGGATGAATCACACCAGATAACCCATTTAAACCAACCTTATTCACAATAGCCGTAGTTACTTCACTAATTGTTTCCCCAGCATGACGCGAGACAATAGTTGCACCTAAAATTTGATCTGAACCTTTTTTGTGGATAATTTTCACAAACCCGTCTTCTTCACCATCTGCGATCGCACGGTCTACACTACTAAAAGGAATCTTGATTGTATTGATATCAAAACCCTTTTCTTGAGCCTCTTGTTCGTACATCCCCACATGGGCAATTTCTGGGTCAGTATATGTTACCCAAGGCATTACCAAACTACTCAACTTGGATTTTCCGAAGCCAAAGGGAGAAAACAGAGTATTCTTAATCACAATCCGCGCTGCTGCATCAGCCGCATGAGTAAACTTCCAATCCATGCAGATATCACCAGCCGCATAAATCCTGGGGTTTGTTGTCTGGAGGTAATCATTGACTTTTACCCCCTGACGTTGGTCATACTCCACCCCAACCGCTTCTAAATTTAAACCTTCAACATTCGGGGCGCGTCCTGCACCAACTAAAATTTCGTCAACAGTGATGGACATTTTAGAACCATTGCTGAGAAAGTTGATGATCTTTCCTTCAGGAGTTTTTTCTACACTTTGGATTTGGCTATTCAAAACCAAGTGCATTTTTTCTTGAATAAAACGGTTTTGTATAATTTCTGCGGCTTCCTTATCTTCTTTATTTAAGATGTGATCGCCTTTGTGAAATAAGATGATTTGAGAACCTAAACGTTGAAAAGCTTGAGCCAATTCACAACCGATAGGCCCACCACCAATTACAGCCAGACGTTTGGGAAGTTCCGTGAGTGAAAATACAGTTTCATTAGTCAGAAATCCAGCTTCTTCAATTCCCTTAATCGAGGGACGCACGGCTCTAGCACCTGTAGCAATTACAGCTTTTTTAAACCGAAGTTTTTGATTGCCAACTTCAATGGTATTGTCACTAGAAAAATGACCGCCACCCAAAAAAACATCAATTCCCAGCTTTTGAAAACGATGAGCCGAATCATGATGGCTAATACCCGACCTTAAACGACGCATCCGTTCCATAACTGCGGGAAAATCAACGTCTATTTTTTCTGGAGGATTAATTCCCAAAGCCTTTGCCTCCCACATTTCGCCAACAACGCGAGAGGAACGGATAATACATTTGGAAGGCACACAACCGACATTTAAACAATCCCCACCCATCAAATGTTTTTCAATCAAAGCCACTTTTAATCCTACATCTAAACCTGCTGCACCTGCGGCGACAACTAATCCCGCCGTACCAGCACCAATCACAACTAAGTCGTAACAATCAGCAGGCTGAGGATTAACCCAATCAGGTGGATGAACATAGGAAATCAGTTTTTGATTATACTCATCCATTGGTGGTAGAGTAACTTTTTGAAATGCAGAACTTGACATAAATTAACTCCTTCAACTATTAATAATTGATGTAATTATTCCATCCCAGCATAAGATGGAATATTACAAACTAGGTTAGTGATTCTTACGGCACGCTAGGGGCGAACGAGCCTGATATTATTACGAATTACGAATTACGAATTACGAATTACGAATTACGAATTACGAATTACGAATTAATCAGTTCCTCGCACGGGATAATTCCTTGGCAAAACAAAGTCAATAGCAGAGAGCATATCTGATATGGGTGGACGACCAAAAGGTGCGCTATTTACGGCAGCATAGAAAAGTGTGCTGTCTGGCTTAACTAAGAAAAAACCAGGTTCACAAAATAAAGGAGGTTCTTTTTCAAATGCACCTTTGGAAATATAAATTCCCCAACTACGAAATAAGTCTATGCTAGCTTCATAGCCAACGGTGATATTTTTAATTCCCCATTCCGTAATTGATTTTTGAGCATCTGCTTGACTATCGCCACTAATAGCGATCGCTTCCACTCCAAGTTTAGTAAAATCGTCTATAAGTTGTTCCAGTTCTGCTAAATAATTGTGGCAAATTGGGCAGAACCAGCCCCGATAAAAGATAATTAATGTGAAGTTTTGGGGCTGCTGCTCAGACAGTTTCCAAAGTTTACCATCCAGGGTTTTTACTTCCAGTTCTGGAACTTGAGTACCAGTGAGTAATTTGCTTGTCTTGGTTGTTATCATTAATTTTTTACTTATTTAATAGGTATGAAACAGTACAAAATCCCAATTAACTCATACTGATTTAATTAACTAATTCAGGTTGACTTGTTTATTTTCATCATCGTTTGTAGACTATAAAACTTCATCTTCTAAAGCCTTACGAGCAACTTTAGTAACATAAATTGTCACAGCAACCGTAGCGATAAAGCCGATAATCCTAATCGCCCACTGTACACCAGGATTCCCCGGTTGGGATTCAGTACCAATTGTGGCAATACTACCAGCTAAAGAACCGATATAAACATACATAATTGTGCCGGGAATCATGCCAATGGAAGCAAGAACATAATCTTTGAGGGAAACTCCTGTTACGCCATAAGCGTAGTTCAACAAATTGAAAGGGAATATAGGAGAAAGTCGCGTTAATAGTACAATTTTTAGTCCTTCCCTCCCCACAGCTTCATCAATCGCCCGAAATTTCTGATTCCCGGCAATTTTTTTAGCAACCCATCCCCTAGCCAAATAACGTCCGACTAAGAAAGCGGCGGTAGCACCTATAGTTGCACCAATGAAGACATAAAGCGAACCCCAAACCACGCCAAAGACCACACCTGCACCGAGAGTCAAGATTGACCCTGGTAAAAAGGCGACAGTGGCAATAATATAAAGGAGGATAAATGCTAATGCTCCCACAGCACCAAGACCATCAATCCACTGCAAAGCATTTTTTAACCATGCTTGGGGATTAAACCCTGGAGCGTTTTGAGCCGATTCTTGTCCAAAAGCTGGTTCTGTAGCCAATATTAAGGTAACGCCAAACGCTAACAGTATGAGGACAGCAAATTTAATCAGCTTTTGCCAGTTTTTAGTTGATATGTCTGCGATAGTTCTATTTTGACCTTGAGGAACTATCAAATTAATCAATCCTGGTTGTAACATGGGTGATTTCTCCCGATTAAACAGTTGTGTTTAAAGCTTTCTTGGCTAGGCGTGCTAAATAAATAGTCAGTGCAACTGTAGCCATCAATCCTACCCCCCGAATCACCCACTGTACAATTTGGGTTTCTGGACTGCTTGAGCGATCGGGTTTTCCCAGCATAGCCAAATCGCCAACCAGAGAACCAAGGTAAACGTACATCACAGTGCCGGGAATCATACCTAGAGAACCTAAGATATAGTCTCTCAAAGAAACCTGAGTCACACCAAAGGCGTAATTTAACAGGTTGAAAGGCAAGACAGGGGAAAGGCGAGTCAGGAGGACAATTTTGAATCCTTCTTGAGCTACTGCTTTATCAATCGCTTTGAACTTAACATTACCCTGAATCATCCTGCAAATTACATCCCGACACAAGTAACGTCCAATGAGAAAAGCCCAAGTTGCTCCCAAAGTTGCTGCGATCGCTACATAGACTGAACCCCAAACTACGCCGAACAGCACACCTCCACTCATTGTCAATTCAAAACTCAAAATGACGCTCGTTCGCCCTTGGCGTGCCGTAGGCAAGACTCGCTAACGCTGCGCTAACAAAATTCAAAATCTAGACAGGATAAGGCTTTGAGTCTGTGTATCTGTAACATTCTTTTTTCAAATTGGTATAAGAAATAGACATTTATCCACCTGTCTTAGAGCGCGGATTGAATCATTTCGGTGTACTGTTTCTTAGGTTTCAAACCTGCAATTTGTGCTAATTTTTGCTGCCGTTTAAGTAATAATACTGTTGGTGCGCTTCTGACACCAAAGTTAATCGCTAATTCAGGTTCTTCGCTCATGTCAAGTTCAACCAAATGCAATTTACCTATATTTTCCTCAGCTATTTGATGTAGTACAGGTTTAAGCGTTTCGCAGGAAGGACAGTAGGGAGCTACAAATTTAACAATGATTAGTTGATCGGATTTCTGCATCAACCAGTCAAAAGCTTCTTTTCCTGTGAAGAAAGTTTGATCAATAGAAAAAGTTTCTTGCATATTTCTCTCCTTGTAATTGTAACAGAAAATACTTTTTAGGCAGCGTAAGAAACAAAGGTTGGTGTTCCGCCTGCCGGAGACAATCGCATCTCTGACAACCACCTCTCAGCCTCCAGTGCTGCCATGCAACCCGTACCAGCTGCGGTAATTGCTTGACGATAAACGTGATCTTGAACATCTCCAGCCGCCCAAATACCAGGAATATTAGTAGCTGTACTCTTACCCTGAGTTTTGATGTAGCCGGCTTCATCCAGTTCTAATTGATCCTGAAACAGTTGCGTGTTGGGTGTGTGACCAATGGCGTAGAATAATCCACGCACTGTTAAATCGGCAACTGCACCTGTTTGTGTATCTTGAATTTGGACACTACGTAATACCTGATCGCCATCTACACTGATGGGTAAGCTATGCCAATGAATATGAATTTGGCTGTGATTAAATATACGCTCCTGCATCGTCTTAGAAGCCCGCAGGCGATCGCTCCTTACCAATAAATGAACCTTACTGGCATACTTGGTTAGATAAAGTGCTTCTTCTACAGCCGAATCTCCGCCACCAACCACAGCAATGTCTGCATTCGCAAACAAAGGATTTGCCCCATCGCAGATTGCACAGGCAGAAATTCCGTTATTCCAGAATTTCTCCTCACCCGGCAAATGTAATCTTTTAGCAGTTGCTCCTGTAGAGATAATCACAGCACGAGCCTTAACTTCTAACAGATCAGCAGAAGCTATCAGGAATGGGTATTGGGTAAAATCCACAGCAATTACATCATCAGTAATCAACCTAGCACCCCAGCGTAATGCCTGCTGGCGCATCTGCTGCATTAACTTTGGCCCCTGAACTCCTTCAGCAAAACCAGGAAAATTCTCTACCTCAGTAGTGGTCATCAATTGACCACCAGGGATTCCTCCAGCACTAAACCCTTCAAATACCACAGGTTTCAGTTGAGCGCGTCCTGCATAGATGGCGGCGGTATAGCCAGCCGGGCCAGAACCAATAATTACCAGATTCTCGACCATGATTTAACCTCCCACAAACCATTGAGTGCCGGTAAACAGGTAGTAAGCCCCAGTCATAATTAGCGCGACGCTACCAAAGCGGATAATTCCCTCGGAATGTTTCAACAACTTGTTGCTTTGTTTCGCCATTCCCGTAAACAAACTCGCCAGGAAAATCAGAAGAGTATAACCCAGAGCATAGCTAACCATCGTCAGCGTCCCCAAAACTTGCGAACCTGTAGCCGCAGCAGCCGCCAGCACCGCAAACAGCACCGGACTAGCACAAGGGGAACTCACCAGAGCAAAAGTCAAACCCACTCCATAAGGGCCAGCCTGGGGGAGATTCACATTCATCTGCGGTAGGGGTATTTTTACCACCCCCATCAACCACAAACCCATTACAGCCATAATCAGTCCGACAACTATATTGATATAGCCTCGATACTCCACCATCACTGCGCCAGCAAAGGATGAGACTAAACCAAACAGACTTAAAATTGTTACTGCTCCCAAGACAAACAAACCCGCCTTAGTAAAAGCATCCCAACGGGATTTAATTTTCAGTGTGCCGATGTAACTGAGGTTGACTGGTAAAAGTGCCAAAATACAGGGAGATACACTAGCAAGTAACCCACCAACAAACGCCAAAGGTAACAACACAGAGGGATTTGCCGTGTCCTGTTGATTAAACCACTGTTGATAACGGTTTTCCACAATGGAAATCACCCGTTCAATGGGGTGACTGATTACAGGCCCCAAAGTGAGAACTATAACGAGAGAGAGCAATCCCAAGCCACCGTAAACTAGCCATTTCTTCGAGATTTTAGAATGGCGGGAAGGGGGTTGCTCAGTTGACAACTGAGATATTGGTTTCATGCAATTAGCCTTAAGCTATGAAGAGATGCAGACTAAATATTCGCCAAAGCAGAGTCGAGTATTTTGGTGTAGTCAGCCTTGTTAGGATTATTTTTGAAGATTGTTAAAATGTTGCCAGTAGCCGGATCAACGATCGCTACGGTACTTGTTTGACTCTTATTAGCTTCCAGAAATTTCCCCAAGCCCAATTTTTCTGCTTGCGCTTGTGTCTCTTGGAGTTTGGCTTTATCTGTTACATCCAAAACCACAAAGTTGACCTTACCAGAATATTCCTGTTTCAATTGGGACAGGGTAGGAGCAATATTCTTGCAGCCAGCACACCAAGTAGCAAACACATCTACCAATACAGGTTTACCTTGAAGTTCTTGAGCTAGAGGGTTTCCTACAGAGGTTAATTTAGCAGCATCTTTAGCTGCACAGGGGTTTTTACCAGCACAAGGATCTGTTTGAGCAACCTTTGCAGTTGATGAAGCTTGATTTTGAGCAATATTATCTGATTTCGGTGGGCTGCATGATACCGTCAAAACCAGTCCACTCAAACACAGTAGACTAAGAAAAAATTTGTTATATTTGTACATTGGTTGTTCTCCTCACGGTTTAATGGTGTGTGCATTCACAATCTGCCTGGGCGTGTGTTTTCCGATGGTTTCCCTAATATTAGGAATGGGAACTGTAAATTGTGGTGCATCTGTTTATAAGACGACTGAGGCATCAAAATTGGATTTAATGCAACTATAAAAAAGCTAGCTTTGCCCCTCAAGATAGAGACAAAGCCAAAATCTAACTACTTTTTCGCCAAAGCAGTTTCGAGGATCTTGGTGTAGTCAGCCTTATTAGAATTATTTTGGTACAGGGCTAAAATGTCACCAGTAGCAGGATCAACGATCGCAACTGTACTGGTTTTACTCTTATTAGCTGCTAGGAATTTACCCAAACCTAATCTTTGCGCCATTGCTTCGGTCTGTTTGAGCTTGGCTCTATCAGTGACATCCAAAACCACGAAATTAACCTTACCAGAATATTGCTGTTTCAATTGCGACAGAGTAGGAGCAATATTCTTACAGCCAGCGCACCAAGTCGCAAATACATCTACTACAACTGGTTTTCCTTGAAGTTCTTTAGCTAACGGCCCGCCTACAGAATTAGCTTTAGCTGCACAGGGATTTTTACCTGCACAGGCATTTTTATGTGCAGACTTAGTAATTGATGATTGCACTTCAGTTGCAGAAATACTGGCTGCGGTTGTTGCTAATATTGATGCAGTAAAAACCAGGCTGCTCAAACAAATTTTGAGCAAGAAGTTCGCGCGTTTGTGCATAAAATTCTTCCTATTCTTAAGCTAAAACTGTTTAATTTGCAATATGCTGCCACAATGCTGACCTGAGATGGGTACTGGAGTGGTCAATTGTGACGCATCTGTTTACTAAGACGACTGATGATCAAGATTGGATTTAAAATGACTCTTTAAATATTGAAAGTTTGTAGTGACTATTTGAGTTGGTATAAACAGGAGAACATATATGTCATTCAAAACGATTCTTGTGGCTGGCGCGAGCCGTGGTATCGGGCTTGCGGTTGCTGAACATCTAGCATCCAAGTGCGATCGCTTGCTAACAGTTTCTCGAACTGCGACACTGATTGGTACATGGATTCAGGCAGACTTGTCTGATTTAGTAGGTGTAGAAACAGTGGCAAAAGCAATCGGATGTGATCGTTTAGATGCGCTATTATACATGGGAGGAACTTGGGAAACTCATGCGTTTACCAGCCAGTATAGCTTTGAAGATTGCTCCGATGCAGACATTACTAAAGTAATTGGGGTGAACCTAGTCGCTCCAATTCGATTGGTTAAAGCCTTGTTACCTGCTCTGCGGCGATCAGATAACCCCAAAATCATCTTTATGGGTTCACTGTCAGGTCGGGATAATTTCTCAGGGCGAGAAGTTGCTAATAGTGCCTCTAAGTTTGGTTTACGGGGTGTAGTTCATTCATTGCGGGAAGAATTGCGATCGCAACAAATCGGTGTGACGGTGATTAATCCAGGCAATGTAGGTACGCCCGAAGTCCTAGCTGATCTTGCAGCGAATAATCTATTAGGTGGTGAGGCAATTCCTTTATGCGATCTTCTGTGTATTATTGATTGTATTCTCTCATTGTCACGGGCAACTTGTATTAAGGAAATTGATGTGCCTGCAATGCTTGGCGAAGGAGCTTAGTTGTTCAATATTTTTCTCAGACATCTACATCAAACATCCAAATCCAATTTGCTTTGCCAGTCGTCATAAAAATAGATAGCATTGTCCAAAGAAAAGAGTTGCTGGTTTTAATCTGGGAGAGAGGTGATGGCACAAAGCAGAACGATAACTTGCTCCGGTAAATATTTAAACCTGTTTTTGACACAGTATGGAGCATAAACTTTCCCAGTCAAATTCCATAAACCTTTCATCTGCTACGGATGAAGCTTTATTTGTGGCACTCAAAAATGGCGATTCGGCGGCATTAAGTGTTTTATTTAATCGTCATGGTCGCTTAGTTTATGGATTAGCTCTGAAAATTTTGGCTGACTCCCAAGAAGCTGAAGATTTAACCCAGGAAATTTTTCTCACACTGTGGCGCAAAGCATCTAGTAATCCTGATTGTCGCTTTTTTGTGCGCTATTTGGTGACAGTCACGCGATCGCGGGCGATTGATAAGCTACGCGCTCGCACTAGACAACTCAAACTTGTGGAAAAGTGGGGACACACAATGACAAATGAAGCCGCACCAGAGCCAACACCTGTTGAACAGGCAAGTTTTGCCGAGCGATCGGGGCGCATTCACGACGCTTTAGCCCAACTACCCGAAAAACAACGCCAAGTAATCGAACTAGCATATAACCAAGGATTAAGTCAGTCAGAAATTGCTCAAAAAATTGATATCCCTCTAGGCACAGTCAAAACCTGCACCCGCCAAGGATTACTAAAACTCAAGCGCATCTTACTAGATTCTGATTTGTCAATCTATGAATAAATCTTTTGATCCCGAACATATCAAAAACTTAGCTGCGGGGTTTGTCGTCGATGATCTCACCCCTGAAGAAGCCCAAGAATTTCGGCTATTACTTGATGAACATCCAGAACTGATTGCCGAAGTTGATGATTTGCAGGAAGTTCTGCGACAAGTGCTAGATGGCTTTACTGAGGTAGAAGCACCAGCCCATTTACTCCCCAAAATTCTCCAACAAGCTGAAAACTCAACTACACAGGCTACTGTAGTTAAGCAAATGCCACTACGATGGAGAAGAATTGCTGGTAGTGTTGCTGCACTATTTGTGGTACTTTTGGGGGTTGATTACTATCGGCTACGACAAAATCTAAGTATTGTCACAGCAGAAAACCAGCGTTTACACCAGGATTTTGCCCAAGCCCAAGCTGTTAAAAACCTACTCCAGAATTCCCAAACACGATTGTTTACCTTTGAATCAGTCAGCTCTACCAATAACAGTTCAGGAAGTATAGTAATCAATCCTGAACAACAAAAGGCGGTAATGGTGTTCCAAAATCTTCCCGCTCCACCTCCTGGTCATGTCTACTTCTTATGGACAATAGTGAAAAATGAGAAGTTACCCTGTGGTGAAGTCAAGCCCTATTCTTGGGGAAATGCTTCCCTTGAATTACCATTCACTCCTCAAATGTACCAAGAATTTTCTCACCCACAATTTTCTGGGTTAATTGTCACACTGGAGACCAACCCCAATGTCTCTCGTCCTACTGGAACTGTAGTCATGCAAAGTTCCCAGATTTAAACAAAACCGCCATCTACAAAAATCACTTCTAACTTTTGACTTGGTTGAGTGCTGGTAAGCACTTTTTTAATATTATTCACCTCATTAAGAACTGGATTAAAGAAGAATAACTAACAACAGCCACCACCGTTATAATGCCAAGTTGAATCTGTAATCAGTATTTCTTCTGGATTGAACGCAGCTAATTTGGCAGCAGTTTTATCTCAAACAAAAATTGAAATACTTGAATTTCAGTTATAAATATTACATTTTTTGTGAGTTTTAGCATTTACTTAAAACTTCTTAAGTTGATACGAAGCTGAAACCAAAAAAGATTTACTATCCCCGAATACCATTTACATAAGCAGCAGTCAAATCATGCTGTGGTGCGGTAAAAATCTGCTCGACTGTACCATACTCAATTAATCTTCCTACTTCTGCTTGTACCCAAAACAAAGCAGCGTAATCACCAATGCGTCTAGCTTGAGCGAGGTTGTGGGTGACAATTACCACTGTGTAACGTCCCCGCAGACTGGCAATTAAATCCTCAACTACGCCACTAGAAATCGGATCGAGCGCGCTACAGGGTTCATCAAATAATAAAACTTCTGGTTGCAAAACCAAAGCACGGGCAATACATAATCGCTGCTTTTGTCCGCCAGACAGAGATAAGGCAGGAGTATTTAGTCTATCTTTAACTTCGTTCCACAGTCCAACATCTTGCAGCGTGGTTTCAATCAGCCAGTCGAGTTTTTCACGGTTTTTGATTCCGTGTTCTTGTAGGGGAAATGCCAGATTCTTCCAAATGGAGAAGGGGAAAGGATTGGGTTTTTGGAAGATTGTACCCACACGCCGACGGAGGGTAATTAAATCTATTCGTTCATTAAGAATTTCTAAAGCATCTAAGCGAATGCTTCCCGTTACTTTGGTATGAGGGATTAAATCAGTCAAGCGATTGAGACAACTCAAAAAACTGGTTTTACCACAACCAGAAGGCCCCACCAATGCAGTAATCTTCCCGGCGTGAATGGGCATGGTGACATCTGTAAAAGCAGCTTTTTTCCCATAGTATAAACTCAGTCGTTCGGTTTGCATTGAGGGCAGAGATAACCGAGAATTTTGTCTGAGTTGAGATTGCTTCATGGTGTAATTCTTCCTGCTAACCAAAACTTAGCTGTCCATGTTGCTATACCATTCACCAGCAACAATAAAATCAACAGCACTAAAGCAGAGGCGTAGGCGTTAGCATCTCCGCCAGCCACATTCATTGATAAATCAAAAATATGCACCGATAACGATCGCCCGGAATCTAGTAATGACTCTGGCATCCGATCTACATAGCCACTGGTAAAAATCAGTGCGGCTGTTTCGGCGATAGCTCTCCCAATTCCCAGCACTAAACCGACAACTAACCCCGGTGTCGCTGCTGGTAAGAGCAGTTTCCCTAATGTAGTGGTGCGTGATAATCCCAAAGCTGCTGCCCCTAAGCGATACTCACTGGGAACAGCTTGCAGTCCTGCTTCTGTAGAACGTATGAGAATCGGCAACACCATACAAGCTAAAGTCAACCCACCAGACAAAATTGAAAAGCCCAATCCCAACTTAATTGCGAAAAAGGCGTTGCCAAACAAGCCAAAAACAATCGATGGTACTCCTGCCAATACATCTAAACTGCGCCGGACTAAACGCCCAAACAGACTTTCAGTGGTGGTAAACTCGGCTAACAGTATGGCAGTACCAACGCCAAGGGGGAGAGAAACCGCCATACAAACCCCCAAAATCAGACAAGTAGAAATCAGAATTGGGGCAATTCCCCCCTCACGGCCAGCATTTCGCGGTGCAGTTGTGAGGAATTCCCAAGATAGCTGCCCGACACCGTGCCAGAGGATATCGCCTAAAATCCAGCAGAAAACAGCAGTGACAAATAAAGCGATCGCCCACATGATCAGGGTAGGTAATTTTTTAGCCATAGATGTTTTTCCTACTCACACCTTCGGCAACGACAACTAAAATGGCGATCGCTCCCATTAATAACAAACCACTTACAAACAATGCTGAACGGTGATTTCCTGTAGCGTAAGCCATCTCTAAAGCGATATTGGCTGTCAGTGTGCGAACGGGGTCAAATATGCTTGTGGGTGTTTGGACTACATTGCCACAAACCATCAACACTGCCATTGTTTCCCCAATCGCCCGTCCCGTTCCTAAAATCAAACCAGTAAATAAACCAGATTTCGCCGCAGGTAAAACAACGCTTCTAATTGTTGCCCAGCGAGAAATTCCCAAGGCGGCTGCACCTTGTAAATACTCGTTGGGGACTTCAGAAAAACTGGCTTCTGCTGTTAAAGCGATGGTGGGCAGAATCATTAATGTCAAAATGGCGATTCCCGCTAACAAACTTGTTCCTGGTGGATGCAGTTTGCCAATCAGTGGTACAAGAACAACTAAACCCCAGAACCCGTAAACTACAGAAGGAATACCAGCCAGTAAATTAATTAACTGCCGATATAATCCCCCAACTACAGGAGGTGCATAATACTGACAAAAGATTGCCGAACCAATGCCCAAAGGTGCAGCCAAAACTACAGAACCGAATGTCACCAACAGACTACCCCACAGCATGGGCAGCAAATTATAGAGTCCTTGCACCGGATGCCAAGAGCGATCGCTGACAAAACGCCACCATCCTTCTTGTCGCAGTATGGGCAACGCTTCGAGTAATAAGAATGTGGTGATTAAGATAACAATAATACCTGTAATTAGAGATAATCCCCGTAATATCCACAGGAGAACCATATCACTTTGATATGGGGACAAAATCTTGTTTTTTAACAATGTCATGAACTTGTGGTGATTGTGCAAACTCGATAAATGCTTGATCTAAGCCTTGAGGCTGGGTTTTAGTCACCAAATTTAGAGGACGGGACAGGGGAAACGTCCCATTCTGGACATTCTCTGTAGTGGCGGTAATTCCATTCAGGGGCAATAATTTAATGGTCACGCCGTTATTGATGCTAAATTCAGCCGTACCAATTGATACATAACCAATGGCGTTAGGATTACCTGCTACTGTCTTAATTCCTTGCTGATTGTCCCCGATCACCACCGATGCTTTAATATCGCTATTTTTGAGTTGGAAGTAGCCAAGAAATAATTCCAGGGTAGAACGTCCCTCAGCTTTATTCACAACTGTAATCGGTGCATTGCTACCGTTAACTTGTTGCCAGTTGTTAATCTTACCCGTATAAATATCAACAGCTTGTTGATTTGAGAGGGATTTGACTGGATTATCTTTGTGTAGAATTATGCCAATTCCGTCACGGGCAATAGAAAAAGCTTGTAAATCTTTTTCTTCATCTTTGAGGCTACGAGATGCCATCCCAATATTAGCAACGCCTGTACGTGCATCGGCAATTCCGCGAGATGAACCGCCTGTTTGCACATCTACTCGCACATCAGGATGCGCTGATTCAAATCGCTTACCAATTTCTGCTGCTAATGGTGCAACTGTACTAGAGCCTGTTAAAACTAACTTTCCTTGTAATTTATTGGTTGGTTGAGTTGGTGTTGGGGATGGTTGGGTACAAGCTTGTAACCCTAAGCCAATTGTGAAAGCGACAGTAATAAATGCTATGGTTTTGAGTCGTTTCATTCTATTCAAAACAGAGGCGACAACAGCCTAAATCAATTGCCTTACCAGTATTGACTTGTCGAATCGTCGGTACAAAATGGTAAAGTACCGCCTTACCATCTCGTGTCGCCTCCACAAAACCTGCCTCCCGCAATATTTTTAAATGGTGGGACAATAAACTCTGCTCTAGCTTTAAAACAGAATTCAGTTCCCCTACGTGCTTAGGACTTTCCATGAGAATTTTCAGAACAGATAGACGTGTTGTATCTGCTAAAACTTTGAGTTGACGGGCGCAAAAGTCTGGAGACGATACATTTTTAGAGTTCATCATTCATCCTTGGTATGGTTTGAATGGCTATTGATATGAAAAATTTTTCAAGTCTATATCATAGTTCTTTCCTTCTTCAAAATGCTAGAAGTTGTGGATATGGCGCAGAGCGATCGCTTAGTAATTAGGGGAATAAATTTTAACTAAGTACACAATTTTGTCAATTCATAATGTTGATACGAAGCTAAAACTAAAATGGATTCGCTAAGTCTTCAACGCGTGAATTTTGCGGAAAGTCTGTAGATGTTTCTGCGGCTGACCGCGTTAGCGTAGCCCACCGCAGACATCAGAATTTTCCAAAACTAATTTTGGGCGTTGCTGATTAATGGGATGATTTTGTCTCACGCAAAGTCGCAAAGGCGCAAAAGGTAGGAGATGTAAAAGTCAAATTTTATGATTTCATCCCACATTTATGCAACGCCTAATTTTGAAGTATTGTTCCGAAGAGAAGCGGCTGAAGGAGAAGTCTTCCCTGTTTTCGTCAAAGATAGAAGCAAAAAATACTACTTGTCAACGGATTTCTCTCACCAAAGTCCTCGCGCCGTGGAAGCCCCTGCATTCATGTATGGGGGTTAGGCGCAGGCGAATTTATTCGCCGTCAAGAATAGACATCTCCAGAAATGAGGTTTTACTCTAGACAGCATAAGGGTTTGAGATTCTTTTTCGGAGATGTCTATTGCTTCAAAAAGCATAACTATATCCATCCTTTTTATGAATCGCTGAACAATATTTATGGCTAATTCCTGAAATTCTTCCGGTCTTGGAAGCGATATCAAAACTACCTGTGGCACGACACAAAACACGTCCAACATATTCGCCAACTTTTTTGCCACTGGTAACAACCGCTTTAATAATGTCTCCAGTTTGAAAACCAAAATGGATTTGTTTATTTGTGCGGTGACGACTCGGAAAACCGAATTTATCAGTCCCGCACATTTGGCGATTACCGTGACCATTAGATGTAATCAACAATGGTTTGATACCTTTGATATTTAATGTTGGTGTTGATTTGCCAACACAAGCAGCATCAATCCAATGAGTCTTGATTAATTGCTGCCTAGTTCTGTTGAACTTTGTTAAACCCCCAGAGCCACATTCAACGGGCAACCCTGTTGATTTTAAAACCTCCAAAAGCTTGTATCTAGTAGCATTAACTGCTGCTGCATCAGCCAACGGTTTCTTAGCTTGTGCCAAGATTTTCTGTAACTTAGTAGGGTCTTTTTTGAGGAAATCCTTAATATCCTTAATCCCTTTTTTGATGTTGCATTTTTCGCAACTTAATGTAAGGTTTGTGATTGAATTAGACCCACCTTTAGAACGTGGGTGAATGTGTTCAATCTGTAAAGGCACATCTTTGACACCACAATAGGCGCATTGCCGATTCCACTTTTCAAGTAGATATTCTCTGGTTTCATATCCAGCTAATGTCCCTTGCTGATATTCCTTACCTTCGATTTCAGGATTACGCATTAATTGCATATCAAACTTGACTAATTCGGTACTAATCGCTGTAATTGGTGCAAATTTACGCAATCTGTTTACCCATGTTTCAACATTGTGAACCCGACTCATCAGGCTTGGTGCTAACCATCCTTCTGGTCTCGTTCTATTCAGAAATCTTGGCTTTCTGTAACGGGTTTTTTCGATTTCTTTTGCCACGTCTTAATTGCCTTCTGGAAATCAAAGCGTCTCTAATAGCAAAACCTCTATGCTTTAATTCAGCAGCAAAAACAACTTCTCCGAAGGGAGACGCTCCGCGAACGCCAGTTGCATCGTTAACTAATGCTATACCTGTGGTTTTAGCACCAGGGTCTAGCTTTAATCGCAGTAGTGCTACTGGAGAATCTGGACAAGATTCTTTAAGAATAATCGTGAATGGAAAGCGGCGATAAATGGCTGCTTTTTTGCTTCTTAATAATTGTCTTGCTTGTGCTGAATGTATTGGTTTTAGTGGTATGCGGTTAGTATCAATTACAAAAACTTTGCACATAAAGTGCCTCCTTTCGGGTAATTTTAGCTTCGCCAATGTTAGTGGTCGGTACTATCCAAATTGCACTTCCTTAACCCTTGTACAGATGTTTAACAATTTGGTTCTAGTGCAGGGGACTAGCTACGCATCCTCTGGTAGGTCTTAAACTCTTGCCACTAACGTAGTCAGTTAAGACTTAGGCTGGTCAGATGGGCTTTTTCAAGCCCCGCCCTTTAGGGCTGGGGTTTCTGACTATATAAGTCATTCTAGAAAACGTTGATACTCCTGAAAGTACATCAAAAGTTCTTTGCAGCACCAGAAACTGGATCAAATTCAAATCGCTGTTCATAGTTTGTTTCGCCATACACATTGAAGCTAATTGTCGGTTCTTCACCAAGTGCTTCAACATGATGGATTGCATCTGGCATCAAACTAATAATATCTCCTGGAGTTAAAATAATTTCGCCAACTTTTTCAATACCACCGTTATTATCAGTTCGTCTCCACAGTGTATTTTTTTCTTCTCCACTAATCAGTGCGACAACTCCCCAGGTAGCATGATTATGAATTGGTGATACTCTTCCTGGCAACCATGCGACTGTCTGCACCGTCAAGGGAAAATCTGGCTCATCATATAGAGTAGACATCTCCGAAAACAGTCAAAGCCTTTGTTTGGCTAGGCTGTAGCCACTAAATGCAATCATCTTAAATTAGCTATTCTGTACGATGAAATAAGACTTTGAGATATTTGCTGTTGATAATTAGGCAAAAATATCTAGTTATATGCGATAATTTTAACCTGATGATATAGCTGATATTTCTAATGGTAATATTAGCCCTCGAATCCGTAACCTTACTAGCCCACAAATCGTCAAAATTACTTGCTTATATTTGCGGGTATTTAACCTAAATCTCTCTTGGACAACTCGAAAGATTTTGACTGACCGTATTCGATGTTCAACAAAGATTCGTTTAGATGAAAATATTTTGTTCTGTTCTTTCTGTTCAGTTGTTAGTTCTTGATTTCTTGGTTTCTTAATTGGAGTTGTAATTAAATCTTCTCCAAGATATGCCTTATCTCCTTTAAATCTTTGTTTGGCATCAAACTCTGAACGATATTCTCGGAACAAAGTTATATCGCTTTTTGGACCAGGTTCACCTGCCACAACATCAACGATATCACTAGCATCAGGTAAAATAATCATTTGAGTTTTAAATGTATGATTACTCTTCTTACCTGAAAAATATTTCTTTTGTTCATCATTGTCTCTAGGTCTTTCTCTGACTTGTTCATAGCTATCTACTATTAATTCATATTCTGTGAGCATTTCTTTTACTACTTCATAGTCAGAAGCGTTTTTTTTTACTTGTTCAAGCAAACTTGATGGCAGTAATTCTCGCAAGTTAGGCAACCAATAGTTAAACGTATCGTTGGCTGTAGACTCACTTACTTCAAACTGAATACCTAGAAGTTGAAAGGTTGTCAGATGTCGGAGATACACTAAAGTTAAAATGATTTGTTCAGAAATAGATAATTTTGGTTTCCGACCTCCTCCACCAGCAATAATTCTCACTTTCTTAGATTCCAGTAAAGCTTTTTTTTCATGATATAATCTTTCCCCATTTATGATTAATTGTTGTAACTGTTCATATTCCAGACCTATTAACCTTTGGGTTTGTTTAGGATTCTCTTCAATGTAATTCAGTATATTGCTCATGCTTCTGTGTCAAAATAACGCTTTAATGTTCTTTTATCACAGAATAATACTATTTTGGAGATGTCTAGTAAGTACCGACCAACCTGTTTGTGAGTCGGGTTCAAGATATTCACCTTGCAACCATTCTGAACTGGTCAATAATCGCCGTACTAGGGGACAAATTGCTTGGAGGCGATCGCGATCGCTCTGAAATTTATGCAGAATATCTTCTAGATCCGTTAAAAACCGATAGAGCCGATATTTTCCTGTAGATAATTCTAGGTCATCTGCCAATTCTTCCCAAGCTTCACACTTGCCTTCTTCTGTCACTAACCAATCTTGACTTACCATATCTTTTCAGAACTCAATAATTGCTATGTATCTGCTTTTACCACGCTTAAAAGCTCCTTTGCTCTCATAGTGCTACCCGGTTTAATTGTTTGGGTAACAAAATTTTGAGTTAGGTAAATCCTTTTTGGCGTTAGGTTCGTATCAATATTAAGTTCAAGACTGGCAAGAATGTATTTTCAACAGATTAAATTAGCATATTTTTGATAATATGTCAAGATTTAGGCTTTAAATAATGGTGTTATCTAATAAAAAAGTATATTGTGGAGAATTTAACCCTGACTCTGAAGGAAAAGTGTTTATGCAAATGCCTTTAGATGATGATATGACAGTTTCTTCTCAGGCTTTGATCACCGTTGAGCCGTTGAAAAAAATTCCCCAACCAACTGGAGAAACTGTGATGACGGGTAGTATTTCATTGTGAAAAGCGATCGTCGGTCATTGGTGACAAGTTAAGGCTGTAAATCTTTTGTCAAGAGGCTTTGAGAGAATTGTTGAAGAAAAACTGGTCAGACCCTCGTTGAAGATCAGGGAAAGGAGCGACAATTAACTTAATGTTTGGTTTTCGCTTCTGTTTGATAATCCCTAAATCTCGATTTTGAGGGTCAGCAAAATACTTAACAGGGTCTGTTGCCTTACCTTTTTGATGAGCCATCGTAAAATGATAAAGACCACGATAAATCATTTCTAATGAAATCTCATCAAAAGGCAGAGAAAGTTCGTCAGCTACAGCATCACCTAAATCTACTAAAACCGCATAAAATAACCAAGTTGCCCAAATCTGCAACTTAATCCCATTAATTGAACCCGTCCATAAATAACTTAGCCCTAAGAGTCTTTTGACAGTATTAAAAGCATCTTCAATGCGCCAACGTCGTCGATATAAATCGGCTACAACATAAGGGGGTAAAACATTAGGATCTAGAACGCTTGTTAAATAAGAATGCCATGTTTTTCCAGAACGCACTTCAATTAACCGTAAGGTAATAAATGGGGTCTTATTTGTGCCAGAACCCAGACGTATCTTTCTGTCCCTGAGTCCATAGCTATCTGTAAATACCTGTTCTATCTTGATTGCTGCTCCTTTTTTTATTCTCGTAATAAAGTCAACTTTTTTCTCGATTAACTGATGCCAAAACTTAAAGTGATAAAAACCTCTATCTAATAAGAGTAAAGTTCTTGTTGTAACTAAATTTAGGATATTTTCTTCCGATTTAGTGTCAGATGCCTTGGGATTTTCTTCAAACCAAATTTCTACAGGTAATCTGGTCATTAAATCAATGACTGTACTCATTTTTCCTGCTAATTGCCCTCTTTGAGCCGACTCTAAGCTTTGTAATTTTCTAAACAATGCCTCCAGTGTTGACCCGTCTACTATCCAAATTTTCTCGAATTTTGATAATGTAAACTGAATACTTTCTGGCAACGGTCGTTTATTTCTACTATGCCAAGCTGTTCTTAAACTAGGCAGTAAATCTTTAAATACTTTTTCAAATAATTCTGATGGAAATGTCAAAAATCTCTGTGATACAGCTTGTTGACTAACTTTTGTAGGATTACACCACAGAAAACCGTCTCTAGCTAACATTCTTGTCAGTTCTCTGACTCCGGCTATGTCTCGCCATAACAAGGTTAGTACCGCAGCCATCATCAATGGTAAATTCAGTATCCGTTCTCTGAGTCCTAGTTTTCGGTAGTAATTTTCTTGATTTGTAATCGCTGGGGTCAATAATTTTTCCAGTTGCTCTGCAATTACTTCGTCTTCCACCATTGGTCTGTGTTTCTTTTTGGCGTGGTCTCTATTGGTTTTTTTGCTGGTGGTCATGACTGGACTCAATCGCTCAATTACTTGTCTAGACTGAGTTTCCCATGCTTTTGACCACTACAAATACCACCCTTGACAATTTTCCCTTTTCCTTAACTTGTCACCAATGATCGTCGGTAGCAAAAAATAAAAATCATCAAAAATATTGTGCTGGGTTGGTAGTAGATACCCAAAGATGCACTATCCTGGGGCAACTGTTTGCTTTGCCGATGGGCTACCCAGCTATGACTATAGGAAAAGAACTAGTCCACGGATATTTACTCTGCTACTTAATGGTTGGTGGAGTGGTTAGTTTGACACTCCAGGATAGCTGGAACTAAGTGTTTGTAGTGGGGACTTTAGTCCTCAAAATCAGCACTTAAGTGCTGACTACAAACGTGGAAATTAGTTGATGTTTGGGATAACTTCTCGTAGTCCCGATGGTGGTTGATTGATCAACTTTTCTGGAGAAGATGTTGCCGCCTTGGGAATTTCCATAACTGGGTTGTTCAAGGCGATCATTGGCAATGGTTCTGACTTAGGGGCAGCCTGGATAGGCTGTACTTGTTGTTGTGCTAGTTGCAGTATGCCAGATTCTCGATTTGGCAGCCAGCTAGATAATGCACCAATCATACAAGCAGCGATCGCCGCACCACCAAATGCCCACTTGATTCTAGAACGACGGTTAATCCGCTCAAATACTTGGTTGGCTGCCGTTTCTGGGGTGGTTTGGGCAGTTGGCACTGGCATTGTCCGCATGGCTTGCCTTAGCTTCAGTAGTCGGGTGTACAGGCGTTGAACTGAGGCATCATTGGCTAACCAATCTTCTACTTGCCGACGTTCTGCTGCTGTCACCTCACCATCTAGATACGCACTCAATAATTCAAAGCGATCGCGCTTCACCATATCCATAGCACCCGTTGCTTCATTGGTATGCTTTGCCATCTCATTTGGTAAATCTCTTGGAATTTGCCACCGACAACGATCATTAAACTGAGAATCAGTAGTCATACTAACATTATTACCAATTCATCCACGGGTAAAAGGAGTGGGCAAACCTAAGAGGATAATTAAATTTTTCTCCTGATGGCAGAAGCACGAGCCACATTCCTCACAATTCTTAATCAATGCTTAAATTCTGCCATAGAGCAGAGTGAAGATACTGTAAATTAGGCATCAAGATAGTTTTGCAATTGAGTTTGCAATCGAGTTCTCGCTCTGGCTATTCTCGACTTCACCGTTCCTAGAGAAACTCCAGTGATTTCGGCAATTTCTTCATATGCCATCCCTTCGATTTCTCTCAGCACAATTGTAGTACGGAATACTTCGGGTAAATCCGCGATCGCCTCACGCAATTGCTCGTAAAATTCTCTCGTTGTCAGTTCTTCCTCTGGCCCTGGAGTATCTCCCGCAATTTCCCAATCCATTTCACCGTCATCTACTGAACGGGGAGCATCTAAGGACAAGGGACTCATAACCCGTTTCCGCTTCCGCAATTCGTCATAAAACAAATTGGTCGCAATGCGGCTTAACCAGCCCCTAAACTTAGATGGTTCTTGCAATCGGCTAATATTCCGATACACTCGAATCCAAACTTCTTGAGCCAAGTCAGCTCTGTCTGCCCAATCTGGAGCTAGGTGGTATAAAACCCTATCAACTTGGGTTTGATAACGGCGCAACAGTTCTGCAAACGCAGCACGATCTGGGCGCAGTCCGACTTGACAGCGCAAAATTAAATCGTGGTTAGAGAGTTTGTCAACTTGCACCGATGCTTCTGAATACCCCGCATCACCCGTTGACCAGGATACAGTAATCGATTGACTCATAGATCGTACTGGTTGTAAATCATCCCTATCTATTAGACTTGGTAATTGGTAGCTTGTTCCTGAATAAGGGACGGATTTGAGACTGGAACACTGAGTTATAGAATTTTGGCTGGATTTCTGGTTACGCAAAATCTCATTTTTCCCAGTTAGCAATTGCCTGGACTATTATGGTGCATCTTGTCAGTTACCGCAATCTGACAAATGTCTGTGCAGATCAGAGCATCTGACTATCCAATCTTGACAAACGCTGTATCGTATGTGTCAAAAATATATAACTAAAACTTATCCAATCTGCTCAAACATCGATTATTCAAATTAGGTAACTGGATAATTGACAATCAAATTTAAAAAACTCAGTCATCTGGCAGACAGAAATTTCACTTATGAGCATCTATTTTTGATTATAAGAACAGTGTGATCGAGACAGATATACTATGGCAAAGGTTTAGTCTTTGCCATGATGTTAGACTATTATTCAGGGTAAATACTTTACCGATTTGATATTTGCAGACTCAGTGTAACTTTAGTATTACTCATTTTATGAATATGTGACCTTAAAGAATACTATTTTTCCGGTCTTGTTACTAAAATTGTTGCTGATGTTTCTGTAGGTTGTTGGTCACTAGTACCAGAATTCGTGTAAAGAGGTACGCGGACTTGAAAAAAGAAATTGAGGGAAAATGTAATTGTGACTGCTAATAATAGTTTTTCAAACATAGTCTTTCTCCCACCCACACCATTAATGATTTATTCCGACTCTTGGAGAGTAATCAAGATAATTTCCAAATTTAGCACTATATTTTGGCAACACCAGTGCAACAAACTGCTTCTTTACAAGTTTGTTAGTTGGAATTTCCTGATTTCCTTAGTTTGCCCAAGGTTATCAGTAGAGTCGTGAGCTAACAGATAAGAATTTACAAATTCTTAATGATTGAATAATCAAGGACTTCAACTATTTAAGCTGAGTATGTCAGGGATAAACAAGAAGTGATGGCAATGGTAAAAAATGAATCTCTAGCGCGTATGGTAATGTTTATCAGTTTTGGTACAGCTATCTTATCGGTAGCTATCCATTGGCGCATTACTACAACGCAAGGGCAGTTTAAAAAGCCAGCCTCCACCACAGTCAGCCGTCCTGGAGATGTTTATACAGGAGGCTTAGGCAAAACCGCGTTCGGGGCTTCTACACCTCCGGATAAAACCAACCAGAGGGCTTCCCAACCAAAGTCCTCGGCTATGGAGTCTTATAATAGTTCAGATACTGTTAATCAAAATGTAGCTTTAACGACTAACACACCCAAAAAATCACAATTATTAACCCCAGAACTCAAACAAAATACTAATTCTTCTGAGCAACCGAGGTCTATATTTTCTCAGATTTTCACTCAGAACAAGTCTTCTAATCAACGGGGCAAGATCAATAAGCAAGTGGTAGTTGATTTAAGCGATCGCCGCACTTATGTTTATAAGGGAGATTTAGTCATCGCCAGTTACCCAATTGCTGTAGGGAAAAAGGGTTGGGAAACGCCTACAGGTACGTTTGAAGTGAACGATAAGCAACACGATCCCATCTGGCGACACCCCATCACTGGCAAAGTTTTCCCGTCTGGTTCTGATAGTCCTTTGGGAGAACGATGGATTGGGTTTTGGTCAGATGGTCGCAATGAAATTGGCTTCCACGGTACACCAGATGTTCATCTTCTAGGGACAGCCATTTCTCATGGTTGTCTCAGGATGCGTAACTCTGATGTCCGCTTGCTTTACGAACAGGTAGGTCTAGGTACTAAGGTTGTAGTCCGTGATTGACCATTTTTTAAATTCAAAATTCAAAATTCAAAATTCAAAATGAAGAATAATAATAATTTTGAATTAATTAATTCGCTCGTTCAAGCCCCCACTGAATAAAATTCAGTGGTCTACAATCAGTGGGGGCTTGTACCCACCACTGATTGTCTTTAATTTTGAATTAATAATTTTGAATTTTGAATTCCCCGAAGGGGTTGACTATTGACTTACTTTGAAGATTTTTGCTCAAAGCTAGGTGCATAGACTTGTAGTAAGCTACTAACTTGGCGCAATACCTCGTTACCAGTAGTTTTAGCTAAAACTGGTGTGCGATTATCGTTAGGTTGGTCAAGGTTACGGTTGATAGCCTCATGAACTTGCTGAGAAATTAATTCTTGCAGTTCAGTTTTAGCGCGTTGACGCTGGTAGTTAGCACCTTCTTCGGTGGTGGCGTATAAGGGTGGGAGACGGTTGAGGGCATAAGCGGCGATATCACCCACATCTATGGCACTTTCGCTGGTGGCTTCAATTTCTGCCACGCGGGCGATCGCTTCACTCAATACCAATTCTTCCATGACGTTAATAAATTGTTTGCGAGGTACTGCCACTACCTCACCAGTTAATAATGCCCCCATCAATTTATCTAACGCCATATACTCTTCGATTGAAAGTTCCGAAGCGTTATCACAGATGCGTCCAACTTCTGCTTCCATTGCTGGTGTGAGATAACCATCCTGGAGAGCTTGTTCTACAATTTTTTCAATACTCATAAGGCTCATCTTAATTTAATCCACCCAAGCAAGGTAAGGACGGTACTGAACAAACTTATTCTGCCTATATTATCGACAAAAAATATACCAAAATTAACAGCAGAAGTAATTAGTTGCACTTCTACTATTGTTTAGTCTGAGTTAGCCAAGATGTTGGGTCAATAGATTGCCCATTAACATACAAACCCCAATGCAAATGGGGTCCGGTAGAAGCCCCTGTAGAACCAACTGCACCAATTAATTGTCCAGCCTTGACGATATCACCTTCTTTGACATTGATGCGGCTGAGGTGCATAAAAATACTGACCACTCCTTGTCCGTGGTCAACCCCAACTATGTTGCCATGCACCCGAAATCCTTGAGACACCGTGCCTACTAAAGCAACCTTACCTGCTGCGGGGGCAGTTACAGGCGAACCAGCCGCACCAGCATAATCAAGGCCGCGATGGTAGTAATCATTTGCAAATTTACCATTATAGTAGCGACGTACACCATAAACTGTACTGAGTCGCCCTTTATTTGGTGCGAGAAATGGCCCGTTCCAAAACTTTTGCGGTGTTTGTAACGCTTTTAAAGCGGCTGCTCGATTTAGTTCGTATTCGGTAGCCCTAACACCAGCTTTTCCGGGTGGTAAAGTAATACGCTGTAAGGGGAACTTACGATTACTTACCCAGACAGCCAAATTTCTTACCTTGTTATCACCAACTATTTTGACAGTTCTAGCACCAGGCTTTTCTAGGGGAGTTGTGGGAATAAAGGTGCGGTATTTATTGGGTGCAATTTGATAAGCTGGATAAGTTTTTTCTCCTACTAAGACTTCTGGGGTGGTGGCACTATCTGGATTATCTGGGGTGATCAACACAGATATCGTATCTCCCAAGCGAGGTTTCACGGGAGTCACCTGTACTTGCAAAGCTGCTACAGGTAAAGCCAAACTCACAGGCAAAGCAGCACACAAGCCAATAAGTAAGTTGATAGCGTGATGATTATTTGGTTTGTTTCCTGTGATGCTGTCACTCAGTGAGTGTTGTTGGGAATTTTGAAACCGATTTGCAATAGTCATAGAACTAAATAACCATAATTTACTTCTGCTGAAAAACAGACTAACTGATGATTGCCAGTGTTTCCTAACTGAAGCAAATATTTTTTGATCAAAAAATATATTTTAAGTAATTTCCTAGGATCTAAACTATACTAACCGCAATAGCTGGAATTGCAACCGGTGCTTATATTAACTTGACAAATGATCCTTCAAGTAACCGCCGCCTCTAATAATTTTATTGTCCCCAGTGTGGCATCGATTTCTACAGACAGCCCAATGGGCAAGATAAATTTATCTCGAATATGACCAATCATCGCTCCATACCAAGCGGGGATTCCTAAAGGGAGGATATGGTCTTGCAACACTTGTATTAATGTCAGTGAGGGTTCATCTCCCTGGTTGCAGTTATTACAGTTGCCAAAAATAAAGCCAGAAATTTGGTTAAGTATGCCAGCATTTTTTAACTGTGTTAACATTCGGTCTACGCGATAAACATCTTCGTTAATATCTTCTACAAATAGAATACTTTTATACCAGGAAGGTAGATAAGGTGAACCCACCATTGCTGATAGGACTGATAAGTTACCACCGACAAGTTTACCCCTAGCTTTTCCTGGTGCGATGGTTTGTACTTGCCCTTCAGGAGAGTTGGTATTTTGCAGGGTGACTGTTTGGCCATCAAAGAGGATAGGTTTGAGGTAATCTAACATAAAGGGAGTCCAGGTTGATGTGGCGACTGGCCCATGAACAGTCATAATCCCACTACGGGCATTAATTGCTAACAATAAAGCAGTGATATCGCTGTATCCCATGAGAATTTTCGGATGGGAGCGAATCAAGGGGTAGTTAAGTAAAGGTAAAATGCGGCTACAACCCCAACCGCCACGGATAGGAATAATAGCTGTAACTGAATTATCAGCAAACATATCATTTAAATCTTGGGCGCGATCGCTATCTTTCCCAGCTAAATAGCCATAACGATCTAAGATATGTTTGCCTTGCTTAGTTTTTAAGCCTAATTGTTTGAGATGTTCCTGTAATATTCCAATATACTTAGGCTCGAATATCCCAGCCGGGGCAACTAATCCCACTGTATCACCGACTTTCAGGCGTGGCGGTTTAATGATCGTGTGGGGAGATAGTTGAGCATGGGCGATTTGGGGAATTTGGCTAGCTAAGGTAGCTAAACCACACGTTTGCAGAAATTGGCGGCGTTTCATCTTAGTCATTAGTCATTAAGTCTATTAGTCATTAGTCAGTAGGGGCGGGTTCTGTGAGATATTCACGTTGTCAAACAGATATTTTGGTTAAACCCGCCCCTACATTAGTCATTAATATTCCTTCCCCTACACCCCTACACCCCTACAACCCTACACCCCTACACCCATATTTCCCTCTATTTAAATGACAAATTGTAGTTGCTGTTGTTCAAGCAAGATACTTGACTGGATTTGGATATTGTGTTCTGGGATGAGTTGGGAATTCAAATATTCCATGACTAAAGGATGTAGCGATAACCTAGCTCCATTGGTTTCAATCAGCGATCGCGCTTGCAAAGACTCTAGTGCTGCTAATAAAGTTTGAGGTGAGATGGAAGATGCAAGTTGCGATCGCAATTCGGTAAATGAAATTGGTTGACAATGAAATGCCAAGGATTTAAGAACTTGTTTATGTGTATCTGATAAGCATTGCCATTGCTGTTCTAACAAGTGGGATAATTCTCCAAAAATCGGGGTTTGTTGCTGCAAAAATTCACCAATATTACCAGCAAATAAGTTTTGAATAGTGTTAGAAACAAGATTTAAAGCCAGAGGATGGCCTGCATAACACTCTACCAATTTGTCCCAATCTTCTGGAGAACCCTCAAAATTACCTTTGGCGTTGAGAAGTTCCTGAATATCTGGCATTTGTAAGCCATAGAGATGAAAGGCTCTCACGGGGAAAGTTTCACCTTCCCAAGATGTAATTTCCTTGGGTTTATTACAACTTGTGAGGATGACACAGCTGTGATGAGCTACTTCTCCCAGACGCTGAAAAAATTCCCGATACTCTTGATTTCCTGTTTTTGGAAACCAGAAGCAACTCCTGCAAGGAGACTTGTAAGTTGCACAATCTTGTAATACAGCCTCCGCCCCATCTAATACCAAAAGACAACGGTGGCGTTGTAAATAATCAATCAATCGTGAAACTCTACTGTGCAAGTTATCGGGTAAATTTGTGTCTTGTCCATTGGATAGGAAAGTAATGAGGTCAGATAATAAATCTTTGAGGGGAGGACGAGGTAAGAGCGATCGCCAAATCACAAACTCAAACTGATCCTGAAGCTGTTGTGTGAGTTTGACAGATAACCAAGTTTTGCCGATACCACCCATACCCAATAAAGTAATCAAACGGCAGGGTAATGCTTTATTTGTAGGACATTCATTTAAAATCCATTGCTTTAGGGTGGCTAGTTCTTCACTACGTCCGCAAAACAGGGAGACATCTGGTGCTTCTCCCCAATCTGACGAATTTTGGATTTGTGTGTTAGTTTTTTCTAGATTTTTATCAGAGTTGGCAAATTGATAGTCTTGGGATTCAAGTTGCAGGTTAAATGCAGCGAAACAATACTTTAAGGTTTGCTTATCTACTCCTAGTTCGCAAGCAAATACCTTCGCTACTGTATCTGGATCTAACCCCATGCGAAAGCCTAAATCTTCGCCGGTATAACGCTTATCGAAATTTTCATTTTGTTCTGATTGAGATTTTGCATTTTGGAGTTTTTGTAATCCTTGGGTGGTTAAGATGACACCACGTCTCCGGCTTCTTTGTTGGGATTTCATGGGAAACCTCACAGATGAGAGATGTATGTTTGGCTGCTATTTACACCGATACAAAACACCATTTAAGACCATGATCACGTTCAGTGATTACACTGGATCAAGCAGATTTATGCAGCCAATTTTATGTTACTTGCTTTATGGTTGTATAGATATTAAGTAATTTTACGTACAGTGATTCAGTAGGCGATCGCAAATCCCTGATGTCTAGGTCTGTTTGACACAACTGTGTTGGCTTGATTGGTGCGATCGCTACTGTGGAGATACGGCTTAATGAGTGCGATCGCTCTTCTTCGAATATCGGTGGCTGGATTCATAGAAAGTCACGCTGCTTGTGTCTGATTTAGGGAATTCGGAACATAAGTTATTAATTTAGTTCTTAAGTTCATCAACTTCGGTTGATGAGGAGAGGGTAAAGGTGGAGACTAAAAATCATCATTATTAACAACTCCTCAAAATACATCAAGCGTAACGGAGACGAACATGACATCATTCAAAGAAGTTGTCCTCTTGGACGAAATGATTAGCACTTACAGGGCTTCACATCTTACTCAATTTCGACCAGGTACTACTGCATTATTAAAATCAGATAACGAATCTGATGATTTATTCTCGATGGTTCAGTCCGCAAAGAAAGCTCCAGGCTCGACATCATTAGCTGTTGTAGACACAACTGGGCTTGCTGCCGATGAACTTGGCAAACCAACGCAGAATGCGCTAGAGATATATACCGACATGCTTACATTAAGTTCCTTGGCAAATGTCGTTGCGATGCAAGAAGTCTACAAAGAGCATCCGCAACAGTTCGACATCACAAACCCAAAAGAAGCTAGTGCTTTCATTACGGCACAGACGGTTAAACTCAATGACACATTTACGCGTAGGCTCGGTAAATATGCTATCCCCAGTGAAACTACGGGGTACTCCTTCAGCAAGAATGTCACGCAAGCGGATTTTCACCTGGATTTCTTAACCACATTGTTTGACTCCTTTAACTTCCAGAAGGATAGTATCAAAAAGCTGGATGGAATATTAATTCAAGTTACAGAAACTCTGAAAAATCTCCAACTCAAGTTTGAATCAGAGACTCAGACCCTCGATCACCTAATATTGACTAACTACATTGAGCCATTAGAAATTGAGGGAGTTCCAGAGAAAATTTTAGTTGGGAAAATTAGGCTGTTTTATCTTAAAATAGAATATTCATCTTGGCAAGCTGTGATTGCGAAGCAAACAGTCTCTAGCTTCGATTTCAAAATGAACTACTTTGATACCATCTTGACTATCAACAGTACACTAGTGCGCGGCGACATTGAAGATATCAAAAAATTGATTGAAGAATTCACTCAAAATTCTTTTGACGATGTTAAAAAATTGACTAGTCCTACTATGATTTCCAAGTAGGAATGAAAACGTAATTCAGAATTTAAGAAATGTGATTCATAGTCTTCTTGGATCGCCGAATTTCTTCAATTCTTTTTTTTGTATTCAGTCAATATTAATTAGGAAATGAGGTATGGAATTACTAGAGGTCTTAATTGAAGAAATTTTAAACCTTCATATTGTGGACGCTATTTGTTTAAGCAAGGGAGGATGGGAAGGGTGGCTCCAATGTGAGCTTTGGGTACGTCTGAGCCTTGCAAGGAGGATGACAGTAGAGAGAGAAGTACCTTATGCCGACGGAGGGTATTGTGATTTGGTTGTGCAAGGCAATCCTGAACTTTGGGTTGAACTTAAAGCCTTTGGTGTTTTTCGAGAAGGGGATATACCTAGATTCTTGGATTCTGTTGCGCTGGATGTTCAGAAGCTTGGAACTATCACAATCGAGAAAAAAGCACTCATGATACTAGTTATTCCCAATAGGAGCTACGAGTTAGTTAAGCAACAAATAATACAACGCGGCTGGCTAGGATTTTTAGAACGGCGAGCCACTTATGCAAGTATCTTTTATATGCCTGTGTTGGGTTAAACAAAGTGCAGCCCAACCTACTTTCTTTTGGTTTTAATTTTAAGAGGTTGAAGATAACGCTTGAACTAATTTCTAATTTCGTATAATGCACCAAGTCGAAAATGACGGGTGATATCAATATTTCTCTCCTCTTTGCTTCGCTCGACAAGATGGCGAGCGAAGCAAAGAGGAGATCGCTATTTTTTCAGGTATGCTGAAAGGCGATAGCTTTTTTCATCAGTTATCGAGAGCGATCGCTTTCTTGAACTGAAGTAAGGCGATAATGGATAAAATATCGTTTTCCCTGTCAGAGAGCGGTATTGATGACTGAGTTACTTGAACGTGCGATCGCGCAGCGTGCTGTAGGTGATCGCCAAATTAAAAACCTTACCTGCTAGTGAACAAGAGGCGATCGCATTTCTTCTGTTTTTTCTTCAAGTGCGATCGCCTCTCTATTTTCATATTTTGAAAATGGTGCGATCGCTTGCTTTTGGGAAAAATCAACCACAGTCAGTAAGATATAATTCAATAAAGATTTCCGCGCATAACCCAAGAATGTAAAGTAGCCTGATGTCTCTCCAAGAACTTAAAGAGCAAGCTTTCAAACTATCGGTGAGCGATCGCCTTGCACTCGTTAGCGCAATTATTGACTCTCTACAAAACACGCTTAGTTCTCAACCCAATCGCAAAGCCTTAATTGAGCAAATGCGGGGTTTGCTGAAAACAGATCAACCTTCACCCACAGATGCTCAAGTTGAGGAAATGTTGCAAGCACGACGATTGGAGAAGTATCTCAAGTGAGGGTGTTAGTTGATACAAATATTGTGTTAGATTTCTTGCTAGAACGAGAGCCATTTTTGCAAGATGCAGAGGCATTATTTGATGCGATCGGTTCTGGTCAAGTGGTTGGTTATGTGACTGCTACAACCTTAACTGACATCTTCTACATTGCTAGAAGACAAACCCAGGATATTCAACGTGCAAGACAAGCTGTATCAAGCATACTAGCTGTTATGGAAATCTGCTCAGTTGATCGGCCTGTTTTAGAAGTTGCTCTAACTCTTGCAATGACAGATTTTGAAGATGCTGTTCAGGTGGGATGCGCTCTTACTCAAGGTTTGGACGCAATTGTCACTCGTGATGCTGACTTTGCAAGTACGTTGATCCCGATATCGTCTGTAAGCCAGATTCTACAACAGCTATAGTCTTCCTAAGCAACTGGCACATTGGCAACTGCGATCGCCCCCACAACAGCAAAATTGCGATCGCATTTCTTCTTGTGACAGACTGTCTCTCTTAAAGTGCGATCGCATCTCAAGTTTTGATTACACTTAACTGAGGTAGTATAGAAAACTGTAAGCTTCAACACAGGACAAACAAGAGTAGCGAAGTTGTGGGAAAAATTTTATGAATCCACTTATCACTACCCCACTCGCCCAGTTTCTATCTCAACCCAACATTGAATCTTCTCCGGCATGGGAGTTGATTAATGGGTGTGTAATCCAAAAGCCAATGCCGACCCTCTTTTACTCGCGCCTACAACGCAATCTAGTTAATTACATCAATCAACATACCGACGAGTTTGAGGCTGTGCAAGAGCTACGCTGTTTGGTGCCTCCCTATTCACCTGTACCGGATATTTCCATCATTGCGATCGCACGTCTTCCCGATCAAGACGGGCCATTCAATGGCGCACCAGACTGGTTGATTGAAATTCGATCGCCCGACCAAAGCACCCTAGACTTACAGAAGAAGATTCTCCATTGCTTAACCAACGGCACACAACTCGCCTGGTTAATTGACCCAGCCAGTCAACAAATTTGGGTCTGGCAAGGGGATAACTTACCGATGGTTTGTTCAGGAGGAGAAGTTTTGCCAGTGTTGGGCAATCTACCGGAACTCACAGTTAATACTGTAATGGCAATGACTCGCCGGCAATAATAACGTTACGCTTGCCTATGTCTGTTCTAATTTTAACGTGACTTCGATGACCTCTCCCCAACCCCTCTCCGACGCGGAGAGGGGCTTAAATATCTGGAAAGCTCAACGAAAAATTAAGGTTTTTAAGCCTCTACTCCACTTGCTTCAAGGAAAGATTGAGGTAAATAGCGATCGCGCACTGTGCTGTAGGCGATCGCCAAATTAAAAACCTTGCCGTGAGCAAGATGCGATCGATCGCCTGACTGATTGTCTCTGTTAAAGTGCGATCGCGCAGCGTGCCGCAGGCAATCGCCCATTATTGTGGTGCTATTCCCAAGTCGAAACGTCTCGCAATACATCAGGAATTTCTCCTTGGGATAGGGGAAATTCTAAGATAGTTTCTCTATAACCTAGGTATCCAGATTCTGCAAATGATAACAGCATTCGCGTCAGTGCTAGCCATACTTCTGGCTCATATTCCCAATCACGATAACGGGTAGAACGACCAGCAATTGAACGCAATGCCCAAAAATAAGAGTTTCTAACTACAGAACCGCCTTTTTTAAACTCTGGTAAGTCTTCATGGTGCAAAAAAAGCACTTGATTGTCAATTTTAGCTCTCATAACTTTGACAAACAATTGCGAATTGTTTTAACGCTGTATTCATTTTGACTTTTGACTTCCGCGTAGTGGTACTATGCTCTTTTCTCTAATAGATTCCTTTGCGGGGTTTTCGATGTCTGGGAGAGTATATTGTGTAAAGTTTCTAACAATTCCTTTTGTGTGTAGGGTTTAGCAAGAAACTTTTTCACTCGCACACTTTTTGTCAGTTGATGACTACTTACCAAACCACTGACACCAACGATATTGACCAGGGAATTAATTTTTTGTAAAGCGCGAATAGTGGCACTACCATCCATAGCAGGCATCATCATATCCATTAATACCAAGCTAATTTTATCTTGGTGTTGGGCATAAAGTGCGATCGCTTCCATGCCGTCCTCAGCTGTCAATACGCTATAGTTATAAGCCTCTAAGGACATTTTGGTAGTCTCCAGAATTTTGGCTTCGTCATCTACAACTAAAACTAATTCGCCATTCCCTTTGAGTAGTTCCAGGTCTTCTAAAGATGAGTTTGCTGCTGCCTCGACTGCTGGTAAAAATACCTGGAATTTTGTGCCTTTTCCGACTTCGCTGTACACTTTTACAAAACCATTATGGCTTTTGATGATGCCCTGTACTGTTGACAGACCTAGCCCCGTACCTTTGCCAACGTCTTTAGTCGTGAAAAAAGGCTCAAAGATTCTATCTAATATTCCTGGTTCTATACCGATACCTGTATCTGTAATGGAAATTACAATGTAATGTCCGACACTAGCACCAAGATTCATCCGGGCATAATGTTCATCAATCAATAAATTTTCGGCACAGAGACTTAAACTACCACCTTCTGGCATAGCATCACGAGCATTAACTACTAGATTCATCAGTACCTGATGCAAATTGGTAGTATCTCCAATTACCGTCCAAAGTTCTGGTTGAATATTCGTAGAAAATTCAATAGATTTGGGAAAGGTTTCTTGGACAATTTGCTTGATTTCTGAGAACAGGTAGTTAACTTGTACAATTGTGCGCTTACCTTCAACGCCACGGGTAAACTGCAACACTTGCTTGACCAAAGCTGCGCCACGTTTAGCGTTAGATTCTATAGTTTTAAACATCCGTTGAGAGCGATCGTCAACGTTGGGGAGTTTTATTTGTAGTAGTTGCGCGGCTGTTAAAATGGGAGTCAATACATTATTGAGGTCGTGGGCAATACCACCAGCTAGCGTACCAATACTTTCTAGTCGTTGAGCGCGTAAAAATTGACTTTCGAGTTGTTTTTTCTCTGTAATGTCTGTATTCACTGTGAGAATTGATTGCGGTTGACCATTTTTGTCGCGCATCACATTCCAGCGACTAGCAACAATAATTTTTTTACCTTGTCGGGTGACTTGATGCAATTCACCATACCAAAAATCACACTCAGCCAAATTATTCAAGACATTTTGTAGTTGGGGAAGAGTTTCCGGTAAATACAGTAACTGATGAACATTTTTACCAATGACTTCTTGTGCTTGCCAGCCATATAAATTTTCTGCGCCTTTATTCCAGAAACATATATGCTCATTAAAGTCTCTAACAAGCACTGCATCTGTTGTAATATCCAGTAAAGCTGCTTGTTCTCTTAATTTATTTTCTGCTTGTGTGCGCTCCTCAATCTCCACTTCTAAACGTTGATTTTGTGCTTGCAGTGTTTTTGTCAGGTTTCTTAGTCTGAGGTGGAGTTGGAGGCGGGCTAAAACTTCTTCGTGTTGTAGTGGTTTAGTGATATAGTCTACTGCACCAAGACTTAAAGCTTTGACTTTATCTACTGTTTCCGAAAGAGCAGTCATGAAAATGACAGGAATGTCTTTTGTTAATTCATTACTTTTCAAACGATGACAAGTTTCAAAACCGTCTATTCCTGGCATGATAATGTCTAAGAGAATCAAGTCAGGAGGGGCGTATTCGGCTGTAGCCAAAGCACTTTCACCATCCTCGGCAACTAATACTTTATATCCAGTATTAGCTAAAAAATCAAAAAGCATTTCTAAATTTATGGGAGTGTCATCGACGACAAGGATGACACCTTGTTCAAGTGAATCAATATTCATGTAATTTGTGTTTTTTTGATTTTTTTAAAAAATGTTTAAAAATGGTTAGAAAATCTACAATTTGCTGGCCTTGCATTGCAAAATTTAGCAAAACTGTGAATCATTAGACCTCTTGCAAAAGTCCGAAAATGAGATGTTTCGCTCAACATGACAGCTTAAGTATTTATGTAAGAGGTCTATTGAATCGGTGGAGTAGCCAATTGCAAGTTTTAGATTTGAGGTTGTGGATGACTATCTTTTGGTTTTTGTTTAAACTTTCTTTAATCTTGATAAATCTATTGCAAATTTAAGTGAAATTGTAATGTTTCTCAAAGATAATTTAACTACTGAGACAGAATTAATTACACAATTTTTTTTTGCTTGTATCCAGTGCCTTAAGTAGATAGTCATGGCGATCGCTTTTCTTTGATCCGCAATGCTACCAGAAATGAGGTGCTACCTCGAACGCACCCTACTTGTAGCGTTTCTTGGTTGAGTGAGGTGCAAGAACCCAACCCACCAATGAATGGAATTGTATCCGACTATTATTATCCGCAAGAAAACAGGGAAACAATAAAAAGTGATAGGAGGTATCCTAAATTTTTTCAAAAATCACAGAGGATTCCTATATTATTTTTAGAACATCAATATTTTAATTGACTTTGACTATACAACTAGAATACCTCACACCCACAAAATACGCTTTATCATTGCATACCACTACTCCCGAACTGGGTTTAGCAATTAGTAATTTTGCTGGGGACACTCGTTCTCAGGTTTGGGAATTAGGACGGGACTTATCGAGTTACGTACATCAATATTTAATCGAATTTATAAAACCAAAAACTTGGACAGACTTAGGGTTTCTGGCAGTTGCTCAAGGCCCTGGAGGTTTTACAGGAACGCGTATTGGTGTTGTTTTGGCTCGGACTTTAGGACAACAATTAGATATTCCTGTGTTGGGAATTTCTACCTTAGCGGCAGTTGCTTGGTCTTATGCTAGCAAAAATCAGGAGGCTACAGCGATCGCAGTGGAAATGCCAGCGCAACGAGGACAGGTTTTTGGTGCGATTTATCAACCTTCTCCCGATAATTCTGGCTTAATCACTTTATTGGCTGACACTGTTTTTACCCCAGAAGCATGGCAAGAAACCCTGGCTAACTGGAAAACTGACTATCAGTTAATTGTTGCCAAATCTGGATTAGCCGCAACTGTAACTAGTATTTTAGAACTAGCTTATTTTGATTGGCAATTGGGTAAGCGTCCTCATTGGTCGGAGGCTTTACCTTATTATGGGCAGCATCCGGTAGTTTAGGGGATAGGGGATAGGGGACTGGGGACAGGTGACAGGTGACAGGTGAAAGATAAATATTTTTGTTGTCTGTTGCCGGTGTCCTGTTTATTTTTTAACAATCCTTGTGGGAAGTCCCCCAGTGGAGTCTTCGTAACTGGGGGATGAAAGCAAGGGCGGGTCTTGATTACACAACGAGAATGTGGGAAAATACTCATGGTTGTTGACCCACCCGACCGTATTGAACAGAGAGGCTAACTTCAAAGTAGGTGTACGAACCTTGCCGCAGATAAATCGGTAGATCGGGGAATCTGAAAACCTAGCTGGTTGACCATTGTCGTAAATCCAAGGCGAGTAGGACGAAAAGTAATCAAACTGTCCCAGGAAGTGGGATGGCTGCGCGGGTTATCCCTTGAGGAGATAAACGGTGTAAACCGAGAGACGCTGTGTAAGACCAATCTGTACTTGTACAAGGAGGCAACGGCGAATGAGACGCGAAGCCCCAGACGTAGCGCAAGCGGAGTCTGTGGGTACTTCACTTGACAATGATATTAATAGTTAAATTGCTGTGGATCAAACTATGATGACACGTCCTAGCGCAGTTATCACTCCTCTCTCAACTCTTCCGCCTTTGGAAAACGGTGATAAACTCACCCGTGTAGAATTTGAGCGTCGTTATGATGCTATGCCTGAAGTTAAAAAAGCGGAACTGATTGAAGGAATTGTTTATATGGCATCTCCGTTACGTTTCAGAAGTCATGGCAAACCTCATGCTTATATCATGACTTGGTTGGGCCTATATGAATCGGCTACAGATGGGGTAGAGTTGGGTGATAATGCAACGGTGCGCTTAGATGCAGATAATGAACCTCAACCCGATGCTTGTTTGCTCATTACTAATGGAGGACAAGCACGTATTAGCGATGATGATTATATTGAAGGTGCGCCAGAGTTAATTGTGGAAGTTGCCGCTAGCAGTGTTTCTCTGGATTTACATGACAAGTTAAAAGTATACCGCCGCAATCAGGTGCAAGAATATTTAGTGTGGCGAGTTTATGACGGTGAATTTGATTGGTTCAAGTTACAGGAAGGAGAATATATCCAGCTTGCACCCAATGCTGATGGTCTGATTTGCTCTCAAGTCTTTCCAGGTTTATATTTAGATATATCAGCATTATTAAGCGGAAATTTAGCTAAAGTCTTAGAAGTTTTGCAGCAAGGTTTGACAAGTACAGAACATCAAAGTTTTGTAGAAAATTTCTCCAGTAAGTAGGCATCATAAATGGTGTTTAAAGACGCGATGGATCGCGTCTCTACATGAGGAAGGATATGGATTTACGCCGTTACAGTTGCGATCGCTTTCTCTAAAATTTGCAAGGCAGTATTTACTTCTGCCTCTGTGACAATTAACGGCGGTACAAACCGTACCACTTTTGGCCCAGCTGGTACAAGTAATAAACCTTCATTGATGGCAGCTTTGACGACTTCCGGCGCAGTTAGCGGGATGTCTGCTGATAATTCCATACCGTTAATTAAACCCCAACCCCGCACCTCAGTTATATGATGGGGATATTTAGCGGCGATCGCACTTAATCCAGCCCGTAACTGTTCGCCTCTATCTTGCACGTTCTGCAAAATATTTTCTTTCTCCAAAGTTTGGCAAACACTTAACGCCACCCCACACGCAAAGGGATTACCCCCAAAGGTGCTGGCGTGTTCCCCTGGTTGGAACACATCGCAGAATTTCTTACTCATCATCGCCCCAATGGGGATACCACCACCCAAACCTTTGGCACTGGTGAAAATATCTGGTTCAACACCGAGATGTTCATAACCCCAGAGTTTACCACTGCGTCCCATACCAACTTGCACTTCGTCGAACATCAACAAAATGCCAATTTCATCGCAGAGTCGCCGCAGTTTTTGGAAGTATTCTACATCTCCCGGACGTACACCACCTTCCCCTTGCAATGGTTCGATGAGAACGGCTGCAACGCGATAATCACCCTCATCCAACTCAGTCACGGCAGTTTCCACTGCACTGATATCGTTATAGGGGACGTAATGAAATCCAGGTACTAGGGGATCAAAGTATTTTTGATACTTTGCTTGCCCCGTGGCGGTAATGGTTGCCAAAGTCCGCCCGTGGAAACTGGCGTTGGCTGTAATGATAATAGGGTTTTCAATGTCTAGAACTGTATGGGCATATTTACGCGCCAGCTTAATTGCGGCTTCGTTGGCTTCCGCGCCAGAGTTGCAGAAAAATACGCGATCGGCGCAGGAATGTTGAATAATCCATTCGGCTAATTCCCCTTGTTCGGGGATGTAGTACAAATTAGAAACATGGTGCAGCTTTTGGATTTGGCGTGTCACCGCTTCTACCATTGCTGGGTGGGCGTGTCCTAGAGTGCAAGTAGCAATTCCAGCGACAAAATCTAGATATTCCTTGCCTTGGGTATCCCAAACACGGCATCCAGCACCCCGTTCTAGGGCAATGGGAAACCGGGAATAGGTAGACATGACAGCTGAGTCAAAGCTATCTGTACTAAAGGGGTTAGATGCAACAGAACCTGACTCTGGGGGGTTTGCGCCTTGCTCAAGTAGAGTTTGTAGGCTCACTACCTCTCCTCCTAAGAATTTTAGATCGTATACTTACTTACTAGTTTCCTAGAAAATCTACAAAATTGCTTTGGATTTACGGCATCTCATCTTTCACTTGGGTCTAACATTATATATCCTCAAAGCATGGGTAGTGGTGAAATATAACTTTGTATTCAACTCTTGAGCAAAAGTACCAACGAATTCAAAAAGAATTAATGGCCGGGGCGATCGCTCTCGGCGGTGTTTTTTTGATTGGCACTTTATGGTACAAGTTCGTAGAGGGCTGGTCATGGGCAGATGCGGCTTACATGACTGTTATCACTTTAGCGACTGTGGGATATGGTGAAACAAATCCCTTGGGTAGCCGAGGACGGTTGTTTACTATTGCCTTGATTTTGTTAGGTGTGGTCAATATTGGTTACATTGTCAATAGATTTACAGAAGCAGTAATTCAAGGCTACTTTCAACAAGGCATTCGACTAGGACAACAGAGGCGGTTAATGGAATCTCTATCACAACATTACATCATCTGTGGATTTAGTCGGACAGGTCGGCAAATCGCCAAGGAATTTCGTTCTGAAGGTGTCCCATTTGTGGTGATTGATTCAGAACAGGAATCTATCGATAGGGCGCAAAATGAAGGACACATTGCATTTCAAGGGGATGCTACCTTGGATGATACATTACTGAAAGTGGGGATTGAGCGAGCCATTTGTTTAGTTGCGGCTCTCCCTTCTGATGCGGAAAATTTATATACTGTTTTATCTGCTAAGACTTTGAATCCGGGAATCCGGGCGATCGCACGAGCTAGTACAGAAGAAGCGTTGCAAAAGCTACAGCGTGGGGGTGCGGATGCAGTAATTTCACCCTATATTACTGGTGGAAAGCGGATGGCGGCTGCGGCTCTCAGACCACAGGTTTTAGACTTTGTGGATGGGATTCTCACGGGTGCAGACCGCCAACTTTATATGGAAGAATTTTTACTTGACCCAGCCTTTTGTCCCTTCGTCGGTCAAAGCTTGCAAAAAGCCAAACTGCGATCGCAAACTGGCGCGTTGGTGTTAGCTATCCGCCGTCTCGATGGTAATCTTATTGGTGGTCCAACCGGCGACACAATTTTAATATCGGGAGATACGCTAATTTGTATGGGTACGGCTGAACAATTACGCGACCTGAATCAAGTTCTCGGCCCTATTAATTCCCAGCATATGCGTAAACCTAAAAGTAGTTGAAAACTTGCAGGTGAATTACTTGGCAACCTGACAAATCGCCATAATATGTGATGAGTATTTGTTAGTAGTATAGTGGGATAGTTGTAGTCCTGCCTGTTCTATTTCTTGCAAAAGTTCAGGTATTTCATGCTTATGATGTCGCCAAATAGTAATTTCTTCACCTTTAGAGAAGGTAACATTTTTATCTATTCCTTGATAATTAAAATTAATAGTATAATTATGACAAAATTTCATATTAGCAACGACACTATCTATTGCCAAATCATACTTTCTTATAAGTTCACAATCTTCATCTCTAATCCCTAGATTATTTTTAATCCATTCATATATTTCTCTGGCATGATAACCACAACCACCTCTGGCTTTTTCATCCCATGTTGAGTTAGAACCAATTTCGTTAGTAAATACCAAGAAATCATTTTTACCCATACTAGCTTTGAAATTCTTGAAGACTTTTATTCTGTTTTGATGATTGCCAATTGTCACGCCTAAGTGTAAAATTACATTGGCTGTAGTGTAAATTTCAGTTTTATCATTCATCAAATCTGGGGAAATACAATTATTTTCTATATCAATTGCTTGACTGACAAACTCAATTAAGGGAAACCATTTCTGAAAATTTTTTCTAGAGACTTTTAATAATTCATCACTCACATCTAAGGCAACATATTTATTAATTCTATTTAATTTATTCAATCTAGAAATAAAATTTTTAACAGGATATGAATTTCCTGAACCTACATCTATAACATTTATTTTCTCAGAACTTCGGGAATTAGAATTAATATATGCAAAATTATCCTTTAACAAGTCAATTTCTACATTTGACGTTCGATACCATTTGGGAATAATATATTTGAGATAAAAATCATCCCAAATTTTTGCACCTCTACCTTTGTAAGAATATTTTAAGGGAATCTCTTGTCTGACTTCTAAAGCATAAATTATTTCTAAAATTTCTGCTTCTGAAAAAAGAGAGTAGAATTCAAAAATTGGCTTGGCTGTAAAACTGATAGCAGTGGAAATATCTGAAGAATTTTTAGCCATTATTCTGATTCTATACTAGAAAATTACATAACAATCAGTATACAGATTTATGACCTGCGATAATATCCCAAATTATCTTTTGATGAAATTGGGTTGTTTCCTAGTATGGGAATATTACAAAATTAAATTCCTCAATTTTACATCCAAGATGATGAGCAGATTTCTTCTCCTACCTACTCACTAGACCTTTTACATAACCCGCATTTCTCACCAATTATTGCAACCTCAGTCCAGAGTCCGTAGGGGCGGGTTAAGCGAAATATTCGTGAATGATTTGAGCATATCTGTGAACCCGCCCCTACTGTTTGTGAGAAATGCGGGATAAATGCTGAAGCTGTCATGTTGAGCGAAGCGAAACATCTCAAAGACTATACATTTCATTGAGAATGACACATCTCATTTTCGGACTTTTGCAAGAGGTCTACTCAAACGATTGATTTTTTCTGCTGTTCATTTTGGATTGCTTACCTGCTATATAAATCCTAGACAAGTCTAGACATTTATTTCTTACTTCACTGGGAGCATGGGAGCAGTTATCCCTCAGTAAGCTTTCAAGGTTTAGCCAACCTCGATAAATTTATTGCGGCGTTGAAATCCCTGTCCATTGAATGACCACAACTACCACAGTTATAGGTTCTTTCTTTAAGGGGCATATCTTGAATATGTCCACAATTTGAACAGGTTTTACTCGATGGATACCAACGATCTGCAATAATTATTTCACAACCAAACTTTTTAGCTTTATATTCCAACTGCCTTTTGAACTCATGGAAACCGCAATCAGCAATGACTTGGGACAATTTATGGTTAGATAACATCCCCGAAACATTTAAATCTTCTACTACTATTTTTGCGTGGTTTTTGCATAAGAAAGTAGTGATTTTGTGAAGAGTATTTTTTCGGAGATTAGCTACCCTAGAATGATGTTTAGCGAGTTGAATTTTAGCTTTATGTCTGTTGTTAGACCCTTTGCTTTTTCTGGCAAACCTTCTAGATAATCTTCTCAGTTTTTCTAGATTAGTTTTGTAATGCTTGGGATTAGGAAAAACAACACCTGTAGAGAGTGTTGCCAGTTCCTTGACACCTAAATCAACGCCAACAACATCGTGTTGCTTAACGGTTGGTTCATGTTTCTGCTCGTAAGCGAAGGCAATAAACCAACTATCAGCAGTGCGTGATATTGTGATTGATTTACAGGTAGTGTGCGGCAAACATTCGTAAGTTCTTACCCATCCGATTGTAGGTAGCTTTATTGATTTACCGCCAACGGGAATAGGTTTACCGCTAGCATCAATAGTAAAAGAATCATGATGCCCTTTCTTTTTAAAGTTAGGATATCCACCTTTTCTACTAAAGAATCTAGAGAAAGAATCACCAAGATTATCAAAGGCATATTGAGTTATTTTCTGACAAATTCCCTTTTCTTTAATCCAGGTAAACTCTGATTTGACGTGGTTGTTAAAGAACTTTTTTAGGAGATATTTGTTAGGCTTTAATCCATCTTTATAAAGGTTGTTCCAAGTAGCTAAACCCCAATTATAAGTAAACCTCGCAATACCAGCGTGTTTACTCATGATGATTTTTTGGTTTTGACTTAGTTTTAGCTTTGTTTTGATGGATAAAAGCATTGCTCGACCTCAACACTGTATTGCTTTCTTGTCTAAGCTTGTCATATCTTGTAGAGGTTTGTCTATTTATTTGTCAACTAAGTTATTGCTCCTCTTTAACTTCTTGCCACCCGTGCATGAGTGCTACACTTTTGATTACCAATTCCAAAATGATTGGCGGTGCGGTTGAGATAAATATACTGGGATAAACAGATGTCCCCCAAGTGGGATGAACTAACAAACGGCATTTATTTTTCAATACAGGGTAGTTAAGTAAAGCCTTAACAACGGCTGTGTCATTGTGAGGTATTTCCCCAGGACGAGAAAATAGGGGGTAGCCAGTACGGGGGTCGATGAGGTCAGCTAAATAACCGCGATCTTGCAGATTAAAGGCTAAGTCACAGCCAAATCTCATAAAGTTGGCTCGCAAATGTTCTTTTTCTGTTTCTGTTTGTGGGGTAATCTTCACTAAGGGATATCGCGATCGCTGTAAAACAATCACGACCCAAAATAGAGGTTGTTTTTGCCAATCTGGTAATATCCGATCGCGGTTGGCACAGATATACTGACTGGGAGCATGAATCGAAATTTGAACAGCTTGTCCCGTTTTGCCAACCAAACTAATGGGACTGCTTGGTGTTGCAGCGTAAACTTTAGAATAGTTCACCACATTGATTCGGTTTCTGCAAATTTGTAATTGATTCTTTAAAATTGATGATAACTCTTAATAATTACAAAAAATCACCACAAGATCAGGAAAGTTTATTTTCCTATAAAACTATGGCGAATAAATTGTAAAATCTTAATCTAGTGTTTATTTTTTATTAACCTCAACTGATCTGCCTAGTACCGCTACGCGTAAGTGTTTCGTTGATTTGGAATGCTTGGGTTATTTACGCCGTACTGTACTAGTAAATCAAGCCAAATCAAAAAACGCTAGAAAAACCTTGATTGATCAACATCTTACAGATTTGTCTGTGGGATCAATCCAAAATCCCCAATCTAAAATCCCAAATCGTTTGACGACGCTAATCTAGTTTTAAAGCATTAACTGGGACTTCATCCCAAGAATCAACCGTCCGCAAACGTGCTAACCAACCTGATGCCTTTTGTATATCAGTTAAATTCCCCTCAAATGACTCATGGCAATCTTTAGCCTGAGATTCATCACAACAGGCGATACACGCGTGAATCATACCAGAGGGATCAATTTGCTCATTTACCCAGATGGTCATAGACTATTCTCCGAAAAACAATTTATTTTTTTAATATACTAATTAAGGGTAAAAAACTGAATTATTTCTAGTCAAAACTTATCTTTTCGTTCATAACGACGGCGGTAAAGTAATTCTAGCTGTCCACCGTATTCTTGAATCCAGGCTATGTGACGCTGATAAAGTCCCCGGAACGTATTAGCAAACAACAGTGTAAATATCGCTACAACTAATCCTGATGCTGTAGACACCAACGCTTCACTAATACCTGCTGTAACATCTGCGGTTTTTGTCCCGCCTACATCACCGATATCTAGAGACGCAAAGGAAGTAATTAATCCTAAAACCGTACCCAGCAGACCTAAAAGCGGTGCTAAACCGATGATTGTCTCAAAAATATTTTGGAAGCGTTTCAGTATTGGTATCTCAGCTTGCGCTTCACTTTCTAAAGCCAGTCGAAAATCCTCTGGGGTTGCGTCCTCTAACTCTAAAGCCGCTAAAAAAATCCGGGCGATGGGTAAATCTGTATTTTGCTGTAACTTATCTAAAGCACTAACGACATTATCTAAACGGTAAAGCTTGAGGACTTCTTGGACTATACGGTTTTGTTTACCAGTGATTTTTACCCAAAAGCGAATTCGTTCGATAATCAAGGCTACTGCTAACAGTGAAAATCCCAGCAGAGGCCACATGACCACGCCACCGGCTGTAAATAAATTATTAATAATTGCCATCTACTGTCACTCACTTCATCAATGCAAACTCAGGTTAGCAGATTACTGGAGAAAATCAAAAAGACAGCCCATCTTATAGGCTTTATGCAGTAGCAGTATTAACGAATAGGAAGAGTAATAATAAACTCTGTTCCCTGTCCTGGGAATGAAATACACTGTAAAGAACCACCATGTTTTTCAGTCATGATCTGATAGCTAATTGATAAACCCATACCAGTCCCCTGACCAACAGCTTTAGTTGTGAAAAATGGTTCAAATAGGCGTGCTTGGACTTCTTGTGAAATTCCTGTGCCGTTATCAGCAATTTTAATGACAGCGTTTTTATCCTCCTGGGTAGAAGTAATGTGAATTAAAGGCTTAGGACAAAGCCCATTATAGAAAGCCTCTTCTAAGGCATCTATGGCATTGGCGAGAATATTCATAAATACTTGGTTCAATTGTCCTGCAAAGCATTGAATTAGTGGTAGTTCACCATACTCTTTGACTACTTGGATTTGAGGACGTTTACTTTGTGTTTTGAGCCGATGTTGTAAAATTAACAAGGTGCTGTCAATGCCTTCATGTACATCAGCCGTTTTAAATTCCGCTTCATCTAAACGAGAGAAGATTCGCAAGCTGAGGACAATTTCACGAATGCGATTAGCTCCCATTTTCATAGAAGACAATATTTTAGGCAAATCTTCGGTTAAATATTCAATCTCAGCTTCCTTGTGAGCCTGTTGAATTTCTGGTTCTGGATGGGGGTAATGCTTTTGATAGAGTTCCAGTAACCAAAGTAGCTGCTGAGTGTAATCATCTGTGTACTTGAGGTTGCCGTAGATAAAATTGACTGGGTTATTGATTTCGTGGGCAATACCTGCAACTAACTGTCCCAAGGATGACATTTTTTCCTGCTGAATCAGTTGTGACTGGGTAAGCTTGAGTTTTTGTAAAGTACGTTTGAGGGCGATATTTTTTTGGCTCAGTGCCTGTGTTCGTTCGTCTACTTGTTGTACTAGGGTTTGGTTATAAGCTTCTAATTTTTGGTGTGATTCGTATTGTTCTGCTAGTAGTCGCTTAACTTCTTGAATCAACTTATTCAAGGACATGGCTAAAATGCCAACCTCATCTTTAGTAGTGACGGAGGCTTGCAGGTCAAAGTTAGAGTCTTGAGTGACTCGTTGTGCAACCTGAGTTAAAGCTTGCAGGGGACGAGAAATTGCCCGTCCAATCAAAAATCCTATGACCGCTACAACGCTACTTCCGAACACATATAACACCCCCAAACGCCGCCATAGTTTCCATTTAGCCACTTCTAGGGGTGAAATGGGATATAAAACTGTAGTTGTTAAAGACTGACTCGCTCCTTTAAACAAGATACTTTTGGCTAAATATTTCTGATTTTGAAACGTGATTTGTGTCACAGGTAAATCAGGAGGAGGAATTTCCCAAGTTCCTTGTTTTGCTTCTCGGAAAGTTGCTGCAACTAACTGATTGTGTCTCTGGACTATCAGATGTTTGGAAGAACCAGCAGCAATTTTTTTTAGTAGGGTATCATCTACTTTTTTCCCAATAATCATTCCTCCCAAGAGTCCTGCTGATGATTTAATACTATTGCTTACTACTTGCAGAACCTGTTGACCACCTTCCACATCTACTAAATCCATTAAGCGCGCGCCACTGCTAGCACTACTGCTAATTACTTTGTCTAGTAGTTCAACTTGATGTAGTGATTTACTGCGTAAATCTATCAAGACATTACCCTGTAAATCTACTACCTTGATCCAATCTAATTTCAATACAGACTGAAGTGGGAGTAATTTTTGCAACAGTAAACCTTGGTCACGCTGTTCAATTGCTTGATAGAGCATATCCCGATCAGTCATCAGATCAATTTGAGTTTCTAAAATTTCTTGTTCAAACCGTAAATCTTGATCAACTCGTTCGGCAAAATCTTTGATGTTTTGACGGAAAGTCTGCTCTAGACTATCTGTAAACCAATATCCTAGTGTGACTAAGCCAAGCATAAATACACTCAGAGACACAGCAAGAAGCGGTATCACAATTTTTTGACTAAGATTCAGCCGCCTAAAAAATATCTGCATGGTATATGATTAAATTTATTTGGCAGGGACAAAGCCATTTTTTTCTAGTATTTTGTTACCTTCCTGGCTGAAGATAAAATCAATAAAGTCCTGAGTATATTTTGAAGGTGTTTTATCCCAGACAATGCCTATATGACGCACCATTTTGTATTGACTAGTAGTTAGTTTCTCTGCTTTAGGAGCAACACCATTGAGACTGAGGTAATTGACTGGTAATTTATTGACCAAAGAATAAGCTAGAGAAAAAGCACCGATTGAATTAGGCGTACTCTGTAAGGTTGCGATTAATTCTCCCTCTTTATTCAAGATCACAGCTTTACTTGTAGTCTTTTCTTCTCCCAAATAATATTTTCTTAATAGCTTTTTCGCTGATTCGTCTTCTGGTCTATCCAATAGAATAATCTTGCCATTAGACCCCCCTAACTTTTGCCAGTTGGTGATTTCACCTCTGTAAATTGCTTTTAATTGCTGGGTTGATAGGTTACTAACACCCTTAACGCTGCTGTGGGTGGCAACAACTAATAAATCTTGTGCTATTTCACGATATTGAATTTGACCGTTATCTTCTTTTGGGTTCAGTTTGTGGCTACTACCAGCAATATCAATAATGTCATTCTTGAGAGATGCGATCGCTCCTTCAGATTGGCTATTAGAGATAAACTCAATCTTGATTGTTTGATCTTTGGCTTGATATGCTTTTGCCAGCAGTTCTAATACGAATTTAGTTGAACTAGAACCACCTATTTTGATAATTTTTTGAGATTGAGAATCAGGCCGCGGATTAAATTTACTAGTATCTTTGGAATTAAGTGATACGACAGTATTACAACTAGATAAACCAAATAGGACGCTAACAATAACGATGAAGTTAGTAATCTTGTTCATGAATGAGTCAGCAAATAGATAAAAAACAGTATTCGGTATCATCCTTTACTGTATAATATTCCCCAACGCTGACTAAAAGTAACCCCTGGATCAATTACCAGCTAAAAGAACACAGATTTTTTATATCGGAGGGCAATAACTTTACTACATCTTGGCGGTAATATCCAAATCGTTACTTTTGAGTTGACCATCTTCCATATATATAATTCGGTCAGCAATATCTAAGATGCGGTTATCGTGGGTGACAAGCAAAATTGTACAATCTTGCTCTTTGGCTAGTTTCTGCATTAGTTCTACAACATCTCGCCCAGATTTTTTATCGAGTGCGGCTGTAGGTTCGTCTGCTAAAACAATTTTAGGATGACTAACTAAAGCACGAGCGATCGCAACTCGTTGTTTTTGTCCCCCAGAAAGATTTTCGGGGTAGTAATTTACATGATCTCCCAAGCCAACGTGTTCTAGCATGGCGATCGCTTTGGTGTTGATATCCTGATTTAAATACTGATCATGCAATTCCAAAGACATTCGCACATTTTCTTTGGCTGTTAAAAATGTCATCAAGTTATGCGCTTGGAAAATATAACCAATCTGGCGACGTAATCTAGTTAATTGTTGTTTATTCGCACCGCAGATTTCCTTTCCTAAAATTTTCATGCTCCCTTCTTGAGCAGAACGCAAGCCACCCATGAGAGTTAAGAGGGTAGTTTTACCTGAACCTGAAGGACCAGTCATAATCACGATTTCCCCAGCTTTAATCTCTAAATTAATGTCAAATAATACTTGTTTCCGTAGTCCACCTGACCCAAAGTAGTGATTAAGTTTCTCTACAGAAATCACGGGTTCAGAAGCAGAGGAATCGCTGATTTCTGGTGTAAATTCTTGCAGCATAGGGTGATAAAAAAGGGTTAGATTAATTATTTCCTCTGTGTCTTTGTGTCTCTGTGGTAAGAATAAAACCACAGAGGCACGGAGACACAGAGTTTTTGGACTGTTAGAATACGTCGGCGGGGTCGGCGGAACGTAGTTTTCGCATGGCGATCGCGCCGGAAAGGCTACACATGATAATGGTAAGAATAAAGACGGTGATTGCCCGATCTAATTTCATGGCGATGGGTAACATGGTAGCAGCGAAGGTGACTTGATATAGCCCAATAGAGAGAATGTAGGCGGGAAGATATCCCAGGCAGGCTAATAATAATGCTTCTTGTAGTAGGGTGAGGAGTAAATAGCGATCGCTGTAACCCATTGCTTTGAGGGTGGCGTATTCTGGTAAATGTTCAGAGACATCAGAGTAAAGAATTTGGTACACAATCACAATACCGACAATAAACCCTACACCTACACCCAAGCCGAAAATAAAACCAATACCTGTACCATTTGCCCAATATTCCTTTTCAGTTTGAGCAAAGCCTTTTGGTGTTAAGACTATGACATCATTGGGTAAACCTGCGGCTAGCTGCGATCGCACTTTTTCCGCATCTGCACCAGATTTTAAAGTAATTAACCCAACTTCAATTCGGTCTGGTTTCCGTTCTGGAAATAGTCTTAAAAATGTAGAATCACTGGTAATGACATTACCATCAGCCGCAAAGGAAGCACCGTTACTAAATACGCCTTTAACATCGATAGATATATTATTTAATTCTGTTTGAAATTGGCTATTTTTCTGAAAATTCTCACCAACCGCGCCATATTCTGGACGACCGGCTTGATCAAATAAGACTTGATTTAACGGTTTGATTAAATCCTGATTTTTTTGGACTTCAGGAAACTTAAACGCAGATGTAGCCGGATCAATACCCCAAACTAAAATAGCCCGATCCTGTCGTGTTTCAGGATTCCGCCATTGTCCAGTTCCAATATATAATCCACTGACTGACTGCACACCTTCATAACCCAATGTTTGATAGAGTCGTTCTCTGGAAAAACTTTTGACGGAAAATAAGGTTTGAAATTGCGGATTAATTAACACTAAATCAGCTTGTAAATTCCGATGGGGTTGAATAGCAGCATCAAACAACGCACTTTCAAATCCGAACTGAATAAACATCAGCATATCAGCAAAGGTAATACCCGCAACTGCTACTGCAACGCGAGTTTTTTCTTTCATCAATTGCCGCCATGCTAGCGGTGTTTTACGAAACATTTTAGATAACATACTATTATTAATTCGTAATTCGTAATTCGTAATTCGTAATTCAGACTCGTAAACTCTCGCCTATCGCCTGTCACCTGTCACCTGTCACCTGTCACCTGTCACCTGTCACCTCTACAACTCAATAGCTGTTTGTACTTGCAAGTTAGTTAAACCTGCAACTTTTTTGCTGTCTTCAGGAGTCAGGCGAATTTTGACTTCTACAACTCGGCTGTCGAGGTTTTCTCCTGGTTGGTTGCTAAAGACGTTTTGGCGGTTGACTTGCAAGCCAATATGAGCAACTTCGCCGCGCAGTTCTCCAGTAAAGGCTTGACCGGTAATTTTGGCGGTTTGTCCTAGTTTGACTTTGCCGATGTCGGTTTGATAAACTTCTGCTACCGCCATCATTTGTGCGGTTTGGGCTAAGTCTGCAATGCCGTTATCGCTAATTTTTTCACCGACTCGTGTATGAATATTGAGAATTTGACCAGTCATTGACGCTCTAATATAAGCTGCTTCTAGGTCTGTTTGAGCGCGTTTGAGTGAGGCGATCGCATCCTCAACTTCTGCTTGTGCTGCTTGCACGTCCACAGGACGCACTTCGGCAATACTGGTAAGTGTGGCTTTGGCTTCGCTAACTTGCTTTCTACTGGTGGTGTTAATGCGGTTGAGGGCAAATTTGGCTTCGGATAGTTGTTTGCTGGCGGTTGTGTTAATCCGGTTCAGCACTGCTTTGGCTTCGCCTAGTTGCTGTTTGGCTGTTTCTACACTCAAACCTTTACTATCAAAGACTGAATTAGAAATTGCCCCTTCTGAATATAGCTGTTGATAACGTCGATATTCTGCTTCGGCATTATTCAGTTCTGCTTCCCACTTTCTAATTGTGGCAGCTTGGGCGATTCTGTCTCCTTGCCATTGTGCCTCAATCCGGGCGATCGCTTCTCGTTGTTCTGTGATGTCTCCTTGCGATTGGGCTTGCAAGCGTTCTACACTGACTTGCTGTGCTAAAACATCCCCTCTTTTTGCTCCAGCTTTGACTTGATTGAGTTTGGCTTGCGCTACTCTCACTTGTTTTTCAGCTTGGAGTACAGCCGTTTTTAAGCGGGAGTGAGAGTCTAAAATTGCTACTACTTGCCCAGATTGGACGGTATCACCTTCTTCTACAAGGATTTGATTCACGCGATCGCCATCTAAAACCAAGGGTGCAGATAACTTAATGACTTTGGTTTCTGGTTCTAATCTCCCTAGAGCCGTAATTCTAGCTGCGATCGCTTCAGCTTGTACAGTGCTATCCGATGCCGCAGTTTTACCAATTTGACCAAACTGAGAAACTACATAAAAAATAATTCCCGTAGTTACAGCCGTAGCCACAATTAATAAGACAATTAAACCTTGATTCGCTGGTTTAAATAATAATTTATGACTCATATTCCCCTCATTAACAATTCAAAATTAAAAATTCAAAATTCAAAATTAAAGACAGTTGGAGTTAGGGATTTAAACCCCAACTCAACTGATACTACGTGTAGACCTAGGGGTCTTAAACCCTTGAATTTACGATAAAAACTCATTCCTTCTTCTCTCTGTGTCTCCGTGCCTCTGTGGTTTAAAATTTCTTACCACAGAGACACAGAGAACCTTATTGAAAAACTGTTACCTTGTGTCCTAAATAAGCCGTGATCATTTTGCCTAGCAATGTACATTGCTCAACAAAATCAATCGTTTCATTACACCAAAGCTTTTCTAAAATTAAGCCATTTACTAAGCTCAATACAAAGGAAGCAAGGGCTGTATCTTGTACACCTAATACCTCACATACTGCCTGTTGATAATTTCTATTAGCACGTTTGAATACATTATTATTTCTTAATTCATTAATGTCTTGGTGCTGACAAAAATCCACCCAAATATATGTCCATTTAATCAAGTAATCTTCGTTTTTTACTAAATATTTTCCCAAGGCTGTCATCGTCTCTTCCAGGGTTTTTGAACCCCTCATTTCAGCTAAGGCTGCACTCACATCTTGTTGGCTAATTTCTTCTACTAATTGCTCAAACAAAGTCTGTTTACTAGGAAAGTAGTGATACAGCGTCCCTGTAGAAACGTTTAAACCTTGAGCAATTTCTCTCATGGTGATCGAACCATAGCTTTTTGTAGCAAATAAATCAAAACACTTACCGAGCAGTTCTTTGCGGTATTGCTCATGATCCACAACTTTAGGCATAATGTCTTTTTTATATCGAACGCTCGTTATTTTTAGTAAACCTTAGTTTTTGGTTTTCGTCAAGAACTGATAAGTAAAATGAATCAAGGTAAAGGTTATGCCAGCTTTTTATTAAGAGGCAATTTGAAATTTTGTAAACTTAAATATTTACATTTCTCAATGTAAGCTGTACTGATATCAATGTCAATATAGATACTTTGTCTGGGTGATGTGATGGCTTTACTATAATTTTGCATTACAACTGCATAACGCCTCAAAACCATGCAGATAGATACTACCGGAATATAGATAGACAAATTGTGTAAGTTTCATAACTAAAAAATGTAGCTTTAATCACTTTAATAACTTTTTTATATGTGCAGAGTGAACAGAAAATATTGTGACAATTTTGATACAAATTTGTTAAGAATAGTTACAGCGTTCGTAACACAAGGAAATTTTTCTTATGGTAGATGCACTTGACAACAAACCACCTCATCAAGTAGTGATTGTTGGAGGTGGTTTTGGTGGACTTTATGCGGCAAAAGCACTGAAGACAGCTAAGGTAGAAGTTACCCTGATTGACAAACGGAACTTTCACCTATTTCAGCCACTACTGTACCAAGTCGCCACCGGGACGCTATCACCAGCAGATATTTCCTCACCCTTGCGTGCAGTCTTGAGCAAGAGCAAGAATACAAAAGTGTTGCTAGGAGAAGTTAATGATATTGACCCAGAAGCACAACAAGTAATGTTGGGTGATGAGAAAATACCCTACGATACCTTAATTGTGGCTACAGGCGCGAAGCATTCATATTTCGGTAAAGATAACTGGGAAGAATTTGCGCCAGGTTTGAAGACTGTAGAAGATGCAATTGAAATGCGTCGGCGAATTTTTACAGCCTTTGAAGCCGCAGAAAAAGAAAAAGATCCAGCAAAACGCCAGGCTTGGTTGACTTTTGTGATTGTGGGTGGAGGCCCTACCGGGGTAGAATTAGCAGGTGCGATCGCTGAGTTGGCATACCAAACCCTCAAACAAGATTTCCGCAACATCGACACCACAGAAGCGCAAGTTATTCTCCTAGAAGGATTAGATCGAGTTCTCCCACCCTTTGCGCCAGAATTATCACAGGAAGCAGAAGCATCTTTGCAACAGTTGGGTGTGGTTGTCAACACAAAAACGATGGTAACGAATATTGAAAATGATATTGTTACCATTAAACAAGGCGATGAAGTTAAAGAAATTGCCTCCAAGACTGTATTATGGGCTGCGGGTGTGAAAGCCTCCGCAATGGGGAAAGTCTTAGCAGAACGCACAGATGTAGAATGCGATCGCGCCGGACGAGTTATTGTAGAACCAGACTTAAGTATTAAGGGACACAACAATATTTTCGTCGTGGGAGACTTAGCTAACTTCTCTCACCAAAACAGTAAACCCCTTCCAGGTGTTGCGCCAGTCGCCAAACAAGAAGGTGAATACGTCGCCGCATTGGTGCAAAAACGTTTACAAGGTCAAACTCTGCCAGCATTTAACTATACTGATCACGGTAGTTTAGCCATGATTGGACAAAATGCAGCCGTTGTAGACTTAGGCTTTATGAAGTTGAAAGGCTTCTTTGCATGGTTATTCTGGCTAGTAATTCACATCTACTTCTTAATCGAGTTTGACAATAAGTTAGTAGTAATGATTCAGTGGGGATGGAATTATCTCACTCGTAATCGTGGCGCAAGATTGATTACAGGTCAAGAAACTTCTCTAGAAGTAAAAACTGTTAACCATAGCAGTAATTACCAGCCTACAGAAAAGAGGCTACCAGTTAATGTCTAGGATTTTTGCTTCATTAGGGGTGTAAGGGTGTAAGGGTGTAAGGGTGTAAGGGTTGAAGGGTTGAAGGTGTTGGACGGGGATTGAAAAACAACCCAACACCGTTACCCCAAAGAGCATGGCTTTTAACCCAAGGGTTAGCTTGGCTGCTCTTTCTTCCCCCCACACCCCTATACCCCTATACCCCTATACCCCTATACCCTTATACCCCTATACCCTTATACCCCTATACCCTTATACCCCTATACCCCTATACCCCTATACCCCTATACCCGCTCCAACAGAGCTTGGTAACTTTGATTAATTTCATTATTTTTCCAAGTGTTCAACATAAGCTGCAACAAATCTCATGATTTTGTTACTTATTTATTAAGAATAGTTACAAATTGCTTAACACAAGGAAATATTTCTTATGGTAGCCGCACGTAAGAAGAATCCACCGCATCAGGTTGTAATCGTTGGTGGTGGCTTTGGTGGACTGTATGCAGCAAAAGCACTGAAAACAGCGAATGTAAAGATTACTCTCATCGATAAACGTAACTTTCATTTATTTCAGCCGCTTTTATATCAAGTTGCTACAGGTACGCTATCACCTGCTGATATTTCCTCACCACTACGATCTTTACTCAGCAAAAGCAAGAATACAAAAGTGTTGCTGGGAGAAGTAAATGATATTGATCCAGAAGCACAACAAGTTATTCTGGATGATCAAGTAGTACCATATGATACATTAATTGTAGCCACAGGTGCAAAGCATTCCTATTTTGGTAAAGATAACTGGAAAGAATTTGCTCCTGGCTTGAAAACTCTTGAAGATGCGATAGAAATACGTCACCGGATATTTTCAGCATTTGAAGCCGCAGAAAAAGAAACTGACCCTGAAAAACGCCGTGCTTTGTTGACTTTCGTGATTGTGGGCGGTGGACCAACAGGTGTAGAATTATCAGGTGCGATCGCAGAATTGGCATATAAAACTCTCAAAGAAGATTTCCGCGACATCGACACCTCAGAAACCAGAATTTTACTATTACAAGGGGGCGATCGCATCCTCCCAGCTTTTACCGCAGATTTATCGCAATCAGCCGCCGCATCTCTGGAAAAGTTAGGTGTGATTATCCAAACTAACACCAGAGTGACAAATATTGACAACGACATCGTTACCCTCAAACAAGGCGATGAATTCAAAGAAATTGCCGCCAAGACTGTATTATGGGCAGCAGGTGTGCAAGCTTCCACAATGGGGAAAGTTTTAGCAGAACGAACTGGGGTGGAATGCGATCGCGCCGGACGAGTGATCGTAGAACCTGACTTAAGTATTAAAGGACACAAGAATATTTTTGTTGTGGGAGATTTAGCCAACTTCTCTCATCAAAATGGTCAACCCCTCCCAGGAGTTGCACCAGTCGCCAAACAAGAAGGCGAATACGTTGCTCAATTGGTGAGAAAACGCCTGCGAGGTCAAACTTTGCCAGCCTTTAACTATACTAATCACGGTAATCTAGCCATGATTGGACAAAATGAAGCCGTTGTAGACTTAGGCTTTATCAATATGGAAGGCTTCTCTGCATGGTTATTCTGGCTATTCATTCACATCTACTTCTTGATTGAGTTTGACCAAAAACTATTAGTAATGATTCAGTGGGGGTGGAACTACATCACCCGCAAACGTGGCGCAAGATTGATTATCGGTGAAGAATCATTAGCATTTGCCAAAGTGGATAATAGTAATGATAAAAGTCATTACACATCAACAAACAATAGACAACCTGTCAAGGTCTAGTTTTTTCGATCATCATTTCGTTTGTAGGGGTGTACAAATGTACGCCCTTACTTGTATCTGTGTGTACGGAACACCCTGATATAAGCTTTTTTTGTAGTAAGGACTAAAGTCCTTACTACGAGCCTTCAAAACTAACGTAAAATATTGACAATTAGCTTTATAAAAACACCAGCGATAATTTTATTATCATCATGGTTTTAGCAGCACCCCAGCGTCAAACCCCCACAGTGACTTGGGAAAAACTCCCAGACGACTTTATTCTTCCCGACGATCCAGTGGAAAATATTCAACAGCCTTCTCTTGCAGCTGCGTTAACAGATGCTTTAGATGCAGCTAATCGCATTCAACCAGAAATGCTAATTGCATCTAATTTTGGTCTTGTCGCCAATATTAACCAAAAAACAGTTGTTAAAGCACCAGATTGGTTATATGTACCGCGTGTCTTACCTGTGGGTACAGGGGTAATTCGTCGTAGCTACACACCTAATATTGAAGGCGAACCAGTGGCTGTGGTGATGGAATTTCTTTCGGACAGCGACAACACAGAATATTCCATTCGTCCCACCTTTCCTTACGGGAAACTCTACTTTTATGAAAAAATTTTACAAGTTCCCGTCTATGTGATTTTTAATCCTTATGAAGTCACTTTAGAAGTTCACCGTCTGGAAAATGGTCAGTATACTTTACAAACACCATCAGAATCAGGACGCTTTTGGATTCCTGAGTTGGATTTATTTTTGGGAATTTGGCAGGGAAATCGCTTAGGGTTAAATATAAATTGGTTGCGATGGTGGGATGCAAAGGATAACCTGTTGCTGTGGAGTTCCGAACAAGCAGAAGAAGAACGTCAGCGTGCAGAACAGGAACGTCAACGTGCAGAACAGGAACATCAACGTGCAGAACAGGAACGTCAACGTGCTGATGATGCGATCGCCCAATTGGAAATTGAACGTCAGCGTCAAGCCGCAATGGTCGCTAAATTACGGGAATTAGGTATTGATCCAGATGCTGGTTGAATGGGAAATTAATTAACTTTCCACCACTTCCCGCACTAAAGAAGCTAACTTGTCAGCACTATCAGGAACTGCGATCGCTTTTGCATTCTCCGCCATTTTAGTTAACTCATCTGGCGATCGCAATAAATTTAAAACTTGAGTTTGTAATAACTCTGCTGTTAACTCCGATTGTTTAAAACTTAAAGCTGCACCCGGTTGAGTAAAGACCTCGGCGTTGTAAGATTGATGGTCTTCGGCTGCAAAGGGATAGGGAATTAAAATTGCTGGGACACCACACACAGCTAATTCTGTTAAGCTACCTGCACCAGAACGACTAATGGCTAAATTAGCGCGTTGCAACAATGCCGCCATATCATCATAAAAAGGTAATTCTATATACTGGGGATGAGTGAGACTCCCCGCATCAGGATCGAGACTGCCTGTTAAATGCACTACATAAGCACCAGCATCAAACCAAGCTGACGCGGACTCGCGCACCAACTTATTTACCGCCACTGCGCCTTGACTACCACCAAAAACCACAATTAAGGGAACATTTTCAGGAATAGCTAAATCTAGTTTTAGACTACCTGCATCTAGGAATTGAGAACGGACGGGAGTACCCACACAGACATTGTTAGCACGGGGTAAATACTTACTCGCCACGTCAAATCCCAAGGCGACGACAGTACACCAAGGGCCAAAGAAACGAGTTACCTTACCGGGTAAAGCGTTTGATTCGTGAAAAACTACAGGTAAACCCAAAGAACGCGCCGCAATTACTGCTGGCCCCGCAATATAACCCCCGGTGGTAAACACTCCTTGAAAATTACCTTGCTTCAAGAGTCGCCGCACCTGGAAAACTGCGCTAATGAGTTTACCCAATGTTAGTAAAGAAGCAATGCTCAACCCTTGCTGAAACCCTTCAACTGCAATAGTATGCAAATGATACTGTTGAGGGACAAGCTGGGTTTCTAACCGATTGGGGACACCTAGCCATTCAATCTCATATTCTGGTAGTTTTTCTGCCAATGCGATCGCCGGAAACAAGTGTCCACCAGTCCCACTGGCAGCTATTAGTAATTTTATGGGTGTGTTTGTCATTCAAACTCTACCGTTTAGCTCCTAGCTTCACTAAGATAAAACAATTTCCTGACCTTCTGTACTCCAATCAGTAAAGTCTTACCCATGACCAACACTATTTTATTGTTACTCAAACGCCAAAGCAATCTTTCCACAGGCATTGCGTTGATTTTGTCTGTATTCTCGCTTGGTTTCGTTAATAATTGGCAACCCGCCCAAGCTGTGGAAATCGCCCAAAGTAATAACGTCCAAAATGCACCCGCCACAGTCAAAAATCTGTTAACGCAAATTGATGCAGCCGCTAGTAAAGGCGATGTCAAAGGAGTTTTGCAATACTACAGTCCTATTTTCACCCACGGAGACGGATTAAACCGTCAAACAATGGAGAAAGCGTTGGTGACATTCTGGAAACGCCACCCAAATTTGCGCTACAGCACACAACTACAATCTTGGAAGTCTGAAGGTAACAGCATCATTGCGGAAACTGTAACTAACATCACCAGTTTACCCTCAGCAAACAGCAATAATTTGGCACTGAATACCACCATTAAATCTCGTCAACGCATCACAGGCGGTAAAATTGTGCGTCAAGATGTTTTATCAGAACGTACCTTACTAACTTCTGGTAGCAAGCCACCCCAAATAGATGTGAAATTACCACAACAAGTTAAAGTCGGACAGCAGTACAATTTTGATGCGATCGTTCAAGAACCCTTGGGTGATGATTTACTCTTGGGAACAGCATTAGAAGAACCAATTCAAGCCTCGAAGTATCTCAACCCCACCAGTGTAGATTTAAAGCCACTCAATTCTGGTGGTCTATTCAAAATCGGACGAGCCCCATCTACCCCCGGTAATCGCTGGATTTCTGCTGTGATTCTTCGCGGTGGTGGAATGACAATAGTTACTCAGCGTCTGCAAGTTGTCAGAAAGTAAGTGCTGAGTAGGGAGTGCTGAGTGCTGAGTAAGGAGTAGGGAGTAGGGAGTAGGGAGTAGGGAGTAGGGAGTGCTGAGTGCTGAGTAATAAGTAAAAAGTAATAAGTAACAAATACTAATCCTAGTCCCCAGTCCCCAGTCCCCAGTCCCCAGTCCCCAGTCCCCAATCCCCAGTCCCCATTACGAATTACGAATTACGAATTACGAATTACGAATTAAAATGGTTTTTCTCAAAAATCAGATTGTCTTAATTACTGGTGCAAGTAGCGGTATCGGTGCTGCTTGCGCCAAAGTTTTTGCTGATGCGGGTGCAAAACTAATTTTAGCGGCGCGGCGGTTAGATAAGTTACAGCAACTTGTAGAAACGTTAAATGTAACGTCTGCACAGGTTCATTTAATACAGCTAGATGTGCGTGATCGCTCTGCTGTAGAATCTGCTATGTCTAGCCTCCCCCCAGATTGGTCAGATATAGATATTCTGATTAATAATGCTGGCTTGAGTCGCGGTTTAGATAAGCTGCATGAAGGCGACTATCAAGACTGGGAAGAAATGATTGATACCAATATCAAGGGTTTGCTGTACCTCACCCGTTATGTTGTTCCAGGGATGGTAAATCGTGGCCGTGGTCATGTGGTGAATATCGGTTCAATTGCAGGACATCAAACTTATCCTGGCGGGAATGTCTACTGTTCTACAAAAGCGGCTGTGAAGGCGATTTCTGAAGGTTTAAAACAAGACCTCTTAGGTACTCCCATTCGTGTAACTTCCGTTGACCCCGGTATGGTGGAAACAGAATTTAGTGATGTGCGGTTTCACGGTGATACTGAACGCGCCAAAAAAGTTTATCAGGGAGTTACGCCGCTAACACCGGATGATGTGGCTGATGTGGTTTTATTTTGTACGACGCGATCGCCCCATGTCAATATTAATGAAGTCATACTCATGCCCGTAGATCAAGCTAGTGCTACCCTAGTTAATCGGCGCATGAATTAAATACAGCCACCCACATTCGCGCAGCGTCCCGCAGGGAGGGATGAGGGATGGGGTTTCTACCTACCTTCTCTACGTTCTCTCCGAGAGGCTACGCCAACGCGGAGCGTGTCGTAGACAGAGGCTGCGCCAAGAGAAAACTTGGATTTTTCCGCCCAAAAGGAGCGAGTTTAACGTAATTCCTGTTCCCGCAAAACTGCGTCAACCCAAGCTGCGTCTGCTTCAGATAATGGGGGTATTGATTCTTGACTATAATCTAAGACTAAATCATAGCCAGAAATATCATATACACTGTTTAATAATGACTGTAAATCTATGGTTGGTTCGCTATCATCAGTTCGCAAAGGTAAGGGGAAAGAGGGAATTGTATCTCGTAAATTAAAGGCATATAAATCAGCATAGGGACGGCGATCACCTCTACAAACTAAAATTCGATATTGACTCTCAATATTATGATCAAAAAATGGCATTGGTTCGCCTTTGCGTAATAAATCAATCTCTACTAAATGGGTTTTACTTCCTAAAACTTGTTGCCGTTTTTCTTCATATACCTGTCTTCCTTTACCATTACGCTTATTTGTGGGAGAGAGAATTTCAATAGTAGTTACTACCGCATCTGTACCTGCTTCTCGTATCTCTAAATAACCTTCTTTAATAATTTCAGGTGTCGGAATTTTCACCCTCAAAGGTTGTGCTGTAGGAGTTGCAACAGCCACATTAGTAATTTGTCGATTGGTTACATTCCCAGACCGTTGTACTATCACATCAGGAATGCCTACAAGTAGTGCATTGTCTCCACTTGCTTCATACATACGTACTTCAACAGCAACCCGATATTTAGGACGTAGCTGAGGAGATAAAAATCTGGCAATTTCACTAATTAATAAATGATGTACTCCTGGCCATACACCAGGGTTTTCTAAATAAGGATTCATTCCCGGAAATGGAGAAGACATAACAATACCTCATCGGTAATTCTGTATTAACTCCCTGTCAATTCAAAATGCAAAATGAAGTAGACCTAATTTTGCATTTTGAATTCTGGAGTCTTACTTCATATCGTAACCAAACAAATTCGGGTCAACTTCTCCTAGTTGCAAATCTCCCAAACCATACTCCGCCCATCGTCTTTCTACCATCGCCGCTATATCTGAGTCAGATTCTAAAGGTGCGCCCCATTCATGGTCTGTTTCTGGGGGAATTTTGGTAGTTGCATCAATACCCATGCGTCCGCCTAAGCCAATTTTTTCACTGGCAAAATCTAAGGTGTCAAAGGGGGTATTTGGTAAAATAAAGACATCTCGTGTGGGGTCAACTTTAGAACTAATTGCCCATACTACTTGACGGGGGTCACGGATGTTAATGTCTTTATCGACGACTATCACAAACTTGGTGTAAGTAAATTGGGGTAATGCACTCCAAAACGCCAAAGCTGCCCGCCGTGCTTGTCCGGGGTATGCTTTATCAATGGAAATAATCGCGGCTTTGTAACTCAAAGCTTCCATTGGGAGGAAAAAATCAACGATTTCTGAGACTTGTTGGCGCAATATAGGAGTATAGATCCGATTGAGTGCGATCGCCATCATTGCTTCTTCTTTGGGGGGACGACCGCTAAATGTAGTTAAATAAACTGGGTCTTTGCGGTGTGTCATACACTGAAAGCGAATCAATGGTGAATCTTCCACGCCGCCGTAATAACCCATGTGGTCGCCAAAGGGGCCGTCTGGTAAAATTTCCCCTGGTGTAATTGTCCCTTCTAAGACAAACTCCGAATCGGCGGGAACTTCCAAATCTACGGTTTTACACTTCGCCAACTGCACACCCGAACCGCCATACAGTCCCGCAAACAACCATTCTGATAAGTCTACAGGAATGGGTGTAGCGGCTGCCATAATAATTAAAGGATCTACACCAAGTGCGATCGCTATTTCTAATTTTTTACCATTTTCGGCAGCTTTGCGTAAATGTCTCGCCCCACCCCGCACTGATAACCAGTGAACTGTCATCGTATTTTTAGATTGCAGTTGCAAGCGATACACACCCACATTTGGCGTACCTGTCTCACAATCCCTAGTAATCACTAATCCCAGGGTAATAATCTTGCCAGCATCACCAGGGTAGGGACGTATTAAAGGTAACTTGTTTAAATCTAAATCATCTCCTTGAATTACCACCTGCTGACAAGCCGGGAAAAAATCTCTACCTGGTTTGGCTTTCACCACATCAAACAGCACTTTCCCAAAATCTATCGCCTGCGAAATCTTTTTCGGCGGCTTTGGTTGTTGCAGCATACTCAGCTTTTTACCCAGAGTTTCCAACTCTTGGGGATGCTGCATATTCATTGCCCAGCATATCCTTTCCACAGTTCCCATCAAATTCACCGCCACCGGGAAGGATGAACCCTTGACGTTTTCAAATAACAAGCCAGGTCCACCTTTTTGCAGCATCCGGTTGGAAATCTCTGCAATTTCTAAATCTGGGTCAACTAAAGCAGAAATCCGCCGTAATTGCCCTTTCTCTTCTAGAATTTTAATAAATCCCCGTAAATCTCTGGCCATAGTTCTAGTTAAGCTAATATTTAAGAAATGTAAAGTGTCTTCTTATATTATTAGCGATTACCTACAGTGCTGAGTTTTGATTTCTTATTTTGTCCCCAATCTCTCTTTAACTACAAATTAACCATTTAGGTGACTGACCTTAACCCTTAACAAAGTTAATTGACTTATTCTTAGTGGCGGATAGGCATTATTTCCTATAAATAGGCACTACCCCGATCAAACATGGCGAGAATATACCGTACAACTCTAGCAGGTGATTTTATCATGTATCTCCTGCTAGGTTTATTTGTTCATCAACCAAAACGCCCATTTACATAATCTGCGGTTTTTTGATGCGATGGATTGCTAAAAATAGTTTCCGTCTTATCAAACTCCACTAATTCACCTAAATACATAAACGCCGTATAGTCAGAAACACGCGCCGCCTGCTGCATACTATGAGTCACAATCAAAATAGTTACTGTTTCTTTCAATTGTGCAATTAACTCTTCAATACTGGCTGTAGCAATTGGGTCTAGTGCAGATGTAGGTTCATCAAACAGAATAATTTCCGGTTCAGTCGCCAAAGCACGAGCAATGCACAACCTCTGCTGTTGACCCCCAGAAAGATTAAAAGCTAAATCCTGCAACCTATCTTTGACTTCATCCCACAAAGCAGCACTACGTAAGGCTTTCTCGACCTTCTCATCAATCACTGCCCTTCTAGACTCACCCCGCACCCGCAAACCATAAGCCACATTCTCATAAATTGATTTAGGAAATGGATTAGGTCGTTGAAACACCATACTAATCCGCATCCTGACCTCAATTGGGTCAACTTTATTACTCAGCAGGTTAATTCCATCTGGCTCTAAAGATATTTCCCCCTGATAGCGATTTCCAGGGTAGAGGTCGTGCATCCGATTGAAACAGCGTAAAAGGGTAGTTTTGCCGCATCCAGAAGGGCCAATCAGTGCCGTTACCTGCTTCTCACCGACTGGCATATGAATGTCTTTGAGGGCATGAACTTTTCCCCCGTAGTAAAAATTGAGGTAATTGACCGCAGCTTTAATAGGCCTGTCCAAAATTCGAGATGTTGTTTCTACCATTTGATTTTTTTGCGTAAACGATAGCGGAGATAAACTGCGACAGCATTCATCGTCAAGCACAGGGCAATTAGCACAATACCTGCGGCTGCTGCATTTATCTGAAACTCAGCTTGAGGTCGAGAAACCCAATCAAACATTTGGATGGGTAGAACCGTAAAGGGAGCAAGTAACCAAGCAAAGGAAATGTAGGGAAACTGACCAGTAATGGGTGGGTCTGGTAAGAAGGCAATAAATGTCAGCGCACCAATAGTAACTAGAGGTGCAGTTTCGCCGATGGCTCTAGCCAATGCCACAATTATCCCCGTCAAAATTGTGCCAGTTGAATAGGGTAGAATATGATCCCAAATCATTTGCCATTTAGTTGCTCCCATCGCATAGGCAGCTTCGCGGATGCTGTTGGGAATAGCACGTAAAGCTTCACGAGTGGCAACAATCACCACTGGCAAAACCAGCAACGCTAAAGTTAATCCAGCCGTGATGACGCTTTGACCTAGGTTTAAACCATAAACAAATACCCCTAATGCCAAAAGTCCATAAATAATGGAAGGCACTCCAGCTAGGTTGGTGACATTAATTTCAATTAAATCGGATAGCCAGTTTTTTCGGGCATACTCTTCTAAGTATATTCCCGATGCTATGCCCACAGGAATCGCTACTGTTGCCGTCACTAACATGACTAATAGCGTTCCCACCCAAGCTGACAGGATACCGGCTTCTTCTGCTTTGCGACTGGGAAATGAAGTGATAAATTGCCAAGAAAGTCTCGGTAAACCATCCCCAAATAAGTCAAATATCAGTGCCAATAGGGTGACAATACCAACCAACATGGATAACAAGCCCAGAATATTGAAGATATACTCATATTGCTTGTTGCGATTGATAATAGTGCGAATTTGCCGAATATTTAAAGTTGTCATATCAATAAATTTCTCGGTATCGCTTGGTAAGAAAATAACCAATAATGTTGAAAACCAAAGTCATTAAAACTAAAGACAGTCCTACAGCAAATATAGTCTCATATTCCAAAGTGCCATGAGGCAAATCACCAAGACTCACTGATACTATGTAGGCGGTCATTGTGGCGGCGGGTTCCATCGGGTTCAATGTCAAGTTAGGCTGTCCACCTGCGGCAATAGCAACAACCATTGTTTCACCAGCCGCGCGAGAAATACCTAAGATATAAGCGGCAATCACACCAGAAGTAGACGCTGGTAAAACAACTCGTAATGCTGTCTGTAAACGAGTTGCCCCTGTTGCATAAGAACCTTCACGCAGATGTGTAGGAACTGCACGCATGGCATCTTCACTTAGAGAACTAACGTAAGGAATAATCATCACCCCGATGACTAAGCCGGCACTCAACATATTAAACCCAGGTAAATCGGGTAGGAATGTTTGCAATAAAGGTGTGACAAACAATAGGGCAAAGTAACCATAAACTACGGTGGGAATACCCGCCAGTAATTCTAAAGC